>DASVVJ010000886.1:0-2242 GCA_036389955.1 Myxococcaceae bacterium
TCCACTGCCGCTTCTACAGCGCCTGTGTGGATGTGGCGGTGAAGAAGGACTGGGACAGCTTCACCTGCTCCAAGTGCCCCCTCTTCCAGGAGGACAAGGCCCCCGGGGCGGACGCCTACGCCTTCAACCAGCCGTCGGATCCAGGCAGGCCTTGAGCCCTGCTGGCCAGCGGGCAGGCGGGCAGGCCACCGCGGTCCGCTGACCCAGGGACGAGGCGAATGGACCGAGGGGTTCTTCATTTTCGGCAGGCGCGAGAGCTGGACGCCCCGCTTGCCTGAACCCTCTGCGTCCTCCGAGGTCCCCTGCGCATGTCTCGTCCTGTTGTTGTCCTGGCCGAAGATGATGCCGACCTACGCGAGACGGTGATGGAGCTGCTGGAGCACTCGGGCTACCGGGTGGTGCCCTGCTCCAACGGCTTTGCCGCGCTGAGGGCCTTCTTCAACGAGCCGCACGTGGACGTGCTGCTGCTGGACTGGGTGCTGCCCGATATCGAAGGCAGGGACCTCATCCGGCTGCTGCATGCGCAGCGCGAGCTGGTGAATCTCCCCGTGGTGCTCACCACCGGCCTCACTCTGGAGCTGCCCAGCTTCGAGGGCGCGGTGTGCCTGCTGCGCAAGCCCTTCGCCAGCGAGGAGCTGCTGCGCCTGCTTGGCGCTCTCACCCGGCCCCCCGCTCCCGTGAAAGCGCCCCAACGCCCCTGCTACCAGGTGGCTTGAGCCCGCTTCCACCTGTGCGCTGTCACACGTTCGTGACGCGTGCGGTGTGGGGTGGTGCACGCCCTGGCCCCGCCTGTGTGGAGTGGCCCACGAAGCCCTCCCCACCCCCGCTGGTAGTAGCCTCAGGTAGGTGAATATAGGTTGGACAGCACTTGGCCCGAGGAGGGCCCAGCCCGGGAGGCGCAATGCTTCGTCAGCTCCTGCTGTCCGAGTTCGAGGCGGAAGTCCTGAAGGCCAAGGAGAGCTGGGCGCAGGTGGCGGCGCAGTTCCCCTCGGTGACGGTGCAGCCGCTGGCCGCCGGAGTGGGCGCCCAGGTCCTGCGGCTGGATGTGGAGGAATGGCTCCGCTCCGGCTTCGAGCCCTCCTCGTGGGACGCGCGGGTGTACTCGGTGGCGGGGGCGGAGCGGCTGGCACTGCACCTGGTGGGCGCGCAGGGTAAGGACCTGGCGCGCGCGGCGCGGGAGATCCTCACGCGCTACCAGGGGCTCATCGCCCGGCGCAACACGGCGTGCGCGGGGCCGGTGTTCGACTGCCTGCTGGAGCGGCACCGCACGCTGCATGACATGAACCAGGCGCATGGCCGGGCGCACTACCAGCACTCGCTGGACACCTGGCAGTGGGTGCTGCGGCTGGAGCCGGAGGCGGACCTGGCGGTGCAGGTGGCGGCGCTCTTCCACGAGGTGGAAGGCCCGCTGTTCGAGGGCTCCTCTCCGGCGCGCAGCGCGGACATGGCGCGGGAGCTGCTGGCGGAGCTGGGGGTGGAGCTGGGCACGCGCGAGCGGGTCTGCCGGCTGCTCACCCACGATGAGCGCACGAGCGAAGAGGCCGAACGCGCGCTGCTGGACAAGGCCGACAATCTCTCGTTCTTCTCGCTGCACACCTCGGACTTCATTCGCTTCTTCGGCTCGGAGCACGCACGCCGGCATGGCACGGCGCGGCTGGGTCAGCTACACCTGACACCGCGAGCGCGGCCGGCGTTCGAGGCCCACCCTGAACCTGTGTGAAAGAGCAACGCGTCAACAGTTGGCTGGAGCTGCAGGAGGCGCTCTTCGAGGGCTCATGGAACCCGAAGATTGAGCGCTTCCGGCCGAGCTTTGCCTTTCGCGGGGTGCCGGACATCCGGCATGACCTGTCCACCTCGCTCAACCGGAACGAGGGGCTGTTCGCCGCGCACGAGCGGGATTTGCTGCGCGCCTTCCGCAAGTACTCGCGCGGGGTGACGCAGCCGTGCGAGACGATCTGGGACTGGCTGGCGCTGGCGCAGCACCACGGGCTGCCCACGCGGCTGTTGGACTGGACGTTCAGCCCTTACGTGGCGCTGCACTTCCTGACGGAGGACCCGGAGCTGTACGAGGTGGACGGGGCGGTGTGGTGCGTGGACTACCACGAGACGAACCGGCTGCTGCCCAAACCGCTGCGGCAGCAGCTGGGGGAAGAGGGCGCGGACGTGTTCACCGCGGAGATCCTGGCGGCGGTGGCCGGAGAGCTGGCGGCGTTCGACCGGCTGACGAAACACCCGTTCGTGC
>DASVVJ010000887.1:0-17463 GCA_036389955.1 Myxococcaceae bacterium
ATCGCTCCGGCGCTGCCCGCCGCTGTCGAGTCTCCGGTGTCCTCCGAGCCGCCCCTGGCGCGCCGGTACAAGGATCCGCGCGCCAACCCCGTGATGAGCGAGCCGCTCTCGCCCTTCGTGCCCTGGTCTCAGGAGGAGCGCGAGCCGCTGCAGCAGGGCGAGGACCCCACGGTGGGTGGGCGTTCGCTGCTGGCGGATCTGCTGCGCGAGCCCTCGGCCATCGTGGACCGGGTGCTGGATCCGGCGCGGCTGCAGGGGGTGGTGCTGGGCTCGGCGCTGATGATTGTGCTGGGCACCAGCTTCTTCGCCGCGGCGGCCAGCGTGGCGCGGGGCCAGAGTGCCTGGTGGGGCGCCGCGGGGCTCACCTCGGTGAACGTGCTGATGTCGCTGGCGGCGTCGCTGGGCCCCATCTACGCCACGGGCATCCTGGTGGCGGCGCGGGTGCCGCTGGCGCGGCTGGTGGCCTCGCTGCTGTCGGCGACGGCGGCGGGCGCGCTGCTGCTGGCGGGACTGGCTCCGCCGCTGTACCTGGTGTGGAGGCTGGACTCGGAGTGGAGCGGCCCGCTGATGCTGGTGGGGGCGTTCCTGGTGTCGGGCGCGGCGGCGGGCGCGCGCATTCACCGGCTGCTCACGGTGATGGCCGAGACGGTGACGCGCGCGGCGCTGGGAGAGACGGCGAAGCTGCGTGAGGAGGACGCCTTCCGCGTGGGCATCCTCGCGCGAGTGTCCTGGATGATGTTGGCGTTCACCCTGGCCCTGGGCTTCTGGGCCTTCAACGCGCTGGGCTGAGAGAGGAGTCGGTCATGACGGCACTGTGGATTCTCAAGGCATACGCGGCGCTGGGCGTGCTGTCGGCGGTGGTGGTCCTGGTGCGAGGGCCGGGCTCGGCGCGGGGGCGGGTGGGGCAGGCGCTGCTCACGATGGCGCTGTGGCCTTTCACGCTGCCGGTGCTGCTGGCGCCGGGAGAGGCAGCGGGGTGCGCGACGACGGACACGCGCAGCGAGCGCTCACGAAGGCTGGATGAGGTGGCAGCGCGGCTGGAGGAGTGCTGGCGGCAGGCGGCGCTGGACAGCGCGTGGGCCACGGAGCAGGCGCGGGAGCATCAGATCCTCGAGCGGTTCGTCGCCCGGTTGAGGGCGCAGGAGCGCCGGCTCAAGGAGATGGAGGTGGCACTGGCGGCGGCACCGGCGAGCGTGAAGGAGCGGCTGCAGCGGCTGTACGAGGGGGCGACGGCGGAGCTGGAGCACAGCATCGGCCTGGTGGAGGACCTGTCCGCCCAGCTGACGCTGCTGCGCTTCGCGAACCTGAGCAACCCGGCGGCGGCGCGGGTGGAGCGGGGCCACATCGAGGAGCTGCTGGCGCGCATCGAGGCGCTGGCGGAGGCCTCGCAGCCGGTGAGTGACACGGGGCCCGCGGTGGCACCGGTGGCCCGCGCGTAGGGCCGAGTCTTCCTGTTTTTTGCAGGCTTACGGGGGCACAGGCGCAAATCCTGCGCCTCTGGCCCTGCGAAACCCGAAATGGCGCAGCGAATCCCTTCTGCAGAGGTCGTGGCCCTGTCGTTGCACTGCGCTTCGACGGGGGGTTGCGGAAGGGGAAGTCCATGTCGACGACGTCATTCACGGATGCAATGGCTCACCTGTCGGAGACGCTGTACACGCGGGCGATGGAGCACCGGGGCGAGGCGAGGAACATCCACACGCCGGGCAAGCCGGGGGCGCGAGCGAACGCGCGGACGCAGCTGAGCTTCGAGGTGAAGATCGTCGAGGACGGCGGGGCGACGCTCGAGGTGAACAAGTACTGCGCGGGCTACACGCTGAGCTGCGAGGCGGAGATCGAGTCACCCTGGGCGGGCACGGTGCTGTCGGGGCACGTGCACTCGAGTGAGGGAGGCGGGTCGGTGTTCGGCAACTTCCAGCCGGGCAAGCGGCTGCGGTTCGAGCTGGCGACGAGCTTCTGGGGCAGCACGACGTTCACGCTGCACCTGCGCAGCTCGCCCGCGCTGCCCGTGGGCACGGTGCTCAAGGTGCGCATGGACATCGCGTATTGAGTGCTTACGGCAACGAGTCCAATTCCTCTAACTGACCTTCAGCGATTTCTCGGAAGTGGGGCACGACCTCCACGGCAAGCACTTCCTGCATCTGTTGGCGGGCCCCTTGGATGTCACCTTTCTTCCGGAGACGGTACATCGTGTCCAGGGCGCGCATGATCCGCTGCGTGCCGGAATCGACGCGATGACGAATACTCTGAAGTAGAGCCGTGGCACTCGTCACATCCGCAAGAGCCTTGGCGGCCTCGGCATCGCTGATGGCCACCGTTCTGGCGGTGCGCCGGAGCAGCTCGCGTACCTGAACGGTGAGTTCCAGGGCTTGGCCCTGTTGAACCCGATTGTCCAGCATTCGTACCTGGTACCAGTCGACGTCCAGAGGGTCCATCGCCTCACCTGCTTCTGCGCTTGGGCGGTCCACACGTTGCGGTAGGCCAAGCGTGCTGCCCCTCGCAGTACCGGAGGCAGTCATGGCAGTTACCTGTCCAACCGAACTCCTGGCAATTCTTGTAGCCCCTGATGCATTCCCGCTTCCATTCCGGGAGGTGGGCATTGTGGGCTTCGTCGTCCTCTTCTGGCTTCTCCGCGGAGTCATCATCAGTCTGCGCGGCTTCGTTGAGGACCTTGGCGCCATTGAGAACTTCGGCCACTTCCACTGCGGTGGCACCGCAGCTCTCCATCGGGGTGAGGGGGAACTTCTTGATGCAGCAGACGATCGAAGGGTCCCTGGGCAGGCAGTTGGCCACTGCCGACTGGGCTAGGTAGGAGTGCTGCTCCACCGAGTGCTGCTGCGTCGTGGGTTCCTTCACCGAGTGCTGCTGCACCACGGGGCGCTCCACGGACGCACAACTTGATGCGAGTACTCCTACGAGCAAAGCCCAGCCGAGAACGAGGCTGCGGCGAGAGTTCTTCATGTGAGCCACGGTAGCACAGCAGGCATGAGGCCCGACCGCTCCTTTCGAGCGGGGAAGACCACGGTAGGCCCCGAGAAAATCACCCGGAAAATCGGCCACAGGGGGGCGAATAAGTTGGGTTGGTGGGGGGCAAACCCGCAGTGAACTTGAGGTACCTATGGACGATGAATTCTACGATGCGTTGCTCTGCGAGCAGGGGCACGTCATCAACGCTGTCGCAACGAGAGGGAAGCCGTCACCGCGCGATTCCGCTTGCTGCACGACCTGTGGCTGCAGCAGCGTGCGGACCTGTGGCGGCTGCAAGGAGTACATCCGGGGGGTCAGAAAGAAGCATAAGCACCGATTGCTTGGTCCTCCTCTCCCGTATCCCGTGAGTCCAGGGAGTTATCAGCCCCCGGCATACTGCCATCAGTGCGGACACAGCTACCCATGGACGCAAGGCGGCTTGAAGAACGCTGAATCGTTCTCTGCGGACGCCGACAAGAAACGCAGAAGGTAGGTCCAGCCCAGCTCCAAACAGTCCGGCCAGGGACTCCAGGAGTCTCTCAGGGCCACGCTGCTGGGCGGGGGTAGCCGTCTCGGTTTCTGTGGCTCTTGGGGGCTCCCAGGGCGGGGCGCATAGGCTGCAAACAGGGGCCAGCCCCCTAGGAGCACAGGGGGAAAGCGTAGATTCGCAAGAGCCACGATAGGCGCCGCGAAAGTCGCTGCCAAAACCCCAGGCCTCCGAGTCCCGCCCCATGGCTCGGGAATGTCCTCCAAGTAGCCGGAAAGGGCCCACTAAGCGTCGGAAGATGTCCGGAGAACTGCGTGGGCGTTCGTGGCTCCCAAGGCCTTCCAGGGCCCTTCCTGCAAACTGCTGGGTCAGCTAGGTGCGGTGGGGTCAGCTACCAACGGACTGATTCGTCCCACGTGACACCCGGAGGTGCCCGCAGGTGAGTCCACGCAAGACCAGTACAACCGCCAAGGACGATAAGGAGTGGAAGCACTTCGAGATGTTTCGTCGGCTGCTTTCCGACTTCCCAGCAGGTGATGTGAGGAAAATTGATCCGCCTGCTGCTGACTTTCTCGTGGACACGCCGCATGGTCCCCTTGGCATTGAACTAGCCCGAATCATCAACGCACCACGCCGCGAGCAGGAGATGCTGAGGAATGCGGCAGTTGACGCTGCCCGCCTTGAGTTTATGCAGCGCGGTCTCCCCGTCGTCCATGCGAGTTTCTTCTGGAGTAAGAAGCCTCTACCCAAGCTTTCGGAGAGCAAGCAGCTGGGGCAGGCTCTCGCGGACTTCGTTGAGGCACACATCCCCAGGTCTGAGACCGCACACCTGAAGTTGGAATGGGAAGAACTGCGAGCAGCAGGACTCGATGGCTTGCTCAGCTTCGTCCATATCCACCGTATCCCCGGCATTAGCACCCTATCCTGGGGTTCGCCGGATGCGGAGTGGGTCGGCACCCACTCCGCACTTGTTCCGGAACTCGTGGCTAAGAAGATGAAGAAGTTGCCGGAGTACCGCCGTTTTTGCTCGGAGGTCTGGCTCCTCCTTATCGCTGATGGAGAAGAACTCTCTGGGATGGTCGATGAGGCAGCACTCGCGCAGCAGGTGCTAGAGGCAAGCTTCGAGCGCATCTATCTCCTCGAAGTATTCTCCGCTCGGTTGTATCGACTTCCAGTGCAGCGACTAGGAACTTGAAGAAACAGCGGGAGTACCGCCGACACGAGAGAGTTCCCCCGAGCGAGGATGTTCGTCAGGGTGCCCAGTGCAGTCCAGGCCGCTTCGAAGCTGATGGGTCCAGGCTCTCAACAGGCAAGTACAAACCCGGCTTCACCTTCCCAGCCTCTACGGCAGTGAGGAATGCTCCAAGTTAGCCGTCCTCCCCCGCGTTCTTGCCCGGAAGGCGATTACCCCCAAGTCCTTGAACGTCAACCTGTCGTCCAGGTAGTGATCTGACGCGTACTTCTGGGCGAGGGTGCTTTGCCGTCGGTGGGAATCTCCCTTCATTTGCGCGGGGGGCTGAATCGCAGGTAGCTGACGCCTTGGCCATGGCTGTCTCCATGAGAGAGGAGAGGATCCAGGGGCCTTTCCTCGTTCTGCTGGAAGGGCAAATGGGTCCCCACGGCTCGCGCTCGTTCAAGTTCGGGCCACCAAGCCAGCGCGGATCATGGAGCTTGGTACAACTTGTCCAGGCCCGCCAAGTTCTCCTCGGCCATGTGGCGGTATTGCGGGACAACCTCCACCGCCAGCACATCGCGGAGCTGTTGGCGTGCTCCTTCGATGTCTCCAGCTTCCTCGCAGAGAAACATCTGGTGAAGTGCCTGGAGGATCCGCCGCTTTCCGGCCTCGATGCGCTCGAGCATCTTGGCAAGGAGTGTCTCCGCTTCTTCCACGGTCTTCAGTGATGCTGCTGCCTCGTCCTCGCTGATGGCCACCGAAGGTGCAGTCTCTCGCAGGAAGTCGCGCAGCTCGTCGCGGAGCTCCAGCCGGTTGCCTCGCTGAACCCGGAGTGACAGCGCGCGAATCTGTCCCCACGGGTGGAAGTCCGGCTCGACATGCCCGGTCAGAAAGACCTTCTCGAAGGTTGCCAGGTATTCGAGACGAATCTCGAACTGCTCCCTGTAAAAGGGAACGACTTCGCTGGCGAGGGCATCCGTCAGCACCTTCCGTGCACCAGCGAAGTTCCCCCGTTCGCGCAAGCGCTCACTGTTGGAGTCTGCTCTTGTCAGGCTCCTGGAACCATCACGCGTGCGACGCTTGATCTCCCGCAGGAGAGAGGTAGCAGTCTCGAGGCCACGCAGGGCCTCTTCAGTTTCTGTAGGGCTGATGGCCATGAGCCTGGCGCCTTGGGCCAGGATGGCGCGGGTTTCATCAGAGAGTTCGAGCACCGCTTCCTGCTGCAGCACACTGCGAGCCAGGTTATCGACTCGCTCCCAATCCAGGCGCTCTTCATCAGTCATGGCTGCTCCCAACTCCAAGGTCCCTCGACATAGATTCACCTGACAGATGCCGCAAGGACGGGGATGCACGAAACTCACCCATGAGGTAGGGTGGATAACTCGTTACCGGAGGCATATGATTCCCCAGTTCCCGAGAGATCCAAGCGAGCCAGAGCTGGGTTCGCTGCTGCATGACTGGATCGTGGCCGACAAGGTGGGCAGCGGCACCCATGGCGTGGTGTTCCGAGCGCTGCAGGCTGACGGGTTGGATGTCGACGTCAGGAACTATTACGCGCTCAAGCTGGCCCGGGAGCCGGATGACAAGCGCTTCGAACGCGAGATGCGGCTGCTGGCACGCATCCACCACCCGGGCGTGCCTCGCTACGAGGGCCATGGCTATTGGAAGAGCCCTGGGGGGAAGGTCTACCCCTACCTGGTGATGCAGTGGGTGGAAGGAGTGCCCCTGTACGCCTGGGCGGCCATCCACGGGCTGACGTTGAGAGAGTCGATGGTGTTGGTGGCGCAAGCGGCCCGGGCGCTGGAGGCTACGCACGAGCACGGGCTGCACCGGGATGTGAAGGGCGACAACGTGTTGGTGACCCCGGAAGGCCGGGTGAAGTTGGTGGACTTTGGCAGCTGCTGGTACCCCTACGCTGCCCCACTGACCGATCCGCCGGTTCCTCCAGGCACCGAAGCCTACCGCAGCCCGCAGTTGCTCCGCGCCAAGCACCGCTATCAGCGCAAGCTCGAGTCCTACTACGAGTTTCAGCAGGCCGATGACGTGTACGCGCTGGGGGTGATGGCTTACCGCCTGGTGGCCTGCAAGTACCCACCGAAGCCCGATGACCCTGAGTGCAAAGCGGAGTCTGGGGGGGCATGGCCTCCGCACCTGCCGATGCCCAAAGGATTGGAGGAGGTGTGCCCGGAGTTCAGCGCGCTCATCCGGAAGATGCTCGCGGAGGAGCCAGAGGCCCGTGGCCGTGCAGGAGAGTTGGCCGAGGTGTTGGAGCGCCTGGTCAAGCAAGAGCGGCCGGAGTGGGATAGGCGATGGCTGGAGCGCTCCTCGTTCCAACCTACAGAGAAGGTCACGCGGCCGGGACCGCCGCGCTTCTACATGCTGAGGAAACGGGCACCTCGCTTCGCGCTGGCTGCCTCACCCTTGGCGCTGATGCTGCTGGCAGCGTTGTTACTGGTGCGCGACGTCGAAGAACGCGAGGTGGTCTCCGAGGGGCCGCTGATCGCGGCGCAAGAAGAAGAGAAGCCGGATGCAGGCACCCGGGGGATGGGCGAAACGGCCATGGCCGCAGCGGCTCCAGTGGAAAAAGTTCCACTAATCGCTCGGGCGGTGACGCGCGACCTGCCGAAGGAGCCGCTCAAAGGACAGAAGCGCCCCCCTTGCGACCGGCGACGCGAATTCGTCGCGATCAATGGGGGCTGTTGGTTTCCGGAGGGAGGCAAGCAGCCACCTTGTGAAACGCACGAATACAGCTACCAAGGGCGCTGCTACACCCCCCTCATCCTCCCGGAGGGCGTACCAACCTCCGATGACTCCCAGTAACCGTGCTCACGTCGGCGCCGCCCCAGCCCGCATGAGCAAACCATGAGGAAGAGATGAGCCGGCCTGGAGGCTTCTCCGGGCCCCAAGTGCGACCTTGCCGTGCGTACCGGCCAGCCCTGGCCGGAAGCCGGAGGCTCCATGTCGCACCCATCCCATCCCACTCAGACACACCCCTCGAACTCCCTCCTTTATATGGCGCTGCTCGCCCTGTTAGCGGGCACCGGCTGTGCCACCGCCCGCGCCCCGATGGAGGCCTCGCTGGCGCCCATGGCGTTCACCACCGAGGTTGTGAGTGACAGCTCCTCGGCCATCCTCACCGAGAACCACTTCTCGCGGGACCGGGCCGGCAGCATCTCCGAGGAGGCCCTGCGCGAGGTGCTCGCCTCGCCGGTGTTCCTCGAGGAGAAGACGCGGGTGGGCATCGTCCCGGTGCAGGGCTCGTACGCGCTGGACCAGGATGTGCCGCTGCCCGCGGTGCCCGCGGCGCTGGCGGACGCGCTGGATGACTCGGGCGAGTTCGAGCTGGCCAGCGAGGTGTCCACCGACTTCCCGGTGGACCGCGGCATCGCCGGGCTGCGCGAGCTGGCGGCCCGCTACCGCTGCGACTACCTGCTCATCTACCGTCACCGCTTCGTGGATGCCTCGTACATGAACCCGGTGGCGTGGGGCTACCTGTCCGTGGTGGGCGCGCTGTTCCTGCCCGGCCACACCATCGAGAGCGCCGGCGTGCTCGAGGCCACGCTGTTCGACGTGAAGACGGGCACGCTGCTGTTCACCGTGAACGAGCGGGTGCACGGCCAGGAGCGGGTGAACCTCTGGCACAACGGCCTGAAGACGCAGTGGATGAAGAAGCAGATGCTGGAGACGGCCACGCAGAAGCTGGCCGACCAGGTGGTGGGGAAGATCCGCCGGCTGGTGGTGGCGCGTCCCGCCCCGGCGGGGAAGTCCTCGGAGGCGGTGGTATCGTCCCGCCCGGCGCCCGTGGAGGACACGCGGCCGCCGGAGGAGCCCTCCGCCGCGCGGATTCCGGTGAACATCTCCACGGGCCTGTGAGCGAGCGAGGAACGCCATGAAGACGATGACGATGAAGAAGCTCGCGCTGGCCACGCTCACGGTGGTGCTGGGACTTGCGGTGGGCACGGGCTGCTACAGGGTGCCCGCGCATGAGCGCCGCGGTCCCTCCACGAGCGAGGCGGTCGAGGGGGATGGCACCGGATCCGCCAGGCCGTCAGAGCCGGAGCCCGCCCAGGAGTTCTCCGGGCTGCGCGTGGTGAACGGCAAGCCGTTCGCGGACATGTACTTCAAGCACTACGGGGTGAACCCCACCATCGACACGGAGGAGGAGAGCGTCTCCACCTTCTCGGTGGACGTGGACACCGCCTCGTACACGCTGGCGCGCTCGTACCTCTCTCGCGGCCATCTGCCCGAGGAGGAAGCGGTCCGGGTGGAGGAGTTCATCAACGCCTTCAAGTACGACTACACGGATCCGGGCAACGCGCCGTTCGGGGTGCAGGTGGAGGCGTTCCCCTCGCCCAACCGCAAGGGCTACCACGTGCTGCACGTGGGGCTCAAAGGCCGCGAGGTGAGCCGGGCCGAGCGGCTGCCCGCGCACCTGGTCTTCACCATCGACATCTCCGGCTCGATGGCGATGGAGAACCGGCTGGGCATGGTGAAGCGCGCGCTGGCGCTGCTGGTGGACCAGCTGGACGCACGGGACACCATCGCCATCGTGGTCTACGGCGACGGCGCGCGCACGGTGCTCGAGCCCACGCGTGCCACGGACCGGGGGCGCATCCTGGAGGCCATCGACGGGCTCCGGCCGGAGGGCGCCACCAACGTGCAAGCAGGGCTGAACATGGCCTACGCCATCGCGGCCCGGCAGGCGCGAGAGGGCGCGGTCAGCCGCGTCATCCTGTGCTCGGACGGAGTGGCCAACAACGGCATTACGAGCGGAGACGCCATCTTCGCCTCGGTGAAGGACTACGCGCAGCGGGGCGTGCGGCTCACCACGGTGGGCTTCGGCATGGGCAACTACAACGACGTGCTGATGGAGCGGCTGGCGCACCAGGGAGACGGACAATACGCGTACGTGGATCAGCTAGCGGAGGCCAAGCGCCTGTTCTCCGAGCAGCTCACGGGCACGTTGCAGCTCATCGCCCGGGACGTGAAGGTGCAGCTCGAGTTCGACAAGGCCGTGGTGTCGCGCTACCGGCTGATTGGCTTCGAGAACCGGGTGCTGGCCAAGGAGGATTTCGCCAACGACAAGGTGGACGCGGGAGACATCGGCGCGGGGCACACCGTGACGGCGCTGTACGAGGTGAAGTTCCGCGAGGCCCCGGCGCGCTCGGCCTCCTCGTTCGCGACGCTGCGCATCCGGTACAAAGAGCCGTCCACCACGCTAGAAGCAGGCAGCTCGGGGCTGGTGGAGAAGACGCTGCCCACGGCCATCGTCCGCCAGAGCCTGGAGGCGGCGTCGGGGCCCTCGCAGCTCTCGGTGGTGGTGGCGCTGTTCGCGGAGAAGCTGCGCGGCTCGTACTGGGCGCGCACCGTGACGTACGAGCAACTGCTGCGGCTGTGGTCCGAACTGCCCGAGCCCATCCGCGTCCGCCCGGAGGTGGGCGAGCTGCGTGAGCTCATCAAGGTCGCCAAGGTGTTCGACTCGCGCGGGGACAAGTTCGAGAAGACGGTGCCGGTGGCGAAGATGGACTTCGATCACGTCCCGGTGGTGCGCTAGGCGATGGGACGCCGGCTGCTGCCCACGCTGGTGGCGATCGGCATCGGGCTGGCGGTGCTGACCGCGGGCCTGGTGTCGCTGCACGGCATCTTCGTGCGCGAGCGTGAGGACGGCCGGCGAGCCCTGGAGGACCGCCGCCGCGCGCTGGAGCAGTACGCGCGGCGCGGGTTGACGGAGACGCTGCGGCGGAAGCTGGAGGAGGCCGGGCCGCACCTCCAGCGGGCGGCGGTGGATCCGCTGGTGCCGGACGCGGACCTGCTCCTGTTCCGCGGGGGCCGGCAGCTGCTGCCCCGGCTGTGGGCGCCCCGGAGTGGTGAGGCGGCACCCGCCCGGGCGATCCACGCCGCGCTGGAGACAGAGGGACCGGGGGCACTCGCTGCGCAGGAGGAGCCAGAGGAGCCCTGGACCGAGCGGCTGGTGCTGATGGAGCGATTCCTCGGGGCGCTGAAGTCCTCGGAGCGCTCCGCCATCGAGCGGACGCTGCGGGAGTGGCTGGCGCACCGCGCGCGCTTCGTCCTGCCGGTAACCCAGGACACGGCGGCGAGTGTGTGGCTGCTGGAACGGTTTCACGCGGGTGGGCAGCCGGACCCGATGCTGATGCGCGCACTGCTGCGGGATGGAGTGCAGGGCGTGAGCGGCTCGCAGGTAGAGGGGCTCCAGCGGGTACTGCTGGAGCGGCGGGAGGCCTTCGGAAGCGCGGACTTCACCTTCCTGCGAGAGCGCATCGTCCACCTGTCCGAGCGGACCCACGTGGACTTCGTGGACTTCAACGCCCGGGCCACGGCGGAGCCGGGCGCGCGTGTCTCCCTCTCGCTTCCGCTCACGGAGCCGCAGCTCCGGCCCGACGGCTGGTACGTCGAGCCCACGGGAGCGGACGGAGCCCGGGGCCTCCGGGTGGGAGCCGTGGCGCTCCTCGAGGCGGTGAGAGGGGAGATGCAGGCCCGCGCGCTGCTGGAGGGCGAGGACCGCCTGGAGCTGTCGCGCACGGACGTAGCGGTGCCAGTCTCCGCCCTGGCGGTGGTGCTGGAGTCCCCGCGCATGCGGGCGGCGATGGCGGAGCTGGAGTCCCGCTATCGCCTCAAGGCGCTGCTGCTGGGGCTGAGCGGGGCGCTGGCGCTGGCCATCATCGGGCTGGCGGTGCTGGCACACGAGCGCAAGGTGCGCTTCCTGGCGCTGCGCTCGGAGTTCGTCTCCACCGTGTCCCACGAGCTGCGCACGCCGCTGTCCGCCATCCGCGTCATGGCGGAGACGCTGGAGCGCCGGGTGGGCGGCACGCCGGGAGCGGGCAACTACCCCTCGCGCATCATCGCCGAGGCGGACGGGTTGAGCCGGCTGGTGGAGAACATCCTCACGTACAACCGGCTGGAGAAAGGGCGCTGGGAGTCACGGCGGGAGCAGGTGCCCCTGGAGGAACTGCTGCGGCGCGTGGTGGAGGACGCCAGCGCGCAGAACGCCACCCCGGTGGAGCTGAAGGCCGAGGGACTGGACGGACTCTCCGTACCGGGGGACCCGGAGCTGCTGCGGATGCTCTTCTCCAACCTGGTCCACAACGCGTGCCGCTACACCACCCGTTCGCCCGTGGAGCTGCGCGTCGAAGCCCGGCGCGAAGGTGCCACCGTGGTCCGGGTGAGTGACAACGGGGTGGGCATTCCTCAGGAGAGCTGGGAGGCGGTGTTCGAGGAGTTCCGCCGACTGCGCAACCAGGCACTGCCGGCCAAAGGAGGCAGTGGCCTGGGGCTGGCCATCTGTCGAAGAATCATGTCGCTGCACGGCGGCGCCATCCGGGTGGCCGCCTCGGGCCCCGAAGGCACCACGTTCGAACTCACCTTCCCCTCCGCATGAACCCAACCCCTGCTGGCGCCCGTGTCCTGGTGGTGGAGGACGATCCGAACCTCCGGCTCACGCTTGTCGACAACCTGGAGGAAGAGGGCTACGCGGTGCAGGCCGCGAGCACCTTGGCCGAGGCCCGCGCCCAGTGGAAGGCCACGGGCTTCGACGTGGTGGTGCTGGACATCATGCTGCCGGACGGAGACGGGTACTCGCTGTGCCGGGAGATGCGGCAGGCGGGCACCCCCAGCCGGGTGCTGATGCTCACCGCGCGCACGCTGGAGGACGACGTGGTGCGCGGCTTCGACGTGGGCGCGGACGACTACCTGGCCAAGCCCTACCGGCTGCGCGAGCTGATGGCGCGCATCCGGGTGCTGGCCCGCCGGGGGGCCGTGGCGGCGCCGGCGCCCGCGCTGCTCGCGTTCGACCGCTTCAAGGTGGACCTGGAGTCCCGCCGGCTGCTGGACGAGGCAGGCCAGGTGGTGGAGCTGACGCGCACGGAGTTCGACCTGCTGGTGTACCTGCTGCGCAACGCGGGCAAGGCGCTCACCCGGGACCAGATTCTGGCCTCGGTGTGGGGCGAGGACGTGGTGGTGGACGCACACACGGTGGACAACTTCGTGTCCAACCTGCGCAAGAAGCTCGAGTGGACGAGCGCCTCGCGCTTCGAGATCCGTTCGGTGCGGGGAGTGGGTTACCGCCTGGACCTGTAGTGTTGGTTTCCCATCAACGCAGTCCGGGTTGACTCTGGGCATCTGTGCGCCGGGAATCGGACGGACTAGGAGTGGGGGGTGCTCGACACGCACTCTCAGGCGAGCATTCTCCTCGTCGACGACATTCCGGCGAACCTCCTGGCCCTGGAGGCGCTGCTGGCGCCATTTGGCCACCGGCTGGTGCGTGCCGCCTCGGGGCAGGAAGCGCTGCGGTGCGCGCTGCAGGAGGACTTCGCCGTCATCCTGCTGGACGTGCGGCTGGGGGACATGAGCGGCATCGAGGTGACGGCGATGCTGCGGGACCGCGAGCGCACCCGGCACACGCCGGTGCTGCTGATGACGGCGGCCAGCAGCGACGACCGGGAGCTGCTCGAGGGCTACGCCCACGGCGCGGTGGACTTTCTGCGCAAGCCCATCATCCCGGAGATTCTGCGCACCAAGGTGTCGGTGTTCGTGGACCTGTACCTGACGCGCGAGGCCATGCGGCGCCAGGAGGCGCAGCTTCGGGCGCGGGAGCGCGAGGCGCTGGAGAATGCCCACCGCGAGCACCTGCACGACCTGCTGATGCAGGCCCCAGCGGCCATCGCCATCAACCGCGGGCCCGAGTTCGTCTTCGAGTTCATCAACCCGCTCTACGAGAAGATCGCCGGCCGTCCGGTGCCGCTGGGCCGGCCGCTGCGCGAGGTGCTGCCTGAGCTGGCCGCTCAGACGCCGCTGATGGAGGTCCTCCACAATGTGCTGAAGACGGGCCAACCCTTCCAGGGAACCGAGTACATGGTGAAGTGGGACCGCCAGGGCACGGGCCGGCTGGAGGAGGGCTATTTCAACCTCATGTACCGGCCGATGCGCGAGCGGGATGGGCACGTCTCGGGCGTGCTGAGCTTCGCCGTCGAGGTGACCGAGCAGGTGCTCGCCCGGCGCAAGCAGGAGCACCTGGCCCACGAGCTGAGCCAGCTCAACGCCCAACTCGAGCACCGGGTGCAGGAGCGCACCGCGCAGCTCCAGGAGGCCAACCGCGAGCTGGAGTCCTTCAGCTACTCGGTGTCGCACGACCTGCGGGCGCCGCTGCGCCACATCACCGGCTTTGCCCAGCTGCTGGAGCGGCGGGCCGGCGGGAAGCTGGATGAGACCTCCCGCGGCTACCTGAAGACGATCATCTCCGCCACGCAGCAGGGCGGCACGCTGGTGGATGACCTGCTGTCCTTCTCGCGCATGGGGCGGGCGGAGCTGCGCAAGAAACCGGTGGACCTGAAGGCGTTGATGGAAGAGGTCTGCCACGAGCTGCAGGCGGACGTGGGCGGGCGCAGCGTGGAGTGGCGCGTGGGCGAGCTGCCGCACGTGGAGGCGGACCCGGCGCTGCTGCGCCAGGTGGTGCGCAACCTGCTGGGCAACGCGCTGAAGTACACGCGGCCCCGGCCCCAGGCCCTCATCGAGGTGGGCGCGCGCGAGGTGGCGGGCGAGGTCGAGGTCTGGGTGCGCGACAACGGGGTCGGCTTCGAGATGCAGTACGTGGACAAGCTCTTCGGCGTCTTCCAGCGCCTGCACACGGTCGAGCAGTTCGAGGGCACGGGCATTGGGCTGGCCAACGTGCGCCGCATCATCTCCCGCCACGGTGGTAGGACGTGGGCCGAGGGCGCCGTGGACCAGGGCGCCACCTTCCATTTCTCGCTGCCTCTGACTTCGAAGGACGAACCCCGCCGTGACTGAACTCAAGAGAATCCTCCTGGTGGAAGACAGCGCCAATGACGTGGCCCTCTCGCTGGCGGCGCTGGAGGAGATCCACCTGGCCAACGAGGTAGTGGTGGTGCGTGACGGGCAGCAGGCGCTGGACTTCCTGCGCCGCAAGGGCGAGTTCGCCGACCGGACCGACGGCAACCCCGCCGTGGTGCTGCTGGACCTGAAGCTGCCCAAGGTGGACGGCATCGAGGTGCTCACCCAGGTGAAGAGCGACCCGGAGCTGAAGTCCATCCCCATCGTGATGCTGACCTCCTCGCGCGAGGAGCGGGACCTGGCCAACAGCTACGGGCTGGGAGTGAACGCGTACGTGGTGAAGCCGGTGGCCTTCCCGGACTTCGTCGCGGCGCTCAAGGAACTGGGGCTCTTCTGGGCGGTGGTGAACGTGCCGCCTCCGGGCTCGCTGACCCGGAGAGAGGAGAACTGAGCCCATGTACGTCGCCGCTCCGGAGCGCGTCTCGGAGTTCGCTGAAAAGCCGCTGACCATCCTCTTGTTGGAGGACAACGAGCTGGATGCCCGGCTGATTGGCGCGCAACTCGAGGAGGCGGGCCTGGCCTTCCACCTCGAGCGCGCGGACAGCCGCGAGTCCTTTCAGCGGGCGTTGGGACGAGGGGGGTATGACCTCATCCTGTCGGACTACAACATCCCCGGCTTCGACGGGCTGAGCGCGCTGACGACGGCGCGGCGCATCCTGCCGGACACCCCGTTCCTGTTCGTGTCGGGAGCGTTGGGGGAGGAGCGGGCCATCGAGCTGCTCAAGCGGGGGGCGACCGACTACGTGCTGAAGGACCGGCTGGAGCGGCTGGCCCCGAGCGTGCGGCGGGCCCTGCGCGAGGCCGAGGGCGAGCTGCGGCGGCGGAGCACCGAGGAGGCGCTGCGCAGGTCCGAGGAGCGCTACCAGCTGGTCATCCGGGCCACCTCGGACGTCGTCTGGGACTGGAACCTGGAGACGGGGAAGGTGGATTGGAGCGAGGCCGTCGAGCAGACGTTCGGCCACCCGGGCGAGTCGCTGGGAACGATGGAGCGGTGGATCTGGTACGTCCACCCCGAGGATCAGGAGCGGGTGACGGCGGGGCTGCGGCAGGTGCTGGGCTCGCGGGTGGACCGGTGGCAGGACGAATACCGGCTGCGGCGGGCGGATGGGGCGTATGCGTTCGTGGTGGACCGGGGCTACATCGTCCGGGACGCGAGCGGCAAGGCGCTGCGGATGGCGGGGGCGGTGCAGGACATCACCGAGCACAAGCGCTCCGAGGAGGAGCGGCAGCGGCTGTTGGCCGAGGCGCGCCAGCGGGTGGAGTTCGAGCAGCAGCTGGTGGGCATCGTCAGCCATGACCTGCGTGGGCCGCTGAATGCGATCCTCACGGGCGCCTCGATGATGCTGCAGCGGGAGAGCATCGACCCGTGGCAGGCGAAGACGACAGCGCGCATCCTGTCGTGCGCGGAGCGCTCGAACCGGCTGATCCGGGACCTGCTGGACTTCACGCAGGCGCGGATGGGCGGGGGCATTCCGGTGCGGCCCGCGCCGCAGGACTTCCACGAGGTTACGCTGCAGGTGGTGGAAGAGGCGCGGGTGGCGCACGCCGAGCGCACCATTCAGATGACGCAGAGTGGGGATGGCCGGGGCGAGTGGGACGCGGACCGGCTCTCCCAGGTGGTGTCGAACCTGCTGACGAACGCGCTGAAGTACAGCCCCGAGGGCACGCCGGTGCGGGTAGAGACGCAGGGCGAGGGGGAGCAGATGGTGCTGCGCGTGCACAACGCGGGAGAGCCAATCGCACCGGACCTGCTGCCGCGCATCTTCGAGCCCCTGCGGCGGGGCAAGCGGCGGGTGAACAAGTCGGACCGGAGCATCGGGCTGGGGCTCTACATCGTGCGCGAGCTGGTGCTGGCGCACGGAGGCACGGTGGAGGTGAGCTCCACGGAAGCCGACGGAACGACCTTCACGGTGACATTGCCCCGGCGGCCTCCAGCCCCCCCGGAATGAACGCCCCCGCTGTCTTGGCGAGCGGGCGTCAGTTCGCGGGCGGCGTGCCCGGGGGCGGTGGCCCCTCGCGTGGCAGCTCGACGGTGAACAGGGTGCCGCGCTCGGCGCTGGAGTCCATCGTCACGAGGCCCCCGTGCGCGCGGACGATTTCACGGACGATGTAGAGCCCCAGGCCCAGGGACACCTTCACCGTCTCCATCGACTGGGGCCCGCGCACGAAGGGCTGGAACAGCCGCGCCTGGAGCTCGGCGTCAATGGGAGGGCCCACGTTGTGCACCGCGAGCCGCAGCCGGTTCCCCGCGCCCTCGCAGCGCAGGGACACCGCCGCGCTGGCGTCGCCGTACTTGAGCGCGTTCTCCAACAGGTTCACCGCCACCTGGGCGATCCGCTCCGGATCGAAGTGGCCCCGGGTGTCGCTCTGGTGCTCGTAGTTCACCAGGCGCTGAGGGTAGCTGGCGCGCAACTCCTCGAGCACCCCTCGCGCCGTGGTGTCCAGGTCCGAGGGGACCGGTTGGATGGGGAAGCCGCGGTCGCCTCGCGCCCGGGTCAGGTCCAACAGCGAGGTGATGACCGCCTGGATGCGTTGGGCCGAGCGGGCCACCCGCTCCACCGCGCGCGCCTGCCCGGGCGTCAGCCCGGCCGAATGCTGCCCACCCGCCTGGAGCTGCGAGGCACTCATGCGCAGCGCGGCCAGGGGGCTGCGCAGGTCATGCCCCACGATGCCCGTCAGCCGCTCCTCGAAGGCGAGCCGCGCCCGGGCCTCCTCCCGGATGCGCACCTCCTGCGTCACCTCCACGCCCACGATGAGGATGCCGTCATAGGTGCCGTGGGCCCCCCGCACCGGCTGGTAGACGAAGTTGAAGATGACGTCCTGGAGCAGGCCTGCCTCGCCGCGCACCAGCGGAATCACCATCTCGCGGCCGATGAAGGCCTTGCCGCTCGACATCGCCTCGTACATCAGCGTGTCGAGGCCCTGCCCCTTCAGCTCGGGCAGCGCTTCGAGCAGGGGGCGGCCCACCAGTTGC
>DASVVJ010000888.1:0-2082 GCA_036389955.1 Myxococcaceae bacterium
CAGGTGTGGTAGCCGCTCGCGGCCCCACTGACCCAGCCGGTGGCCGTTCCCACCCGGGCTGGAACTCCCCTGTCGAGGTGGGTGCCATCGCCGACCTGGCCCTGATGGTTACTGCCCCAGCACCACAGAGAGCCGTCGGTCCGCGCCGCGCAAGTGGACTGGGCGCCCAGGAATACCTGGGCCCAGTCCTTCCCCGTGCCCACCTGGACGGGCGAGAGCCGGGTGGCACTGTCGCCGATGCCCAGCTGGCCCCAGACGCCACTGCCCCAGCACCACAGGGTGCCATCGGTGCGGGTGGCACACGTATGGAAGGAGCCCGGATCCACGCGAGCCCAGCTTGTCTCCGTGCCCACCTGGACGGGCAGGTTGCTGGTGTTGTTGATCGTCCCGTTCCCGAGCTGGCCGCTCCGGTTGTTACCCCAGCACCACAGGGTGCCATCGGTGCGCGTGGCACAGGTGCTCGTGGTGCCCAGGGCCACGCGGGCCCAGCCTGTCTGCGGGCCCACCTGGACCGGAGAGCTGTTGCTCTCCTCGGCGGAGCCGGTGCCCAGCTGGCCGTATTCGTTGTCACCCCAGCACCACAGGGTGCCATCGGTGCGCGTGGCGCAGGTGTGGTTGGCGCTCAGGTCCACCTGAGCCCAGTCCGTCCGTGTTCCCACCTGGACGGGAGTGCTGCTGTAATTCAGGTTGCCGGTCCCCAGCTGGCCCTTCCAGTTGGCGCCCCAGCACCACAGGGTGCCGTCGGTGCGCATGGCACACGCGTGGCTCTCGCCCAGGGCCACCTGGGCCCAGTCCGTCCTCGTCTCGACCTGGAGGGGCTTCTCGACGGGGGTGAAGGTCCCTGAAGGCGGCATGCCCCAGCACCACAGCGAGCCATTCTCCGCCAGCGCGCAGGTCGCTCTGTCCGAGACGGCGACACTCCTCCAGAGCGAGCGGGGGAGAATCTCGAACTCGTCGCTGGTGGCCTCGGCAAGCCCTGCCGCGCTCGCCACCAGGGTGTGAATGCCGGGTTCCATGATGCTCAGGCTCGTGAAGGTGGCCACCCCCGAGCTGGCCCGGGCGGTGGTGCTGCCCAGCAGGATGCCCGAGCCGCCCCGCTGCAGCCGGAGCGACACCTCGATGTCGCCCAGGGCCGTGGGATTGCCGTGCATGTCCAGGCCCTCCACCCCCACGCCTGGCAACAGGAGATTGCCCGCCACGGTCTGGGGCGGCAGTGTCTTGAAGGAGAGGCCCACGGGCGGGCCCGCGACGAAGGTCACCGTCGCGGACTGGGACAGCTTCGTCTCGCCGACGGTGGCGGAGATCGTCTTCTGCTCGGCGCGAGTGGACGCCAGGGTGAACGAGGCCACGCCCGAGGCATTCGTCCGCTGGGAGTCCTCGGCCAGGAAGTTCGCACTGCCACTGGCCTCCACGGTGACGTGCTGATTCGCCAACAGGTTCCCGTTGCCATCCTTCACCGTCACGGTGAAGGTGGTGGTGGCCTGTCCATCCGCCAGCACTGGCGTTGCGTCGGCTTCGATGGCGGACAGGGAGCGCGACGGAGGGCCCAGCTCAGGCTCTTCCGCACAACCACTCAGCACAGCCACCATTACAAGACAGACAAGTCCTCTCATTGGCCTTCCCCCCGTGAGTCATTGACCCAGGCTCAAACTCGCGGCCAGCGTACCAGCAGATGGGTCGCTCCATGACGCAAAAAAAAGGGCCCGGAGCGGTGTGCCCCGGGCCCTCGTGACTGCCTTCGGTGAGCGCTCTTTAGCGAACCTGGATGGCGTCCGCGATGACCACCGAGCCCTCGGCGGCCCAGCGGCTGACCTGCACCTCGTTCCAGCCGGGTAAGCGTTCACGGGACTGGGCTGCCTGAGGGGTGAGCGGGGGTAGACAGAGGGGAGAGGACCCTATCGACAGGGTAGGAAGAGAAGGTTACTACCTGGAGGGTGACCACGGTTGACCCGAGAGATGCGCGCATCGCAGAACTGGAGCGACAGCTGAGCGCGGCGCTCGCGCGAATCGAGCAGCAGGACGCCCGCATCGCCGAGTTGGAGGCGCGGCTGCGCAGCACCTCGCGCAACTCCTCGAAGCCCC
>DASVVJ010000889.1:0-8823 GCA_036389955.1 Myxococcaceae bacterium
GACACGGCGCAAGCCAGTCTCTACCTCCATGTAGGCTCGCTCTTCGATAGGTCCTCGGGGACGGCGTACGTCACCGTTCCCGTGAACGACTTCTCGGCGATGACGATCTCTTTCCCGCAGCCCATGACCCTCACGTCTCACACCCTGGGCGGGCCGTTCGACCCCGGTACTGCCTCGTTGAGGGACGTCTCCTTCCGCTGGCAGGCCGACGCAGAGGCGCAGATGGTGGAGCTCCTCCTTCAGCCCGACTGGGACTCGGCGGATCCGAGCAGCGCCCCTGAGGGTAACCTCACCTGGCGCGTGCAGGCGCCGGGCTCGGTAACCTCCTTTACGCCCTTCCGTCTGCCGTCCGAGGTGTGGCCTCGCACGTCCCAGTTCACCGCTAGCCAGTACCGCGTTGCCCTCAACTCCAGCTTCCAGGGCTACCACAGCCGCTATGAGGACTTCTACGCGCAGGCGCCCTTCAGGGATCCGATCAGCCGCAGGTGGACGACCTGGGTGGAAGGCGCCCTGAAGTTCAGGTAGCTCGCGCCGCCAGCTCGCGCTCCACGTAGAGCCGCAGAATGTGCAGGAAGTCCTGCGCGTTGGTGACCACCCCGAAGGCCTGGTGCGTGCCCCGGTCCTTCAGCTTGCTCACCACGAACTCCGACGAGTCCACGCAGATCGTCGCCAGCTCGCGCAGGCTTCCGTCTGCCTCCGTCACGAACGAAGGCAGCATGTTCCCCGTGGCAATCGCATGCAGCGCGGTGGCGATCATCACCGCCAGCGTGGCCTTCATCGTGTGCCGCCGCATGGCGTCCTGCGCGGCGAGGTTGTCCGTCACCACGTCCGGCAGCGGCCCGTCGTCCCGGATGGAGCCCGTCAGCACGAAGGGCACCTTGTGCACCACGCACGCGTGCATGATGCCGTCCCGGATGATGCCCGCCTCCACCGCCTTGGCGATGGAGCCCGCCCCGCGCACCCGGTTGATGGCGCGCATGTGCAGCCCGTGGCCTCCGGTGGTCGCCTCGCCCGAGCCGCTCATGCCCAGCGTGGTGCCAAAGATGGACGCCTCGATGTCATGCACCGCCACGGCGTTGCCCGCCAGCAGCGCGCCCACGAAGCCGTTGGCGATGAACCACGTCATGTCCGCCCGCGCCCGCGAGTGCACCAGCGCCGGCCCCGTTACCCACACCGGGTAGCCGCCCCGCGCCCGCTCCTCCACCAGCAGCCGCGCCATGCGCGCGTAGTCGATGGGCTTCTCGCGAGACACCTCGCTCGTCATGAACTTGAACTCGCCCTCCGCTCCGCCCGCCAGCCACGAGGCATGCACGTAGATGCCCTCGCTGCCGTCCTCCGCCTGGCCCACCGCCACCCGCTCGCCCTGCCGCACCCGCCGGCCCTCGCGCACCCACAGCTCTCCGTCCGCGCCCAGCACCAGCGCCCCGTCCATCCGCGGCTCCCGCGGCATGCGCCAGCGCCCTCCCGTGTGCACGTAGGTGGGCAGGTTGGTGGTGGAGAAGAAGCCCTCGGGCAGCACGCCGTCGGCCGGCGCCGGCTCGAAGCGTGCCTCCGGAGCCCGCGCGAAGCGCTCGGCGGTGAAATCGGGATGGGAAATGGTGCTCACCCCGCGAACATGGGACGGACCCCCTCCCTGGTTCAAGTCCTGAAATTTCCAGGGAAAAGGAGCGCACACTCCGCCCCGGAAAATTCCCCCGCAACTCTTCCCGGCCCCCCGGGTTCATGTCCCCAGAGACGATGCCGGCCAGCCCGGCACCAACCCTGGAGAAAAACCATGATCAAGAGCATCTCGATGGCAGTGGCGGTGGTGGTGGGCGTGATGATGGCTTCCCCGGCCGAGGCCGCCCGCGCGGACCGCCGCCAGGTGAAGCAGCAGGCGCGCATCGTTCAGGGCGCCAAGAGCGGCGAGCTGACCAAGGCCGAGGCCGTGCGGCTCGAGGCCCAGCACGTGGCCCTCAAGCGCGAGAAGCGCCAGGCCCGCGCCGATGACGGCAAGCTCGATGCCCAGGAGCGCGCGAAGCTCGAGCACAAGCAGGACCAGCTCAACCGCCGCATCTACGTTCAGAAGCACGACGGTCAGTCGCGCTGAAGTCCCGGGGAGCTTTCGCTACCCAACCTCACCCGGGAGCCCGGCAAGCAGCGCGCGCCACGGAGCGGTAGACTGCGTGCCACCTTGCAACGCTCTCGTACCGGCCCTCCCAACACCCCCTCCGAGACCAGCGTCGCCTCGCTGCCGGACGCGCCTGCCCCGCTGGAGGTACTGCTCCAGGCGGCCCGCGCTCCGGACGCCGCACGGCCCGAAGTGGACGCGCTCATCGCGGGCATGGCCCAGCCACTGGCCCCGGAGCAGTCCCCTCGCGAGCGGGCCGACCTGCTGCTGTCCCTCATCGAGGACCGGCACCTGGGAGACTTCAGCGGCAGCAGGGGCCAGACGGTGCGCTCCGCCGCGGTCCAGGCCCTGCTGGCACTCGGCTATCCCTACGCTCTGGAGGTTCCGCCCGAGGCGCTCGAGGGGCGCTCGGCCCGCAGGAGCGACAGCACCCCGGACACGGTGGCCCCCAAGGGCCTCTTCACCAGCGGCAAGGGCTGGGCCGGCTTCTCCATCGTCCTGCTCATTGGGACGGCGCAGCTCATCCCGATGCTGTTGCTCACCTCGGGCATGCGTAAGTACTCGGAGTTCTCCCTGTGGGCCGGTGGCTTCATCACCGTCACCACCTTTCTGCCCCTGGCCCTGGTGACGCTGGGCCATGTGCTGCCCAAACCGGCCCTGCGCAACGCGGGCAGCGTCTGGCTCATCGTCGTGAGCTTTCTGTATCTCCTGCTCGGCATCATCGTTCTCATGAACTCGGTCGTCGGGCTCGTGCCCCTCGTCGCGGGCCTGCTGCTCATCGCCGGCACCGCCCTGATGGACTCGGCCGCGGAGGACAAGTAGGGCCCGGGCGCCTTACGAGCCCGCGCTGGCGAACGAGCGCAGGTGCCGGTAGGCGATCCGCGCCAGCTCGTCGAAGTCCGGCACGGCCCAGGTGAGCCCGTGCCGCGCACGCCACGCCTCCGCCCAGCTCATGAAGCCCTGCAGCTGCTCGGGCGTGGGCGCCACCTGCCACCGCGCCTGCTTCGTGCGCTCCATCGCCTCCAGCGGAGTGGCGCCGCCCGCCACCAGCACGCACAGCGCCAGCATCGCGCTGCGCCCCACGCCATGCTCACACTGGACGTAGACCTGGTGGCCGCGCTCCAGCTGCTCGCTCACCCAGCGCACGCCCTGCTCCAGCAGCGGCTCGCGGATGGCGCATAAATCCTCGGTGGGCAGGTGCAGCAGGGTGATGCCGTGCTCGCGCAGCAGGCGCCCGTCGGCATACGACTCGACCCTCAGGTCCACCACGTGGTGCAGGCCCAGCCGCACCGCCAGGTACTCCGCCGCCTCGATGGGAAAACGCCCTCCCACCGCCAACCCCGGAGCCACCCAGTCCAGGTTCAGCTTCCAGTCGGACCCGCTCATCCGAGTGCCTCCTCGCCGCCACCCACCCCATGGCGGGAACCTCCACGGTAGAGGCACCGCCACCCCACCTTCAGCACCCGACTGATGGGCCTGAAGAATCCAGGACACTTGCGTGCATGGGTCACTCAGGACCCCAGGTTCAATATGTTCAAAAGTCCTCTAGACTGCGCAACTCGTGAGGTTCCCTCTTCGATGATAGAGGGACAGCAATAACGCGGCTGAAGCCGCCATCCCCCACTTCAGCCGCCCATCACGGGGCTCCCGACTCATCCCAGCGGGAGCCTCGTGTCATTTTCAGCGCCCGGGTGGCCCAGCGCGGAGACGAGATCGCCGTGGGCCGGGGCGCCGGGCTCGGCTTCGCTGGAGCGCTTCCGCCTGAGACGGAGAGTATGGGCGCACCCGGGGCATCCAAGCGGAAGGCCCGGCGCCGGAGCCCTTTTCGCTCTGTGCTCAGAGAGTCGGTGACTGATGCCAGGGGACCAGCACCGGGGAAGGACGGCCTGGACACACGCGCAGAGTAAACCCGCCGGGCGGTGCGAGGCAACCGCCTCGGCTCACCCGGAGACCAGGGTCAGCTCGGTGATTTCAGGGGCGGGACCCAGCCGCATCGGAGGTCCCCAGTAGCCGGTGCCCCGGCTGGTGTACACGCGCACGCCCGCGATGGTGGCCAGGCCCCGGATGACGGGCTGCTGGAACTTCACGAGGAACATGAAGGGGAAAATCTGCCCGCCGTGCGTGTGCCCGGACAACTGCAGGTCCACCTCGAGCCCCTTGGCCAGGAAGGCGGTGCGCGGCTGGTGCGCCAACAGCAGGCGGGGCACTCCGCTCGGCGCGCCTTGAAGCGCCAGGTCCGGCCGGCACTCATGGGCCGGATCCAACCGCCCGCCCTCATGGTCCGTCACTCCCGCCACGACGAGGTGGGACTGGGCGCGCTCGAGGACGCGGTGCTCGTTGTGCAGCACGGTGAGCCCCAGCCGGGCCACCTCGGCGGCCCAGGCGGCGCCCCCGTGGTAGTACTCGTGGTTGCCGGTGACGTAGTAGACGCCCAGCGGGGCACTCAGCCCGGACAGCGGCGCCACCTCGTCGCGCAGCGTGCTCACGCTGCCGTCCACCAGGTCGCCCGTCACCGCGATGACGTCCGGCTTCAGCGCGTTCACCTGCTCCACCACACGCTGCAGGAAGTGCCGGTCCAGCGTGGGGCCGATGTGGACGTCTGAAATCTGCACCACGCGCAGCCCGTTCAACCCCTGGCCCAGCCGGGCGATGGGCACCGTCACCCGTTCCACCCGGGCCCGGCCGCGCGCGGTGAGGAACGCGAAGGCCATCGCCGGCACCACCACCGCCACCACGCCCAGCGCCTTGCCCCGCGCGAGCACCAGCGCCTCGGGCGGCGTGCTGATCAGCCCCCACACCGCGCCCACCAGGTCCGCCACCGCCGTGGCGGTGAGCAGCAGCCCGAAGGCGCCCAGCCACAGCATGGACGTCCAATACACCCCCTGGCTGAGTGGCGTGGGTTTGCGGTGCGACGCCGCGAGGCCCATCGGAATGGAGACGAAGAGCAGCATCAGCGCTCCCCAGCCGAGCTGTGTCCACGGCGAGCCCAGCTCCGGAGCGGACACCAGCCTGTTGCCCAGGTACACGTGCAGGCCGCCCACCAGGCCCACCGCCAGGAGCAGCGCCGCCAGGCCCCGGATGAAGAGGCCTACGGGGACCTGGCTCAGCGGCACACCTTCCTGCTGCTTGTGCTCCATGCCCTGGGACAACTCCGACATGAGAAGGCTCCCTCGAAGGCCCCGAGCATAATGAGGGCCCCTGGGCGGCGCTCGTCATCCGGCAGGTCTGGCCCAGGCCTCACTCCCGGCGGCGCCGAGCAGCCACCCAGGTCCCCAGCAGCAGCGCCACGAGGCCAACCCCCGCGCCGGGAGAAGCGCCGCACCCACAGCCCACGGTGAGGTCGGTGGGCGCCAGCACCTGGAACTCCGTGGTCGCGGACGAAGGGCCCGGGTTCCCCTCTGCGTCCCGGGCATGAGCCGTCACCCGGTGCTGCCCGGGCGAGAGCGCCTGCTCGCGGGTGAGCTGGTGCCGGAACCGTCCCTCTTCATCCCTCGGGACCCGGGCCACCTCCACGTCATCCACCTCGATGCTCACCGTCACACCGCTCGCGCTCGTTCCGGCGAACAGGGGCGTGGGGTCCACCGCCTCGCCCTCGGCGGGCACCACCAGGATGGGGGACAGCGGCCCCTCGGGCTGTTCCCCTCCTCCGTCGGGAACACCCGCATCGGGAACCCCGGCATCCGGCACGCCCGCGTCCGGAGTCCCCGCGTCCGGAGTCCCCGCGTCGGGCGGAGCCACCACCGTGAAGGTGTGCACAGCAGAGGGCAGGCTGCGCGCTCCCAGCACCTCGGCGGAGGCGAACACCTGATGCGTCCCGGGCGTCAGATTCGCGGGCGCGTTGTACAGGAAGGCTCCATCGGAGCCCGCGCCCAACTGCACATACGGCCTGTCATCCAGGATCAGGTGGACGATGACTCCCGGCTCGGCGGTGCCGCGGAAACGCGGACGCGGCGGCAGGTCGGTGGCCCCATTCTCCGGCTCCGTCAGCGTAGGCGTGTCGGGCAGCCGGTACGGCACCGGCAGGGCCTGCTCGGAGCCATACGCCGTTCCCCCGTCTCTCACCGTGGGGCCCGCGCCGTTGCTGTCACCCGTGGCCTGCGAGAAGCCCGGGGGCCCCGCGACCACTTCGGTGGGACAGGTGATGGTCTCTCCCTGAAGGAAGACCACGCCCCCTCCTCCACCGCCACCGGGCCCGACGATGGTGGAAGGATGCGTCGCGTCTCCTCCCGCCCCACCGGGAGCCGCCGCGAGCCCGCAGCTCAGCCCCTGGAACGTCCGGATCGAAATGGCGCCCCCCGCTCCGCCACCGCCCGCTCCATCATTCCCGGGCGCCGCAGTGGCGCTCGCCGAGGCGCCCGCCGCGCTGAAGAGCCCCGCGCCCACCACCGCCCCGGCCCGCAGGAGCATCACCCCGCCGCCTGCCGCGCCGCCGGTTCCCAAACCGTCGTCGCCCTCGCCCGCGCCTCCACCTCCGCCGAAAGTGAGGCGCTGGTAAGGCAGGTACGCCAGGGGTGCGCCTCCCAGGCCACCCGCATCCGTGGCGCCCAGGGCGTGGCCGCCTCGGCCTCCGGCTCCGGAGTTGCCACCGCCTCCACCGCCCGTGTTGTGGCAGTTGCCGCCGCCTCCGCCGTTGGCCAGGTTGCCCCGGCCGGCCGCCGTGCCGAAACGGCCTGCCACCACGCCCTCTCCTTTATAGGCGCCGCCATCGGCCGCTGGCACATCCAGTCCCGTGCATCCAAAAAGCGCCGGATGGTCGAGGTAGGCCCCGCCCCGGAACCCCAGGCCCTCCACCGTGACGAGCCCGTTGTTCGTCAGCGTGCCGGTGACCAGCGCCGCGAGGATGCCCCCCTGGCTGCCATCCCACGGCGCCGCCCGCAGTGTGGCCCCGGAGCGCACCTCCAGCGTGGTGTACTCCGGCACGCTCACCACCTGCGTCACGTTGGCCGTATACGCATTCACCAGCCCCGCGGTGAGCCGCAGCCCGGTAGCCGTCACCGTCTCCACCCGCGCGTACTCGAAGCGCCCCACCCCGCTGCTGTTCAGGCTCAGGTTGAGGGTGCGCTGATCTCCGGAAGCCGGAGCGGGCGACAGCCCCGAGGACTGGTGGACCAGCACCAGGCCCCCGGCGTTGAAGAGGGTCGGGTTGGAGAGCGTCAGGTTCCTCGCGCCTGGCTCCACCGTGACGGTCAGCAGCCCGTACTGGTTGATCACCGTGTCGGGCGCGGTGACGACCAGGGCACCGTTTCTACCGGTGCCCAGACCGAAGGTATCGGGCTCGGCCAGAGCGCCTCCGGCCACCAGAAGTCCAAACAGGAAGGAGGCGAGCCTCATGAGCGCATGGTGCCCTAGCAGACCGACACGGGTCGAGGAGCACACGGCCCCTCAGTGAACGGAGCGGCGGCGCGAGGCCCAGGCGGCCAGCAGCAGCGCCACGGCGCCCAGCCCGGCTCCGGAGGAGGTTCCGCACCCACAGCCCACCTCTCCGGGCATGACCACCTCGAAGGAGATGGACGGAGAGGACGCACGCACCGCGCCCGAGGCCTCATAGGTCCGAGCGATGACACGGTGGACTCCCGGCGCGAGCGCCTGGGCCTCGGTGAGCGCGTAGCGGAACCGGCCCTCGGCATCCACCTCCACGCGGATCAGCTCCTGGCCGTCCACCTCGAGGCCCACCTGATCTGCTCCGTTCGCCGTGCCGGCCAGCAGTGGCAAGGGCCCCACCGCCTCGCCCTCGGAGGGAACAACGACAACAGGCGGCTCCTGCACTCCGGGACCCTGGCCTCCTGCATCCGGCAGTGGCTCTTCGCTGCCCCCATCCGGCATCCCCGCGTCGGGCACCGCCGCGTCCGGGGTTCCGGAATCCGGCGTGCCTGCATCCCGGGACTCTCCTTCTCCCGACGACACGACGGTGAAGCGGCTGGCGGCCGAGGGCGGACTGCGCACGCCCAGCACTTCGGCCGACGCCGTCAGCGCGTGCTCACCCGACGCCAGGTCCGAGGGAACGCTGTACCCATAAGCGCCCGTGCTGTCCGAGGTCACCATCGCCAGAGGCTGCCCATCCAGCAGCAGGTGCACCCGGACGTTCCGCTCCGCGGTGCCCTCGATGCGAGGACGCCGGGCCACCCCGGTGGCCCCGTGCGCGGGCTGCGTCAGCGTGGGCGTGTTGGGCAGCCGGAAGCGCTGCTGCAGCCGCTGATCCGAACCGTAAGCGGGCCCCGAGCCGATGTCCGAAGGCCCTGCGCCATGAGAGGTGCCCGTGGCCGCGCTCTGCCCGGCGGCGCCAGCAAGCACCAGGGTGGTGCACGCGAACGTCTCTCCCTGAAGGAAGATGACACCGCCGCCACCGCCTCCTCCAGGCCCCAGCACGAAGGAGGGCTCCGTCACGTTCCCACCCGCGCCCCCCTTGGCCTCCAGCAGGCCGCACTCGACTTCCTGCGAGGCCCGCAGGGAGATGGCACCGCCCGCTCCACCCCCGCCTGCCCCATCATCCCCGGTGGTCGGCGGCGGCGTGGCCCCATTGGCGTTGAAGGTGCCTGGCCCGCGTACCTCCTGGGCCCGGAAGATCATCACCCCGCCGCCCGCTCCACCGCTGGTGCCTTGGTTGTTGTTGCCCTCGCCTGCCCCGCCGCCCCCGCCGAAAACGAGCCGCTCGGAGGGCAGGTACACCAGGGGCGCGCCGCCCAGGCCGCCCGCATCGCGCTCGTTGTCCGCCG
>DASVVJ010000890.1:0-15534 GCA_036389955.1 Myxococcaceae bacterium
CCAGCCCGAGTGGGGCGTGGGTCACCTCGCCCTGCTGCAAGAGGAGGGCGCCAAGGCGGTGGTTTTCTTCCCCGCGCGGGAGGATGCGCCGGTGCTGGTGTCCACCAAGGGAGGAGCGCTGGTGTCGTACGCGCTGCCCCCGGGTGAGCCGATCACCACCGTCAAGGGGAGGCGGGCCACGGTGGTGCGCGAGGAGCCCGGAGCGCGGGGGCTGCGGCGCTACGTCCTGCGTTATGAGGACACGGGCGAAGAGGACGAGATGCCCGAGTCCGAGGTGCGGGCGCTGCCGCCGCGCTCGGATCTGCTCACCACGCTGCGCGAGGGGCGGGTGGGAGACGCCAAGGCGTTCATCCTGCGCAAACAGGCGCTGGTGTTGGACGATGAGCGGCGGTGTGACGCGCTGGGAGCGCTGCTGGCCAGCCGGGTGATGGTGAAGCCGCACCAGGTGGGCGTGGTGCAGCGGGTGCTGTCGGCGCGGCGGCCGCGCTTCGTGCTGGCGGACGAGGTGGGGCTGGGCAAGACGATTGAAGCGGGCATGGTGTTCAGCGCGCTGCGGCTGTCGGGGTTGGCGCGGCGGGTGTTGGTGGTGGCGCCCAGCCACCTGACGGTGCAGTGGCTGGTGGAGCTGTTCCACAAGTTCAACCAGTTGTTCACGCTGATGGACTCGGACCGGTACGCGCAGTCGCTCAAGGAGCAGCCGGACGTGTCTCCGTGGGCGCGATTCCCGCTGGTGGTGACGAGCCTGGAGATGCTCTCGCGCACCGAGGAGCACCGGCGCGCGGTGGCCGAGGAGGACGCGTTCTGGGATCTGGTCATCATCGACGAGGCGCACCACCTCAAAGGTGAGAAGGCGTTCGAGGCGGCCGAGGGGCTTGCGGGCAATAGCTGGGGCCTGCTGCTGCTCACCGCCACGCCGATGCAGCTGGATCCGGCCGAGTACCACGGGCTGCTCAAGCTGATCGACGCGGCCACGGCGCCCACGGTGAAGGGCTTCGAGGAGCGGCTGGCGCGGCAGGAGGAGCTGTCCTCCGCCGTGCGCGCGCTGCTGGAGGGGGACAGCCCGGCTTCGGCGGTGAAGGCGCTGGCCAAGCGCTTCCCGGAGGACGCGAAGCTGCAGGCGCTGAAGGACCGGTACGCGCTGCTGGGACACCTGGCGGAGACGTACAGCCTGTCGGACCGGCTGGTGCGCAACCGGCGCGCGGTGGTGGGCGGGTTCTCCTCGCGGCGCCTGCACCGGCACCCGGTGCAGCTGCCGGCCGAGGAGCTGAAGACACGCGACGCGGCGCTGGCGGCGCTGGCGGGCTCGACGTTGAGAGGGGCTCCGCTGGCCAACGTGCTGCGGCGGCTGGAGTCCAGCCCGGCGGCGTTCGCGGGCGCGGTGAAGGCGAACCCTTCACTCAAGGGGCTGGAGCTGAAGCTGCCCGCGCGGGACGCGAAGCTGGTGGCGTTCCTCGGGGTGCTGAAGGGCATCTGGGGCTCGGAGCCCACCGCCAAGGTGCTGGTGTTCACCGAGAGCCGGGACACGCTCGAGGCGCTGCAGACAGAGCTGGGGCGCGAGGGCGTGGAGGCGCTGGGCTACCACGGGGATTTGCCGCTGGTGGAGCGGGACCGGCAGGTGGCGCGCTTCCGCGACCCCGAGGGCCCCAAGGTGCTGCTGTGCACGGAGGTGGGCGGCGAGGGCCGCAACTTCCAGTTCGCGCACCACCTGGTGAACTACGACCTGCCGTGGAGCCCCTCGACGGTGGAGCAGCGCATCGGCCGCCTGGACCGCATTGGCCAGACGAAGCCGGTGGAGATCCACGTGTTCGATCCGAAGGGGACGCTGGCCGCGGACGTGCTGATGCTGCTGGCGGACGCGGTGGGCGTGTTCGGCGAGACGGTGGGCGGCCTGGACGCGGTGCTGGAAGAGGTGGAGGACCGGCTGGCGGAGCTGGCGCTGCTGCCGCGCGAGGCGCGGGTGGCGTACGCGGCGGAGCTGAAGGCGAAGGTGGAGTCGGCCCGGGCACAGGTGAAGCGGGCGTATGATCCGCTGTTGGACCTGCGCTCGTTCGACAAGCCGGCGGTGGAGCGGCTGGTGGCGCGGGCCCAGGCGCGCATGGGCATGGAGGAGGAGGACGAGGAGGAAGAGGCGCAGCCGGTGGAGGACGGCCTCTGGGGCGTGGCGCGCGACCTCGACGAGCGGCTGGAGGAGACCGTCACCGAGCTGGCGAAGCGGGTGGGCATCCGGGTGGACACGGATGACGAGGTGGATGCGTTCCAGTGCGCGTTCCACTTCGGCCACGCGCTGAACGTGGAGGGCCTGCCGGGCCTGGACGTGATGGAGGACCGGACGCTGCTGGGCACCTTCTGGCGCGACACGGCGGTGGAGGCCGAGGAGCTGGAGTACTTCGCCACCGGGCACTCGCTGGTGGAGGCGCTGTTCGGCTTCCTGCGGGACGGGCCGTACGGGCGCAGCGGGTTCCGCTTCATCGAGAAGCGCGGGACGCTGAAGGCCAAGGGGCTGGAGCTGCTCTTCCACGTGCAGCTGCCGGAGCCGGAGGACACCTCTCCTGGGGCCCGGGTGCCGAGCCGTCAGCTGGCGCGCTTCCTGGAGCGCACGCTGCTGCACGTGGCGGTGGCCGAGGGACAGAACGGGCCCAAGGCGGACGCGAACCTGCTGCCGGCGCTGGAGGCGGACGGACGCGCGCTCAAGGGAGACGAAGTGCAGCGGGCGTTTCCGGGCATCGGGGCGTTCGTGGACGCAGCGGTGCCGGTGGGCAAGAAGGCGGCGGAAGCGGAGCTGGGCAAGCTGGCGGCGAAGGCGAAGAAGGCCATCGAAGCCGAGCGGGACGCGGCGCTGGAGCGGATGCGGCTGTCGCTGGGGCACCAGGGGCTGAGCGCGGAGGCGCTGGAGGCCCAGCTCGAAGCGGAGCGCACGCACTACGAGCGGTTGCTGCACGCCCTGGCGGGAGCGAAGGTGACGCTCGACTCCGCCTGTGGGTTCGTTATCAACCGGTGACCTACTCCTGCCCACCCTGGCCAAGCGGGTAGGCTCGGGGGGTGAGCGAAGAGAATGGTTCCCAGGACGGCGCGGCGACGCTCGCGTTTCTGCGTGAGCTGGCCCACGTCTCGGACCTGAAGGTGGAAGCCGTCTCCGACACCGTGGTGCCGGGGAAGGTGCAGCTGGTGCGGGACTGGAGCTCGCAGCGCTTCGTGCTCCAGCGCCAGTTGGGAGCCGGGGCGTTCGGCGCCGTGTTCGAGGCGCATGATCGCGAGCGCAACGCGCCGGTGGCGCTGAAGCTCATGCGCCGCAGGGATCCGCAGGCGCTGCTGCTCTTCAAACAGGAGTTCCGCGCGCTCACGGACGTGGTGCACCCCAACCTGGTGCAGTTCTACGAGCTGCACTCGGATGGAGAGCAGTGGTTCTTCACCCTGGAGCTGATCCGGGGCCGCTCCTTCATGGAGGAGGTGCGCGCCGCGCCGGGAGCGACGCAGCCCTTCGACGAGGGACGGCTGCGCGCGGCGCTGCGGCAGCTCGCCGAGGGCCTGTGCTTCCTGCACCGGGCGGGGAAGCTGCACCGGGACATCAAGCCGTCGAACGTGATGGTGGCGCAGAGCGGCCGGGTGGTGCTGCTGGACTTCGGGCTCGTCACGGACATCGCCGCAGGGCTCCAGGAGGCGAAGGGGGCCGGGACGCCCCGGTACATGGCTCCGGAGCAGGCGGCCGCGCTGCCCATTGGCCCGGCGGCGGACTGGTACTCGGTGGGCGTGATGCTCTACGAGGCGCTGGCGGGAAAACCCCCGTACATCCAGGCGCCCGCGAATGCGCCGCCTCCGCCGCCGAGCACCCTGGTGCCGGGTGTGCCGGAGGATTTGGAGGCGCTGTGCCTGGACCTGTTAGCCCCGGCGCCCGAGCAGCGGCCCTCGGGAGCCGAGGTGCTGGAGCGGCTGGTGGGGACGGACGCGCGGGCCCGCTCGGGAGAGCGGCTGGCGCCGGCGCGCACCGCCTTCGTGGGACGCGAGGGGCACCTGCGCCAACTGGAGGCGATGCTCACGGACTGCCGCGCGGGCAGCACGGCCGTGGCGCTGCTGCACGGGCCGTCCGGCATGGGCAAGAGCTCGCTGGCGAACCGGTTCCTCGAGCAGCTGCAGGGGCAGGGAGCGGTGGTGCTCTCGGGCCGGTGCTTCGAGCAGGAGTCGGTGCCGTACAAGATGCTCGACAGCCTGGTGGACGCGCTCTACCGCCACCTGCGGCGGCTGCCCCGCGAGCAACTGGAGGCGCTGGTGCCTCAGGACGTGGGCGCCCTGGGGCGGCTCTTTCCGCTGCTCGGGCAGCTGGCCACCGGCTCGGGGGTGCCTGTGCCCGAGGCCGGGGATCCGGCGCAGCTGCGCCGGCGGGGCGCCTGGGCGCTGCGCGAACTGCTGGCGGGCCTGGTCCAGCGTGGGACGCTGGTGCTCTTCATCGATGATCTCCAGTGGGGAGACCTCGACAGCGCGGCCCTGTTGCTGGAGGTGCTGCGCCCGCCCCATGCGCCCGCGCTGCTGCTGCTGGCCTCGTACCGGGAAGACGAGGTGAGGACGAGCCCCGCGCTGTCCGCGCTGCTGCAGGCGCTGCGCGCCGAGCCGTACACCCGCCTGAAGGTGCGAGAGGTGGCCGTGGGCGCGCTGGAGCCCACCGAGTCCGAGGCGCTGATGCGCACGCTGCTGGGCGCGGAGGGGCTCGGGCCGGCCTCGGCGCTCATCTCCGAGGGACGCGGCAGCCCGTTCTTCCTCACCGAGCTGGCGCGGTACCTCGAGGAGACGGGGCCCGCAGCGGCCCGGAGCGCGGAGGGCGACGTGCCGAAGGGGCTGGACGCGGTCATCCAGGCGCGGCTTCAGCGGCTGCCTGCGCCGGCGCGGAGGCTCCTGGAGATCATCTCCGTGGCCGGGCAGCCGCTGGAGCGGGCCAGCGCCTCGCACGTGGCCTCGGGGGCCGAGGGTGGCGAGGAGCAGCTGCAGGCGTTGGCCCTGCTCCGGGCGGGGCAGCTGTTGCGCGTGCGGCGGGTCGAGGGGCGTGAGCAGCTGTTGCCCTACCATGATCGGATCCGCGAAGCGGTGGTGGCCCGGCTGGAGCCCGAGGTTCGCCGGGGACACCACCGAGGGCTGGCCCAGGTGCTGGAGCAGTCCGGCAAGGCGGAGCTGGAGCAGCTGGTGTTCCACTTCCGCGAGGCCGGAGAGCTGCCGAAGTCCGCGCGCTATGCCGTGCAGGCTGCCTCGCGCGCCCATGAGGTGCTGGCCTTCGATCGCGCGGCCCGCTTCTACCGCGCGGCGCTGGAGACGGGCGCCCTGGAGCCCACCGAGGCCCATGCGCTGAAAGCCCGCTTGGCAGAGGCCCTCACCCACGCGGGCCGGCCTCGCGAGGCGGCACAGGCCCACCTCCAGGCGGCCGAGGTGGCTGTGCCCACGCAGGCGCTGATGCACCGGCGGCGGGCCATGGAGCACCTGCTGCTCGGCGGGTACACGGAGGAGGGGCTCGAGGTGCTCGACCGCGTTCTCCGGGAGGCGGGAATCTCCCAGCCCTCCACCACCGTGGGCGCGGTGCTGTCCCTGGTGAGCCGGCGGTTGCGGCTGAAGGTGCGCGGGTACGACTTCCGCACGCGGCCCGCCGCCGAGCTGCCCGAGGAGACGTTGCGGCTCATCGACACCTGCTGGGCGGCCGCGCAGGGGCTGAGCATCACCAACCCCGTCCGCGCCGCGGACTTTCAGACGCGCCACATGCTGCTGGCACTCGAGGCGGGTGAGCCCTACCGCATCGCCCGGGCGCTGGCCTTCCAGGGAATGATCCTCGCATTCCGGGATGCTCCGAAGCAGGAGCGGGCGGAGCACCTGCTGCGCACGGCCCGGGAGCTGGCGGAACGCCATGGCTATCCGCACCCTCTGGGGATCAGTCACATCGGCCTGGGCGTCCGGGAGATCATTCAGGGAGATTACCGCCAGGCCGAGGTGCTGCTGCACGAGGGCACGACGATCCTCCAGGAGCGGTGCGCGGGAGTGCCGTGGGAGCTGGACTTCGGCCGCATCCAGTGGGCCACGTGCCTGTGGCAGCTCGGGGAGCTGCGGAAGCTGGCCACGTTGGTGAGCACGCTGCTGGAGGACGCGCGGGAGCGAGGCAACCTGCACTGCGAGACGATGGTGCGGCTGACCAGCGAGTACCTGGTGCACCTGGCGGGGGACGAGCCCGAGCGCGCCCGGGAGACGCTGCGCCTGGGCATGCAGCGCTGGACGCAGCGCACCTACCACGTGCAGCACTACCGGGAGTCCGCCGCTCGAATACGGCTGGCGCTCTACCTGGGAGACGGCGAGCAGGCGCGGTCGGTCTCCCGGGCCCGGCGCGGGCGGCTGCTGCGCTCGGGGCTGATGCGCGTGCATGCCTTGCGCGTCGAGGCCCGTTACTGGGATGCACTGGCGGGGTTGGCGGCGGATCCTCGTGGCCAGGGCCCGGTGGTGCGCCAGGCGCTCGGAGCTGCCCGGGCGCTGGAGCGCGAGCAGGTGAGCTGGGCCGCCGTGCCCCTGGGCGCGCTGCTCCGGGCGGCCGTGGCCCGCAGGAGGGGCGATGACGCGGAGGCGCTCCGGTTGCTCACCGTGGCGGAGGAGGGAGCCCGGAAGCACGGCATGGTGCTGGTGGCCACGTTCATCCAACGCTCTCGCGGAGAGGTGCTCGGAGGCGACGAGGGCCGTGCGCTCACCACCCAGGCCGATGCATGGATGAACGCTCAGTCCGTCCGCCGCCCCGAGCGGATGGCGGCCATCCTCATGCCATCCCTGGCCAGACCCGTGAGCTGAGGCGCCACGGTGCCCTCCGGCCCCGAGCCCGGCAAACCTGTCCAACAGGCAGACTGTCGAAGAAGTCCTTCGACTTCCCAGGGACCTACTACCGGATGGGTACTCCGTTGGAGACTCGCCCTATAGGTCGTAGGCACCAGAAGACTCCCGGGCCTTTTTCGACGGTCTGACAGGTGGACAGGTTCGGGCCGACCGCTGCCGGTGGCTGCCGCAGTTTTCTCAGTCCTTGGGAAACAGGCCCTCGCGCCGGCCCTGCTCCACCAGCCGGTCCTTGAGCAGCTGGAAGCGCTTGCGCAGCCGCTGGGACTCCTTCGCCAGCTCCGCGTCGGACACCTCCGCCTCCTCCCCCAGCATCACCCGCGCCAGCTCCTTCCACTCCAGCTGCTTGTCGATGCGCAGCACCAGCAGCGTCCGGTCTTCCTCGGGCAGGCTGTCGCGCAGCTCGGCCAGCTTGCTCTTGGCCTCGGTGCGCAGATACGGCTTCGTCTCGGTGCGCACCTGCAGGGCCACGCGGGAGAGTGCCTCCGAGTCCGGCATCGGCGGGTGAAGCCGATCCCGGAACTGCGCGTTGCGGTGGAAGCTGATCGACGCGTTGCGGGCCAGCGTGTACGCCCACGTCCGTAGCGAGCACGACCAGGTGAACGCCGCCAGTCCCCGCCACAGCCGCTCGCTCCACTGGGAGAAGACTTCCTCGGCGGCTTGCTCATCCCGGTGCGAGGACACCAGGACGCCGAGGATCTCTGGGCCATACCCGCGGATGGCGGTCTCGGCCGCGCGGGCCCGCGCTCCCTGCTCGCACAGGCGGCGCACCTCGCGCTCCAGCTCTTCGCGCTCGGGAGGCGTCATGTTCCGCCCCGGCCTGCTCAGGCCTTGAGCTTCTCGCGCAGCGCCTTGGCCCGGCCCTGCATCTCGGGGTCCATGCTGGTGAGTTGAATGGACTTCAGCCGCTCATCCAGGCTCTTGGGCACCTTCGTCTTCAGCTTGCCCTCGGACTCCAGCACCTCCAGCTTCGCCAGCGCCTTGTCGGCGATGCGCTCGCGGGGGTGGTCCAACAGGCTGTCCAGGAAGTACGCGTCCTCGGGCAGCTCCGGGTACTTGTCCAGGTAGTCGATGACGCCCTGCACCCACTCCTGGCGGCTCTCGGCCTGCTGCAGCTTCTGCAGGGCCTGCTTCTGCGTCTTGCGCTTGCCGTCGGGGTCGAACTTCTCGGCCAGCCCCTGGGGCAGCTCGCCACCGGTGAACAGCGCGTCCGCCGCGGCCTTGTACTTCTGATACGAGGCGCTGCGCTCGATGCGCTGCTGCGCCGGGTCATCCTGCCGCGAGTGGCTGCGGCTCTTGCCGCGTTGGGCGTCGATCTCCCTCCAGCTCTTGTTGCGCTTGCCGGTGAAGCCGCCGCCGTCGTCGTCCTTGTCTCTTGCCATCGTCCGTCAACTTCCCTTCCGAGCGCGCCACAGCGCCGAGAGCCCGCGTTGCACCAGGGTGCGCACCTTCGCGAGTTCCTCGGCGGACAGGGGCTGCTCCTCGTCCTGCTCCGCTTCGAACAACGCCTCCTCCGCGTACGCGGCGAGCGCTTGCGGCACGGGCGGAACCTCCGTGCCTGGTTTCTCCAGCACCGCCGCATCCACACTGGCCAGTCCCGGCGGCCAGCCCAGCTCCAACATGGCGTGCAGTTCGAAGAGGAGGTAGCGGGCTACCGCGTATCCTTCGTCCGTGAGCCCCGCGGCGTCAAGCGCGCCCAGCATCGCATCCTGCCGGTTGTCGAACGCGTGCTGGCGGCGGGTGCGCTCCTTTTCGTCGTCTTCCAGATAACGCCAGGCAGCCTCGACGAATTCGGTGCTCGGCTCGCCGGGGGCAAACGGCGGGGGCGCCGGGGCCTTGACCTTCTTGGGCCGGGGCGGCCGGGGGCCCTCGTCCAGGCGCACGGTTTTGCCCTCCGCCACCATCTCCCAGAGCCCCAGCAGGTTCTGGAACAGCCGCCGGGCCACCTCGGGGGAGGCGAAGCGCGGCTCGCCCTCGAAGAGGGTGGGAATCACCGCGTCGCGCGACTCTCCCTCGGCGTGGGCCTGGCGCATGCGCTCGAGCACCTCGGCGGTGTCACACGGGCTGCCAGCCAGCTCGAGCAGCCCGTCGAGCGTCGGGACCCCCTCGAAGTGGGGGGTGAAGTCAGGGCCTTTTCCTCGGGAACGGCTCATGGCGTGAACGCTAGCCTCGGAAGCGAGGGGACGCACGAGGGCTCGTCGTGGCATCCATCGATGAACAATAAGGACGAGGGCCCAACCGTGCCGGGCGGCCTGCTACGCTCCGGCGACGGATGAACACCCCCTCGCCAGAGAAGCTGAAGACCGCGGTACAGGCCCTCTCCCGGGTGCGGGCGGTGGAGGGGCCGCCCGGGGACAATGGGCAGCGCTCGGTGTGGCACATGAGCGTCGAGGGCGCGGAGCTGCTCTCGATGGTGGACCTGGAGGGCCGGTTGCAGCGCCAGGAGCTCACGCTGCTGGATGACCACTACGTGTGGACCAGCGGCGAGGGGCTGAAGACGGGGCGGGTGGAGAACGAGGGCGGCGCGAAGGCAAAGTCCGCCGCGGCCATCGTTCACACGGATGCGCAGCTGGTGCCCTTGCGGCTGATGCGCGCGGCGCTGGCGCTGGAGACGTACGAGGGCGAGGACCGCTACATACTCCACATGAAGCGGGTGCTGGCGTTGGCGAGGGAGGGGCTCGAGATGCGGGAGTCCTCCGTCGGCACCCACTCGGACGAGCGGCCCACGAGCGCGGCGGCCGTGCTCACCGGAGAGGTGAAGCCCTCGGGGCCCGAGGCGGTGCCAAACGCGCCCCAGTCGTCCAGCCGCGAGGGGTTTTTCATGATGCTGGTGCTGGGCCTGGGGTTCATCCTGGGCGTGGCGCTGTTCATCTGGCTGCTCTGAGCGTCCGAGGCCGGCAGCACGGAGGTGCTGAACGCCAGGGCCGGGTGGCGCGAAGGCTCCGCCCGCTGCAGGGACTTCAGCACGTGAAGCTGCGTCTGCGCCACGCGGTGGAGCAGCTCGGGCATGAGCACGCCGGGCTGGGCGGCGCTCTGCAGGGTCTTCGTGCCGCTCGAGCCGGGCAGGGCCCTGCGCGTGCTGGAGCTGGGCATCAGCACGGCGGAGGCGCCCGCCAGGCCCAGCACCTCCACGGCGGAGCCGAGCTGCTTCAGCGAGACGTCCGGTGACAGCTCCAGGCCCACGAAGGTGCCCGCGAGCACCTGCGGCACCTCGGCCGGGGAGGCCTGGAGCGACAGGGTGAAGTTGCCCTCGCCTCGAGCGGAGGACAGGTGCAGCGCCTCACCGGCGAAGCGGGCGCTCCAGGAGGGCGGCGTGGCGCCCGGAAGGGCCGAGGGCAACAGCAGCCGCAGGGTGCCCGGGCGCGCGGCGAGCAGCGAGAGGAAGGGGAAGTGCTGCTCGAGCTGAGCCAGGACGGTGGGCGCGGCGGCGTCGGGCAGGTGCCCCACCAGCTGCACCGAGTGCACCCCGGCATGGGTGCTGGCCTCGATGAGGCGCTGCAGGGCCGGGCCCGAGAGCCGGGCATCCGCCAGCAGCGAGAGCTGAGGCTCCGGGCTGATGCCCAGGAGCGCCGTAGCGCCGGTGTCCGCCGGGTGCAGGGCGGTGGAGAAGGTGCCCGCGAGCGTGCGGACCGGAGTGCTCCAGGGCAGGTGGATTCCCCCCGCGAGGGTAATGCCCTCGGGCGTGGCGCGCGCCATGAGCGGATGGGGCTCATCCGCCCGCGCGGTGCGCAGCGGTTGGAAGCCCTCGGGCAGGAGGACAGGCGCCAGGCCCACGGAGCGCGCGCCCTGGAGCGCGGAGCGCAGCGGGTGCCCATCCAGCACGAGCAGCGCGGCGACGGCGGCCAGCAGAATGGCGCTCTCGGTGCCCCCGCGCTCGGACTGGGAGACGCGGCGGCTCTTCCACAGGGAGGCCAGCACCAGCGCGACGAGCAGACCGGTGCTGCCCCAGCGCACCGGCCGCAGCCGGGCCACCTCGTCCGTGGCCCGCACGAGGAGCTGCGAGCGCTCAGCCAGGGGCACCTGCTCCAGACGCGTGAGCAGCTCGAAGAGCTGGTAGGCCTCGATCACCCCCACCACGGCGATGGCCGCCAGCGCGAAGGCGGTGAGGCCGCCCAACAGGAGGCCCGCGGAGTGGCCGCGGCCGGCCACCAGCGTCACCTCGCCGCTGCTCCGGGCCAGGTGCAGCCCGAGGCCCAGGCCCGCCAGCAGCGCCGCGCTCGTCCACGCCCCCAGCACCCGCGGGGCCATGGCCTCTCCGACTCCCAGGGCCAATGTGGCGCGCGCGTCCGAGGCCTCCAGCACGCTGAGCGCCGCCACCGTGCGGCCCACGATGACCTCGGTGCCCAGCAGGCCCATGGTCCACGGCAGGGTGGCCACGCCCAGCAGCACGGTGATGGGCACCACGCGCCCGACACTCAGGTGGCAGAGCATGACGGAGAGGAAGGCCAGCTCTACCAGCCCGGAAATGATGACCAGCGGACCAAACGAGCCCGAGGCCCCGATGAGCCGGCTGAACGTCTCGGTGCCACCGGCCCAGGGAACCACGAGCCACGAGGACAGCACGATCAACAGGGGGGCGGCGGCGGCCGCGAAGACACCAGGAGCCAGGCTGGGTCGGGCTGTAACGAGCATTTCCGGGAAAATAGGTACGCCCTATTTTCACGGAAACTCAGGCTGGAGGGCGGCCGACCAGCCAGTAAACGACGGTGAACACCAGGCCGACGAGGGGAGCCAGGAGTGCGCCCAGAATGACCAGTCCCATGCACTTGTCCGGTTCGCAGCCGATGCGGGCCGAGGCGAAGAATCCGAAAGCAAACATGGGAATGTGGAAGCCGAGCACGAACAGGCCGAGTCCTCGGACCACCAGGCCGCGGTACCAGGATCGGGTGAGCAGGCGGAAGACGACGGGCACAAGGAAGAGCGTGAGGGCGGCGGCGGTGGCCAGGGTGGCCTGACGCGCCGCGACAGCCCAACAGGCCAGTCCCGCCAGGGCCAGGGCGGGCACCAGCAGCAGGGTATTGAGGTTGATCGGCGGGGGTTCGCGCGACATCCCACCCGGACGCTGACAAAGCCCGGGAACGGGAGCAAGCGCGCAGTGCGCCGAGCGTCCGGCGCTAACTCTTGCCTGGCGGGTCGTGTTGCTGCTCCCAGGGGTAGAAGTGCCCGAGCGGGTCCCAGACGTACTTCTCGATGGGAACGAAGGTGAAGTGGCTGAGGGCGCGGTGCTGGGCGAAGCGCACGAAGCGCTCGGAGACGAGGATGACGCCCGAGAGGCCACGAGGGCGGAACACGTCCTCACCGGTCCAGGTCCCTTCCTCCAGGGCGAGCCCGTCGACAGCGTCAACACCGGTGCTCCGGCACCATGTGCACGTCACTGGGGCAGAGGTGTGGAGGCGGCTGCGCGCCAGATCGAGCGCTGGCTGGCCGTAGGCGGGGGTGACAACAAGATACTCGGGCGGTGGACCCGGCTTGGGACCCCGGCGCGTTTTGCGAACTCGCTTCACTTCGACAGGGTGAAAGCCACTGAGCCCCTTTAACCCTTCGGCCGTGAACGCGGCCGCGAAGTGCTCGGTGACCAGGAGATCGTCGCCAGCGCCCTTGAGGAGATCCCCAAAAGCCTTGCCGTGAAGTTCCAACTCCCCCTGGAAAGGCGGTTGCCAGGTCAGCGAGCCAACGATGTCATTGCATTGAGGGCACCGTACTGCGGGACCCACCTGGAGGTTGACCGTGCTGAACTCGGTGTCATGCACACCCTCGTTCAGCTTCTTCAAGACGAAGAATCGCGTTAGAGACGAGGCAACGTCAGAAGCCATCAGGGAACCTCGCGCGCAGATCGGGCCGACGATAGAGCTGCCGCAAATAGGCTTCGAACTGCTCTGGGGTTGCCTTACGGTAGCTCTCAAGCCAGGCGATGACTTCATCATCTAAATCGCGGTGCCACTGCTGATATCCGTTGTGTGACTCCTTGCTGGCAGCTCGTGTGACGAAGCGTGGGTCCCTCTCAGTGTAATGGCCTCGGAGTGTGGCATGGTCCTCCAGCTTCCGCGCGATGCGCTTGGAGATGGGGTGGTGGAGTTGTCCCGTGGCCTGAGGTTTCTCTGAGCCCCCTGGCAGACGCTGGGCCACCATGGCCAGCGCCGAGCTGGGCAGGGAGATGATGACGGTGGTGCCCGTGATGGCCACCGAGCTCACTTGGGCCACGTTGGCCACGTTGAGCCCAAAGCGTGAAGCCCCCGCCGAGGCAGCCTGTGGAAAGTGGGGCAGCATCGACATCCGGGAGGCCAGCCCGGCGGCACCGCCGACCAGGCCCTGGCTGACCACCACCGTCGCCGCGAGGACAAGGACGCGAGCCATCCGCGGGCCCACCCTGTGGGCGAAGCGCTCTCCCGCGTTTTCCAACTCCCTGAAGGTGGTGGCTCGGTCGGTGGCCCACTTCAGCTCGCGGCTGGCGTCCACTACCTCCAGGAAGGTCTCCACGCCCAGGTAGACGAGCATCAGCGCGGAGAGCAGGGCCGCGCCCTTGGTGAAGACGGGCTCGGGGTTGGCGGCCAGGAAAGCCCAGGTGACCAGGCCGGTGGCGATGACGGTGTAGAAGAGCTGAGGAGCCAGGGTGTCTTCCACTGCCTGAGAGATGCTCTCCTTGAGAGGCTCGAGAGACAGCCCGAGGGCCACCCCCAGCCTGTCCCACGGGTCCAGGCCCATCACATCTGGACTGGGATAGGAGACGCGCACCAGCCAGCCCTGCTGTGGGGCACGCAGAGCAAGAGGAGCCGCCAGCACCAACCGCGTGAGAGCGTCCTCGAAGGCGTCGGCCTCCACGGGGATGGACGGGTGGGAGGTGGCCTGAGGGTACTCCCGTGGGGCGCCTTGTCCGGTATCCAGGAGCACTCGGTGAGTGGCCCCGCACCCGGTGGACAGGGCCAGCACCAGTACCGCGACGGTGAGACGAAGCATCATCGACCGCTCCCTTCTGAGTTCCAGCTCATGCGGCGGGGGGCAGCAGCTCCGCGGGGGTTCCCCGGGCCTGGAGGAACTCCCGGGTGAAGGCAGGGTCAACGAACCACGGGAAGAGTGACCTGGGGTTGTACAGCCCATCGATCAGTGCTCCGGCCACCGCGGGCACCTGGTGTGCCGCCGCGAAGACCGCGAGCTGGTGCGGTGCCGGAGGCAGGAGCAGGCCGGCCGTCACGCCCATCGCGTACTGGCCGTAAGCATCCCAGAAGCCGTCAAAGGTCTGCTGCATCCACTCGGGGGTGAAGGGGCGCTCGCCGTGCTCGCGGATGCGCTGCCGGTAGAAGTCCGCCATGTGGGTCGCGTTGTTCCCTCCCTGGGCCGCCAGCGGATCATGCAGCGTGACGGTGTCTCCCAGGCCGAGCACCGCCTTGCCGGAGGGCAGCCGCGCCACGGGCTTGCGGACGGTGGGGGTGATGTGGCCGCGAAGCCAGCACTGCTCGCTGATGAGCTCCGCCTGCTGCAGTTCCTCGAGCTGTCCGGGCATCAGCTCGCGCACCTTGCGCTGGCAGGCCTCGAGCAGCTCGCGGCCCGACAGTCCCTGGGGAAACTGGTCGAGGGGCCCACCGGGAATGGCCTCGATGAGCATGAAGCGGCCCTTGAGGCGTTCACGGCTGTAGAACGGGGTGATGATCACCTCGCCCACGCCGGGCAGGCCGCGGATGGTGCCGCTGCGCAGCTCGGGCAGGAAGTTCTTCACGTGCAGGCCGATGATGTGGCGCTGGGGCGCGTCGAACGGGCTGCGTTGGGGATCTCTCTCGAACAGGTTGGAGAGCGCGCCCTTGCCGGTGGCGACCAGGACCAGGTCGAAGCCCGCCACGTGCGGGTCAAGCGCATCAGGGCTGTCCAGGGGAACGACGCGGACGGAGGCGCCGCGGCGCTCCAGCTCCTGCATCCACCGCGAATTCTTCAGCCGCTGATCCACTCCCCGGTGAGGCCGCGGAGTGGGAGGAGCGATGTGCAGTCCGACACTGCCGTCAGGGTTGAAGAGCTGGAGAATGGCTCCCTCTCCCCGGGTCATCTCGTCTTCCCAGAACGTGAGCCCCAGCGCGGCTTCTTTCTTCACCGCGTCCTCGAAGACGCCCATGCCCGAGGGAAGCCGGCCGTTCAGAATCTGCTCGGCCGACTGATGCGAGAAGAGGGTGACTTCATGTCCATCCTCGAGCAGGCCGAACCCGAGGAAGAGCCCTGCCTGACCCGCGCCGACAATCGCGATCTTTGCCATGCCGCGGAGCGTACGTGCCGCCACGGAGGGCCGGAAGCCACCGCGGCCGAATTCGCTCCCCGCTCAGGCGGCGACAGCCCCTTCGCCCAGCAACTGCGCATAACGGCCCTGGCGAGCCACCAGCTCCGCGTGCGTACCGGACTCCACCACGCGCCCCTGATCCATGACGACAATCAGGTCCGCGTCGCGCACCGTGGACAGGCGGTGGGCGATGACGAGCACCGTGCGGCCCTTCATCAGCTCCGCCAAGCCCGCGCTCACCGCGGCCTCGCTCGCCGCGTCCAGCGCGCTGGTGGGCTCGTCCAGCAGCAGCACCGACGGCCTGCACAGGAAGGCCCGCGCCAGCACCAGCCGCTGCCGCTGTCCGCCCGACAGCCGGCCGCCGCGCTCGCCCACGGGCTCATCCAGCCCGCCCGGCAGGGAGCGCACGAAGTCCTCCGCGTGCGCCAGCCGCAGCG
>DASVVJ010000891.1:0-25400 GCA_036389955.1 Myxococcaceae bacterium
AGCTGCTCACGCCGCTGCGCGAGGCCTTCACCCAGCAGCCGGACCTGCCCAACCTCGTCGTGTCGGACGCCTTCGCCCCGGTGCTGACGAAGCTGGCGCCCGCGTGGCGCCGCGTGGTGGGCACGGCGGCGCGGCTGGGCATCCCCGTGCCGGTGTTCTCCGCCAGCCTGGCGTACCTGGACAGCTACCGCAGCGCCGAGCTGCCGCAGAACCTCACCCAGGCCCAGCGCGACGCGTTCGGCGCCCACACCTACCAGCGCCGCGACAAGCCCGAGGCGGGCTTCGTCCACACCGACTGGAGCTGAGGCTCAGGCATGACCGAGGTCATCGCTCCGCCAACCCCGGAGCCGGTGAAGGAGACCGGCCCCACCTGGCGGAGGAAGTTCGTCAAAGGCGTGCTGCTGCCCTATCTCCTGGTGCGCTTCGTCCTGGGCTTTGCCCTCTGGGTTTCCAAGGGGCTGGCCAGCGGCCGGGGGCCCGACATCAAGCATCCGGACTTCTGGCTGCATGGCTGGTCACGCTGGGACTCCGGTTGGTACCTGCGCATCGCCATGGACGGCTACGCGACCGTCACCACCCTGCAGCAGGAAAGCAGCCTGGCCTTCTTTCCCGCATACCCCTACCTCATCCGCTGGATACACGCGCTGCTGCCTGAGTCCCTGCAGGGGCACGATGCTCGGGTGTGGATCGGAATGCTGATCTCCAACCTGTGCATCCTGGTGGCGCTGGGGCTGGTGCACCACTGCTGCGAGCGCTACTTCGGCCGTGAGCTCGACGCGGACCGCACGGTCCTTTACCTGCTCGTGTCGCCCGCGGCCTTCTACTTCTTCGCGCTGTACACCGAGTCCTTCTTCCTGCTGTTCGCGGTGGCGTCGTTCTTCTTCGCCTTCCGTCAGCAGTGGTGGCTCGCGGGTCTGATGGGCCTGGTGCTGGCCATGAGCCGCCCCACCGGCATCCTGCTGGCCCCCGCGCTGGCCTGGCTCTACCTGTCTCAGAAGGGCTGGAAGTGGCGCGAGCTGCGCTGGGACGTGCTGGCCCTGGGGCTCATTCCGCTGGGCTTCGCGCTGGTGGGCTACAACGCCTACCTCAAGAGCGGCGAGCCCCTGGCCATCTTCAAGATCCAGGCGGCCTGGGGACGGACTTTCACCTCACCGTTCGTCACCTTCCAGCCGCGCCACTACCCCCACCCGCTGGTGGACCCCATCTCCCGGGTGATGCTCATCGCGTTCCTCGTGCTGGGCGTCGTGTCGCTGAAGCGCCTGGCGACACCCGCGCTGGGAATCTTCGCGCTCCTGTCCATGGCGCCGCTGTGGTTCACCGGCACGCTCACCTCGGTGCCCCGGATGCTCGCGGTCCTGTTCCCCATCTTCGCGCTGATGTCCCGCTACGGCCGCGACAGCCTGGTCCACCACACCATCGTCATCCTGGGCATGAGCGCCCAGGTGCTCCTCGTCGTCATCTGGGGCCTGGAGCAATTCGTGGCCTGAGCCCCGGCGTGCCTCAGGACCGGGCGACCGCCAGCTCCGTCATCAGCGCCGCCGTGAAGACGGTGGCGCGCATCAGCGCCTCCACGCCCTTGAGCACCCGCCGCAGGTTCTGCCGGGACTCGATGTCCCTGGCCGCCTCGGCGAGGATGGCCTTGAGCTCTTCCTTGTTCTCGTCCAGCAGCTGCTCGATGCGCAGGACGTTGGCCGCCTTGTAGGCCCCCAGCGCCGCGGAGCACCGGGCGATGTCCCGCTGCGCCTTGAGCCGCTCCTGCGGGTCCGGGCTCGTGCTGTTGATGGTCTCCAGCAGCTCCAGGTCCGACTGCAGCAGAGAGATGCGCCGCTGCCGCTCCGCCTCGGAGATCTCCGTCTTGCGGACAAGCTCCCGCACGGTGGTGAGCGCCGCCTCCACCGCCTTCACCTTGTCGTCGGCCCGCTGCCCGGCCTCGCCGCGGGAGATGATGTCCTGCAGCTCCTTCTTCGTGACGCCCAGCGAGTTGGCCAGACCCTCCAGCTCCGTGGCTGCCGCCTTGTAGTCCGGCATGGCTTATTTCTCCTTCGCGGTATTGAGGCGCGGCCAGAACTCGATGAACTTGTCGAGCCCCTGATCCACCTGCTCCACCCGGTGCTCGGCGTGTTTGCCCACCTGCATCAGCACGGGGATGAGCGCGTTGTTCTGGTCCGCCTGCTGAATCTCCTCGTTGAAGGCGCCCAGCTGCTTGGCCACCTCCGCCAGCGAGTCCGAGAACTGCTGCGGCAGCTCCTGGTTGAGGTACTGGTGCAGCGCCTGCTCCGTCTGGAGCACCGCCTGGGACTGGGTGACGATGTCGCCGTAGAGCTGGGTGAGCTGCTTGCGCTGCGAGTCGGCGATCGCCAGCGTGGCCGCCACGCGCTCGTTCTCGGCGTCCACGGCCTCGGCCAGGTGGTAGAGGATGACCTTGTTGCGCGTCACCTGAATGAACTCGGACGAGTCACTCTTGGGCGCGGTGAGCACCTCGCGCAGCGAGTAGATGCGCCGGGCGTTGGCCATGCGCGCCTCGAACGCGGCGATCTCCCGGATGGCCTGCTCCTCGTTCTTCGCGGTGAGCGCCATCACCTCGTGAATGGGCCCCACGCTGGCCTGCAGCTCCTTGTCGAGCGCCTCGAAGTACTGCTTCTCGACGGTCTCCAGCTTGCGGATGCCCTTGCCGCCACAGCCCGCCAGCAGCACCGCCGCGAGCACCACGCCCCATCCCAGGCCCCGGCTGTCTCGTGCGTGTCTCACTTGGGCTCCTCCTTCTTCCCGTTCACCAGCTCGTTGAGCGCCGGAAACTCCTCCGGATCCACCGCCGCGCCGGCCGCCGCCGCCTTCGCCACCGCCGCGCCATCGATGGTGGCATCCGTGCCCAGGTACTCATCGATGACGTGGTGGAACGATTGCATCACACTGAGCTGACTCTGCAGCCGCCCCAGCTTGGCATCGAGCTGATGGGCCTGCTGCTTCAGCCCCAGGGCCGCCGCCACATAGGTCAGCTCGTCATCCGAGCGCGCCAGCTGCGTCTCCAGGCCCTCGAGCGCGCCAGTCAACAGCTGCACCCGGCGCTCCTGGGCCGCGCTGGCCGGCTGCGTCCGGGCCTGCTCCAGCTCGGCCTTGCGCTTGTCGGCCTGCTGCTGCAGCGCGGCGCGCTTGTCGGCGAGCGTCTGGCCCTCCAGCTTCATCCACCAGTCGAAGTTGTCGCCCCAGAAGCGGTAGCCGTCGGCGATGCCCGTGCCGACCGTGAGGAAGTCATTCGCGGTGGCGTCCGGCACGCCCTGCACCGGCTTGAAGGCGCTGTTGAACCGGATGCTCAGCGGCTTGCCGTACTTCAGGGTGGCGAACTGATCCTGGGCAATCTGATCCAGGTCCTGGCCCACCATCTGGGCGATGTAAGCCTCGCGCTGCCGGGCGGTAATCTTCGTGTAGTAGTCAGCCAGGGTGCTCCGGTAGGTGAGCACCGCCTTCTCGAGGCTCACGAGGTTCTGCCCGTGAAGTCTCGAAGCCTCCTTGGTGGCCGCGGGGGTCGCGCAGCCGCTGGCCAGCGCGAGGGCGAACAGCCAGCAGCAACTCCAGGTCAACCGGTTCATAGGCCCTCATGAAACGGGGCCCATGCCGATCAAGTCAACTCAGGAAGGCTTGACCGAGCCCCGGAGCTCTGCCCGCCGGATCTTCCCGCTCACCGTCTTCGGCAGCTCGGTGACGAATTCGATCTCCTTTGGGTACTTGTAGGGTGCGGTGGTCCGCTTCACGTACTCCTGCAGCTCCATGGCCAGCTCGGGCGAGCCCTGGTAGCCGGGCGCCAGCACCACGAAGGCCTTGATGCGCTGGCCGATGCGCTCGTCCGCCACGCCGATGACGGCGGACTCGGCCACCGCCGCGTGCTCGAGCAACGCGGACTCCACCTCGAAGGGCCCCACCCGGTAGCCCGACGTCTTGATGACGTCATCCGCCCGCCCGACGAACCAGAAGTAGCCGTCCGCGTCCTTCACCGCGCGGTCTCCCGTGATGTACCAGTCCCCGCGGCGACAGGCCTGATTGGCCGCCTCGTCATTGAGGTAGCCGTGGAACAGCCCCACCGGGCGCTCCGGAGCCACCCGCACGGCGATGTCGCCCTCCTGCCCCACCGGCACCTCCTGGCCGCTGTCGTCCACCACCGCCACGGTGAAGCCCGGCGAGGGCTTGCCCATCGAACCCACGCGGGGCTCGATGGCGGGGAACATGCCCACCACCATCACGGTCTCCGTCTGGCCATAGCCCTCGCGGATGTGCAGCCCGGTGGCCTGCTTCCAGGTGTCGATGACCTCGGGGTTGAGCGGCTCGCCGGCGCTGACCACGTGGCGCAGCGAGGACAGGTCGAACTTCGACAGGTCCTGCAGCACCAGGGCCCGCCAGGCGGTGGGAGGCGCGCAGAACGTCGTCACCTGCTGCTTGCCCAGCAGCTTGAGGATGCGCGCGGCATCGAAGCGGCCACGGAAGTCATAGACGATGTTGCACGCGCCCTGGCTCCAGGGCCCGAAGAGCTTGCCCCAGGCGCACTTGGCCCACCCGGTGTCCGAGAGCGTCAGGTGCCGGTCCTCCGGCGTCAAGTCCAGCCAGTAGCGCCCCGTCACCTGGTGGCCCAGCCCGTAGCTGGCGTGGGTGTGGAGCACCATCTTCGGCATGCCGGTGGTGCCGGAGGTGAAGTAGATGAGCATCGGATCATCGGCCCGGGTGGGCGCGAAGGTCAGCCCGTGGGCGCCGGTGCCCGAGCCCGGCTCGTAGCGCACCCACGGCGCGGGGGCCTCGCCCAGGGAGATCCAGTGCTCCACCTTGCCGTTGCCCATCAGCCCTTCGAAGCGGTCCAGGCAGCTCACGTCGGTAATGACCGCGCTGGCATCCGAGGCCGACAGCCGGTAGCGGATGTCCTTGGGCGTGAGCATGGGCGTGCCGGGCATGAAGACGATGCCGGCGCGGATACAGCCCAGCACCACGAACCACCACTCGGGCACGCGGGGCATGAGGACGAAGACGCGGTCCCCGCGCCGTAAACCCAGGCTGAGGAGGAACTGGGCCGCGTGCAGCGACTGCTGCTTCAGCTCCGCGAAGGTGAAGCGGCGCTCCTGGCCGGCTTCATCGGACCACAGCAGCGCCAGGGAGTCCGGCCGCTCGGCTGCATGCCGGTCGATGACGTCCATGGCGAAGTTGAAGTGCTCGGGCCGCTGCCACTGAAAGGACCGGCGAACGGCCTCGTAGTCGCTCATGTTGCGCGGGGGCACAGGGGGCATCATCCACGCTCCGGCAGGGGTACACGCCGAGCATGGCACGGGCCCACGGACCTGGCGGCGCTTTCTGAAGGCCCATCGCTTGGCCACAGCTTCCCCTTCCAAGCCAGGCTGCCCGTGCCACGAGAGAGCGCCCGGGCACCCGCCCGTGCATCCGCCGCTCCAGCTCCTCTATTCATTTGGAATCCAACAGGTTTTACGGCTGCGTCACGGGTGCTGGCGCCTGCCCGCTCGGGGTACTCGCACGCAAGGCAGGGCGTGTTCTCCAGGGGGTTGGCAGCCGGGAGAGCGGGGAAGGGATTCGGGCGTCCATTTGTCCGTGGTCGGCCACCTGGAACGAAAGGACCTGCATTGACGCGCTTTCTCAGACTCTTGCCCTTCTTGCTGATGCCGACGGTGGCCTCGGCCGCCACGCTGTGGAAGGGCGACTTCGAGACGGGCAACCTCTCGCAGTGGTCGAAGCTCCAGAGTGTTTCCTCGGATCGGTTGATGGTGGTCAGGGACGTGGTGCGCGAGGGCCGCTATGCGCTCAAGGTCACGGTGAAGAAGGGTGACAACCCCATCCGCGCGAGCGGCAATCGCAACGAGCTGGTGTACCTGAGCCGCGAGACGCCGGGCGCCGAGTACTTCTACAAGTGGAGCACGCTGTTTCCGAGCAACTACCCGTCCTCGCCCAGGTGGCAGGTCTTCGCGCAGTGGCACCAGGACGGCTGTTGCGGCTCGCCTCCGCTGGAGTTCTACGTGGTGGGCGAGGAGATGCGCCTGCGGGTGGGCGGCAACTCGGGCAAGGTGGTGTGGCGGATGCCGCTGGTGCGCGGCACCTGGCATGACTTCGTGATGCGGGTGAAGTGGTCGTCCGACGCCAAGGTGGGCTTTGTGGAGATGTACAAGGACGGCAAGCTCGTCCTACCGAAGACGATGGCGGCTACGCAGTTCGGCCGGGAGAAGAATTACCTCAAGCTGGGCCTCTACCGGGACGCGTCCATCACTCAGGTGGGCGTCGTCTACCACGACGGCTTCATCATGGGGACGAAGCTGGAGGACGTGATGCCACCGCCTCCGGCCCCGCTGGTAGCGCAGCCCGCGCCCGTGCCCGCTTCGCCGCCGGTGGCCGAGCAGGTTCCCGTGACGCAGGTGGAGCCTCAGGCTCCCACGTCGCCCATGCCTGAGCCCGTGGCCGAGGTGAATGAGCCCGCTCCCGTGGAAAAGCAGGCGGACTACGCCGCGCTGCCGGAGGATCCAGAGGGGCCTCCGGGAGACGTGGACTTGAGCCAGGTGGAGGGCTGTGGAGCCTCCGCCAGCGGTGGAATGCCACTGGTGGCCGCGGTGGCGCTGCTCGGCATGGCCCTGCTCACCCAGCGCCGTCACGCGCTCGCACGGGCTCGCTCACGCAGCCGCCGCTAAGGCCTACGCGGCGGCGGGTTCGATTGCCGCCGCTTCCAAGCTGAGCAACCCGCCGCTTTCAAGGCGCGACCCTCTGAGAACGGGGGCTGCGCCTGGGTTTTCGGGACCACACCTTGGGTCCGCGTGGGCCCAAAGCAGCTGCTCCGCCTCTTCTCCGGCCCACCGCACTGCCCGGCAACACCCGTCAGCAGCCTTCTTCGGCTTCTCTGCACCTGCACACCACAAGCGCGCCTCGGCACGCTGGAGGAACTGTGGGGATATCGACGAGACTGCCCCCATGAAGCTTCTCTGCCTCCTGCTCTCAGCCCTCGTCGCCTCGACTCCAGCAGGGGTAGGCCCTGCTGTATCAACTCCCATCGAACAAGCAGCTTCGTCTGCCGAGGCTCCTGGGTCTGTCAGGCAGCAAGCCGTCGCGGGTGGGGCCAGAACGGGAAAGGCCTTCACGAAGAAACAGAAGCAGGTCACCAAGGAGAAGAATGCCCAGAAGAACGACGGCACGACTCGCTGCGAGAACTGCGATACCGAGACCGTTCCGGGCAAAAAGCATGAGAAGGGTGTGACTCCCCCTTTGAATGAGACTCAGGTCGATCACAAGATTCCAAGATCGAAAGGTGGACCTGGCGAGGAGGACAACGCCCAGGTGCTCTGCCGGGACTGTAACCTCAAGAAGGGCGACAAGGACCCGACACCCGAGGAAGCACAGTGACCGCCCCCCGTGCAGATGACCTGGTCAAGGTCGTCGTCAAGTTGGAGAAGGACGAGGATAATTACCCACCTGCGGACTACGAGGGCTTGTGGGCCCGTCCTCTGGGAGAGGGGCTGTTCCAAGTCGACAACATCCCCTTCTTCGCGAAGGGCATTGCCTATGGAGACATCGTTTCGGCTGTGACCGAGCCACGGGAACTCCGGTTTCGAGAGGTCGTACGTCCCTCGGGCCACGGCACACTGCGCCTCATCATCTACGACGAGAAGGAGGTCTCCACCGTCAGCGCGCTCCTGGAGAAGATGGGGTGTGCGGTCGAAAGGAGCCACATTCCGGGTCTCATCTCCGTGGATGTCCCGCCCGCTGTTTCTCTGGCGGTGTTGAAGCCACTCCTGGATGAAGGTGAGGCACAGGAGCGCTGGGGCTACGAAGAGGCGTGTCTTCCCTCGACATGAAGGTAGAACCGGTTTTGCGATCAGGACTTGGAGCTCTTTTTTCCAACAGCCGTAGCCCCCGGTGGCGCACCACCGGCCCCTGCCTGCGCACGACGGATGCCCTGCCTCCGCGCTCGCCGACGCTGCAGGGCGAACACCGCGCGCAGGAAGACGGTGAGGACGTCCGAGAGCAGTCCCACGTTCTTCAGCAGCACTCACCGGAACCAGTGCGGAAAGAACAGCGTTCACTGCCGGGAGGGCATATGCGGCAGCACCTGCTCCACCAGGTGCACCGCTGTCACATACGCCCGCTTCGCATTGCAGGACGGGCGGCGGGGTCGATTTCCGCCGCTTCCAATTCGATGACCGACGAAGCCGCCCCTCAACGCTGAGCTGCGAGGTGCGCTTCGAGCCGCGCAAGGGTCTGGGTTCCGCCCTCGACTGCGTACTTCGCCGCCTGCTCGCGAGCTTCGACGGTCGGCAAGGTGTGCTGGAGCGTGACACGCGTCTTGCCGCCTTCGTCCTTGAAGGTGACGACGGCTTTGAACATCACCTCCCCTTCCTTCGAGCCGTGGTCCCACTCGAGCCGCTCGTCGGGGACCACCTTCGTGTAGAGGATGTGGTTCGGGTACCGTGAGGATGATGAGGGCCGCGCGTCTGGTTACGGTTCCTCCGAGGTGGGCTGGCGGATCCTGTTGTGAGGGATGACGGGCGTGTAGCACCGGTTCTCGTGCTCAAAGGCGTCCTCACATGGCGGCTTTTCCCCCTCCAGAGGACCGAACCAACAGGCGCCGTTAATCGAGCGCTGGAAACCGCTGCACGGGGGCTTCTCCCAGCCAGGCTCTGGCCTCTTTGGCATGGGTTTGCCCAGCACGAAGCCGGGCACCTGGTAGGGCTGAGCCTCGGCCGACGCGAGAACGGAATCATCCACTCCGCCGTCACCCAGCCCTACGGCCTGCCCCCCCTCAACGCCCACGTCCGCGAGCGCCCCATGCGCCCCGTAGCGGCACAGCCGCTCCAGGCTCTGCCCGTCGTTAGCGCTGCACCGGCCCAGCTCTCCGTGTCCGACGTGGCGCAGGATACACGGACCCTGGTGTCACGGTAGCAAAGGGGCGCGTGACCTCGCGGCTGACGAATCAGTTTCCAGCCCTCGAGGAACCGGTGCGCTCCCCCTGCCCCATGGCGAGGATCTCCTCTTCATCGCGCGACAGGAGCGATCTCAAGAGGGGGTGCGGATACCGGCGCTCGACGGTGATGGCATAGAAGTTCTCATACAGGCTGGGCACCACGCAGTACTCCTGGAGGAGCCCGCTGCGCAGCTCATCGCGGACGACCACCGAAGGCACCAGCGCGACCGCCCGGGTGTCGCGCGCCAGCAGGCGCATCATCGCCATGTCGTCGACCTCGGCGAGGACGCGGAACCTCATGCCGGACTGCTCGCAGAGTGCGTCGAACGCGGCGCGGAGCTCACTGTCTGTGCTGGGAAGGAGCAGCGGAACCTCGGAGACATCGCCGGGGAACTGGAAGGCCCGCTTCCGGGGTGGCCCCACCAGGCTGACCGGCTGCCGTGCGATGCGGCGGCACCGCCAGGCGCGCTCGGCGTCGCGCTGCACCGGGCGGTTGGAGAGGACCAGATCCAACGCGTGGGCCGACAGGTGCGTGAGCAGCTCCTCGAGGCTCCCGGACCGCAGGCGCAGCTGGACGTCCAGCTGGTTGAGCAGCGGTTTGATGAAGGACTCCTGAAAGTTGCGCGAGAGGGTGGCGACCGCGCCCACCCGCAGGACGTGCTCGCGCCGCCGGCCCTCTTTCAGCACCGCCAGGAGCTCCCCGCCTGAGGTGAAGATGTCGTCCGCGTACTGGAGGGCGAGCCGTCCCGCTTCTGTCAGCCGCAACGTGCGCCCTTCGCGCGCGAACAGCGGCTCCCCCAGCTGGTCCTCCAGTTGCCGGATCTGCGCGGACAGCGCCGACTGCGACACGCGCAGCCGCTTCGCGGTCCGCGTGAGGTTTCCGTCCCTCGCCACGGCCCAGAAGTATTGAAGGTGGTGGTAGTTCAGGTGCGTGGCCATACATCGTTCTTTATAAGAGAACGGTAGCGCCTGAGTTATGTATTTTTCGAGAAGGGTCCCGGTCCATACATTGGCCCTCATGAACGACCCTTTTCTGGGATGGACCGCGCACCTGGGCCTCGCCGCGCTCGCCATCCCCCTGACGTACAGTCTGGCTGCGGTGTTTGTCGCTCGCGCAAAGCCCTTTCGGCTCGCGGGGCCCGCCGCGGCACTCAGCCTGGGCCTCGCGCTCCTCGTGGCCTCGGGCTGGGGGCTCGTGGCGCAGGGGCAGCCGCTCTCTCCGGTCCTCCCCCTGGGGGGAACCGGGTCTCCTGCCCTCAGCCTCCGGCTGGATGGGGTGACGATCACCGTGCTGGCGCTCGTCTGCTTCATCGCCTTCATCATCGTGCGCTTCTCGCGGGCCTACCTTCATGGTGACGCGGGGCAGGCGCGCTACGTCCGCTGGCTCATGCTGACGCTGGCCGCTGTCACCACGCTGGTCATCTCCAACCATCTGCTGGTGCTTGCGCTGGCCTGGGTGGGAACCAGCCTCGCGCTCCATCAGCTGCTGACGTTCTATGCCCAGCGGCCCCAGGCGCTGATCGTGGCGCACAAGAAGTTCCTCGTGAGCCGCGTAGCGGATGTCTGTCTGCTGAGTGCGATCTGGCTGATCCATGCCAACGTGGGCAGCTTGAGGATCGACGAGGTGAACGCGTGGGCGGAGGCCACCGGCTCCCTGCCGGCAGGGATGGAGCTGGCCGCCGTGCTCATCGTCATCGGCGCCTCGCTCAAGTGCGCCCAGCTGCCCTTCCATGGCTGGCTGATCCAGGTGATGGAGGCACCCACGCCGGTCTCCGCGCTGCTGCACGCGGGAGTGGTGAACATCGGCGGCTTCCTCATGCTCCGCCTGGCGCCGCTCATGGTGAAGGCCGAGCCGGCGCAAACGCTGTTGGTCCTTATCGGCAGTGTGACGGCGGTGGTGGCGGCGCTGGTGATGACCACGCGGGTGAGCATCAAGGTGATGCTCGCGTGGTCGACCTGTGCCCAGATGGGCTTCATGCTCGTCCAGTGCGCGCTGGGGGCCTACTCGCTCGCGCTGCTGCACCTCGTCGGGCACTCGCTCTACAAGGCGCACGCCTTCCTGAGCTCCGGCAGCACGGTGGAGAGCTGGCGCGCGCAGACGCTCGTGCCTCGGGCGGAGCGGGCGGGGCTGGGGCACTGGCTCGCGGCCGCCGTGGCCGCGTGCGCCGGGGTGGCTGGGGTGGCCACGGTGTATGGCGCCAGCCCGCGTCAGGAGCCCGCGCTGTGGGCGCTGGCCCTCATTCTGAGCCTGGCGCTCACGCAGCTCCTCGTGCGCGGAGTTCACCGGGGCTGGCGCCTCCTCGTCCAGCTGACGCTCGGCGGCGCGGGAGTCGCGGCCCTCTACTTCACCTGGCATGCACTCGCGGGCCAGTTCCTGCAGGTACCCGCGTCCACCGGAGCGCTGACGCTGCGAGTGGGAATCGTCGCCGTGTGCTTCGCAGTGCTCTGCGTGCTCCAGGCCCTGCTGCAGTCCCGTCCTGAAGGGCGCCTGGCCCGCGCGCTCTACCCGCGTCTCTTCGCGGGGCTCTACCTCGACGAGTTCTTCACGCGCCTCACCTTCCGCATCTGGCCTCCGCGGCTCCCGCCGCGCGCCCCGCACAACCGTCCTCCGCTCACCGTGGGCACCCTGGAGGCTTGATCATGGGACAGACACTTCAGATGACCCAGGCCGTGGCAGTGGACCCCCGCGGCGTCCAGGAGGCGGTGGAGCGTGCCTGTGCGCGCATTGCGCCCACCTGGCCCCTGGATCGCTTCATCGCCGTCAACCCCTTCTGGGGCTTCACCGGCATGACGCTTCCGGCCGTGTCCGCCCAGCTGAGCGCCCTGTCCGGCAGCAGGCTGGTGATGCCACGCACCTGGTATCGCGAGCTGTGGCGCGCGGGCCTGCTGCACGCGGGCCACCTGCGTGAGGCCATGGAGCAGACCGGTACGCCCCCGACAACGGAGCCCCTGACGGCGCTGCTCGAGGCGAAGCAGCCCGCGCCCCCGCGCCGCGCCCGGGTGACCGACGTCCTGGATGCGCAGCGCGATCTCATCCATGAGATGGCCTGGCTCGACTTCGTGACGCACAGCCTCAGCCAGGTGTGCGCCGCCTACTTCGACTCGGGTCAGGCCCAGCTTGGCCCCGACCGCCAGGGGGGCCTCTACGCGAACTGGCGCCGCCAGGCCCTCGAGGACCGGAGCCCCGCGCTGCTCATGGGCCTGGGCACCTATCGCGAGCTTGTCCGGGAGCTGCCGGAGGATGGGCGCGCGCTCATTCCGGCCGCACTGGCCGGGTTGGACATCCCCTCCGCCGAGCACGAGAAGTACCTGACCTCGCTCCTGCTCGACGTGAATGGCTGGGCGGCCTGGTGCGCCTACCTCCGATGGACCGAACGGCTCCAGGGCCGGGAGGATGAGCACCTCGTCGAGTTGCTCGCCATCCGCCTCGCGTGGGAGTGGCTGCTCTATCGCTCTGGCGGCCGGAGCATCGCCTCCCGCTGGCAGATGGCGATGGCCAGCTGGCCCGCCATCGACAGCGGGGCCGCCGCGGCGCAAGCGGAAGACTGGATTCTGCAGCGGGCCGTGGAGATCGCCTACCAGGAGGAGCTCTGCCAGAAACTGCCTGCCGGGCTGTCGACCCGCCCCATCTCCGCGCCCTCCGTGCAGGCCGTGTTCTGCATCGACGTACGCTCCGAGGTGTTCCGCCGGGCGCTCGAGACGCAGAGCCCCACCGTGCAGACGCTCGGGTTCGCGGGGTTCTTCGGGCTCCCCATCGAGTACCAGCCCCTGGCCTCGACAGTGGCCCGGCCTCAACTCCCGGGCCTGCTCGCGCCGCGCCTGCGTGCCACGGACACGGGCACCCCCGTTCAGCTGAGCGAGCGGCGCATCCACCGGCTCGACGCCGGCTCGGCCTGGAAGCAGTTCAAGACGGGCGCTGCCTCCTGCTTCTCCTTCGTCGAGTCCCTGGGCCTCTTCTATGCGGGCAAGCTCGTCGGTGACAGCCTCGGCATCAGCCGCCCCGTGCCCGCCCCCGAGCGCGCGGGGCTGTCGGCTCAGGAGCATGCTCAGCGCGCTCCCCGGCTGACAGGGACGGCGGGCGGTGGCGAGCTGGAGCTGTCAGCCCGCTGCGAGCTGGCGGCGGGAATCCTGCGCGCCATGAGCCTCACCCGCACCTTCGCCCGGCTCATCCTGCTGGCTGGCCATGGCAGCCAGACCGTCAATAACCCTCACGCCGCGGGGCTGGACTGTGGCGCCTGCTGCGGGCAGACCGGCGAGGTCAACGCCCGAGCCGTGGCCGCGCTGCTCAATGAGCCCCAGGTGCGCGAGGGCCTCGCGGCGCGGGGCATCCACGTGCCGGAGAGCACGCGCTTCATCGCGGGCCTGCACAACACGACGACCGACGCCGTGGAACTCTTCGAGCTCGATGCGCTGCCAGCCTCCCACCAGCAGGAGGCCGCGTGCCTCAAGGCCTGGCTCGACGCGGCGGGCCACCAGGCTCGCGCCGAGCGGGCCTTGAACCTGGGGCTCGCGGGGCTCGGGGAGAAGCCCCTGCGCCAGGCGGTCTCCACGCGAGCGCGGGACTGGTCGCAGGTGCGGCCCGAGTGGGGGCTCGCCAACAACGCAGCCTTCATCATCGGGCCGCGCGAGCACTGCCGGCACATGAACCTGGCGGGGCGCGCCTTTCTCCACGACTACCGCTGGGAGGAGGATCCGGAGTCGGCGGTCCTCGAGCTCCTCATGACAGCGCCCATGGTCGTCACGCACTGGATCAACCTCCAGTACTACGCCTCCACGGTGGACAACGTCCGCTACGGCAGCGGCAACAAGGTGCTGCACAACGTCGTGGGCGGCAATGTCGGAGTCTTCGAGGGCAACGGTGGAGACCTGCGCATCGGCCTGCCCCTGCAGTCGCTGCACGATGGCACACGCTGGGTGCACACCCCGCTGCGCCTCAGCGTCTTCATCGAGGCGCCACGTCCCGCTATCGAGGCGGTGCTGCGAAAACACTCGAAGGTGCGCGAACTCGTCGAGAACGAGTGGCTCTACCTGTTCCAGTTGGATGCAGCGCAGGGGGCGGTGCAGGCGTACCGCCACGGTGCCTGGGTGGAGGCCGCCCGGAGCCCCACGGCCCCATGACACTCCAGCCGGCCCCTGGCTTGTCCACCACCGACGTCTCGCGGACCTTCGGCGGAGCAGCAGCGCATGGGGCGTGGCGCCTCTGCTCGAGGCGCGCACGCAGGCCGCGCGGCGGGGATCAACCGCGCTGGATGGAGCCCTTGGGAACCAGGAGGACGACTTCCTTGGCGTCACCGTAGATGATGGGAGGCATCGTCTCGTAGTTGTGGGTGTTGCGGCCGCCGTTGCGGACGATGCCCATGTCGTTGCCGCTCGAGCCACCGCTGTAGTCCCAGCCGTGGCGCGTCTGGAAGATGATGGCGCCGCTGGGAATCTTGCCGGCCTGCGCCATCTTCTCGTACGCGTCAGCGGAGATGACCTGAGCCTGCACGGTGCCGTAGGGGCTGCGGATGGTGCGCTGCTGCGCGCCGGGTAGCGGCAGGGACTCCCAGTTGCCCGTCTTCAGCAGCCGCACCATCGCGCCGCGCGGGTTGTTCGGGTCGTCCGCGGTGCCGCCCGGGAAGTTGGGCACGCCCAGCCGCTCCATGTTGTTGAGCGTGGTGGCCACGCAGTAGCCCGTGGGGCCGTTGTCCAGGCGGCTGTTGGCCAGCTTCTGCAGCGAGGGGTGGTTGGTGTTCACGGTGATGCCGTTGCCCAGCACCGCGCCCGAGGAGGTGCGCGCCTTGGCGTACTCCTCGATTTTCTTCAGCGTGAACTCGCCCGCCACGTCCGGGGCGCCGCCCAGCTTAAGCTCCGCCTTGGCCTTCTTCAGCGCCTCCACGCCCTGCGGCCCCATCTCCTGGTTGATGGCGCCGTTGTAGAAGCCCGCCTCCTTCAGCGCCTTCTTCAGCCGCTCCACCTCGGGGCCCTTCGAGCCCGGCTTGATCTCGAACGAGGACGTGTACTGGCCGCTGTTGACGCTGCCCAGCGTGCCCGCGTTCAACGGTCCGTTGGAGCCCGTCGTGGGCGTGCTGCCGCTGTTGGTCTTCTGCAGCGACTCGCGCGTCATCGGCCCGACGATGCCGTCCGAGGCCAGGTTGTTGCGCTGCTGGAAGTTCTTCACCGCCGCCTCGGTGGCCGGGCCGAAGTCCCCATCCACCGCCAGCGGGGGGTTGGCGCCCGCCTTGTTCAACAGCTCCTGCAGCTTGGAGACCTCCTCGCCCTTGGCGCCGTGAGCCAGCAGCTCACCGGTGCCGCTGGCCGGCGTGTTGCCAATGTTCACCGGCGCCTGCGTGGGCGTCGACGGCTGGTACGCGGAAGGGCCGCTGGAAGACGGCACGCTGGAGCCGGCGCGCAGCCGCAGGCCCTCGCCCACCGCCTCGGCGCGGCGCCGCTGATCAGCCACCACGCGGTTCCACGAGTTGCCCAGGCCCGGCGCGTCCAGGTTGCCGCTGTCGGTCCGGTAGCCGTTGGCCCGCCACTCGACGATGGCCTCGGTGGGGTTCTTCCCGCTGGCCAGATCCTTCTTCAGCTCGGCCAGGCGCTGGGGGTTGAGCAGGCCGTAGGTGCCTCCGTGCGTCGCCGGCGCCTGATTCCACGCGTCCAACGCGTTGGCGGCCACCAGGTCCCGCACCGGCCCGGCCGGGATGCCCGCCTTCTGCAGCGTCTGATCAATCTTCGGCCACTGCTCGGCCAGGCGGTTGGCCTGGATGCGGTCCGCCTGCTCCGGCGTCAGTGAGGCGCCGCGCGGATCCTGGTACACCTGGTACGAGCCAAAGCCCTTGTTGAGCTTGCCGTTGCCCGGATCACCGTGGCTGTACCAGGCCTGGTTGGGCGAGCCGTTCTTGTTGATGGTGCCCTCGGCCAGGCCGATGGCCAGGTAGATAGGCGTCTGGCTCAGGTTGCCCGAGCGCAGCTGCGCTCCAAAGTCCGAGCCCGAAGCGCGCGAGGCGATGGCCTTCTTCAGCGCGTTCACCGTGGTGGGGCCCGCGATGTCCGCCGGGCCGCCCAGCTTCAGCTCCGCCTTGGCCTTCTTCAGCGCGTCGATGCCCTGCTGCCCCATCTCGTCATTGATGGCGCCGTTGTAGAAGCCCGCATCCCGCAGCAGCGTCTTCAGCTCCTTGACCTCGGGGCCCTTGGAGCCCAGGCCGAGCTGCCCAGGGCCAGGCTTGGTGGCGGCGGTGGTGGTGGCGGTGTTTCCCAGGGCTGGGATGTTCGGACGCGAAGTCGGGTTGACGGTGGTCATGGTGTTCCTCGGTTGGGGAGGCCGGGAGGCCGCGGGTTCCTGCCCCTAAGAGGCATTTCGGTTGCGTCGGTTGCACCCTGTCGGATAGGCGGCTGATAGGTAAATAGGCGCACAAAACCTACACGCAATGAAATCAGCAACTTGCGCGCATCTCCCGGCCAAAACCCGCTACTTGCGCTTGCGCGCCGCCTCCACCTTCTGGCGCAGCCACTTCACCTGATGCTCGACCGTCTCTGCCTCTTCCCACTGGGGCTGCTCCATCTGCTCGAACCTGCGGGTGAAGAGCAGGAACGGGGGGATGAGGAACGCGTTGCGCGCCGCGGCGCCTGGATTGAGCTTCTCGTTGACGAGCGCCATGAGCATGAGCTCTTTGTCCAGGAGCACCGGGTAGGTGGCGCCCATCTGCCGGGCGATTCCGCGGATCACCTCGAGGTCCTCTTCGTTCTTCGGCTGATCGACGTTGATGGCGAGGATGACCACGTCCTTTCGGCCCTTGTAGCTCTGGTGGAGTTGCTCCAGCACCCCGAGGAACGAGTGGTCCGGAGTGATGGTGGCCCACAGCGACACCACCACCACCTTGGCGTCGTAGTCGCCCAGGCGGACATCCTTACCCTCCAGCGTGCGCAGGGGGATCTGCGCTGTGGGGATGGTGACCTTCTGGCTGGCCCGCTCGACCACCGAGGGCACCTTCCCCTGCGCGGCAGCGCCGCGGGTGGGCGAGGAGGAGGACTGCTCGGACGAGGAGGTCGTGGACTGCTGGGCGCGCGCCAGGGTGGAGGCGAGGAGACACAGCAGCAGAAGAGGACGCATGGAGCACCTGGGGCCAGAAGGGGGAGGGCTCATTCTACGGGGCCTGCGCTATAAATCCCTCATGCTCCGCTTTGCTGTCCTCGGCCTGCTGATCAGCCTGTGCACGCTGGGGTGCCGGTCCGTTCCGGCAGCCACTGCCACTCCGGACATCGTCGCACCGCGGCCGGTCCCTCAGTCCGAGCGGCCCCCGCCGCCGGAGGGCTCGGTGAAGACAGAGTCCCCTTGCGGCGAGGCTCTTGCCGGGTTGGAGCGCTGGCTGTCGGAGGGCCTGCTCGTTCTGGGCGAACTCCATGGCACGGTGGAGAGCCCCCGCGCCGTGATGCAGGCGGTGTGCGCGGCCTCGGCCGGCGGAAGGCCCACGTGGCTCGCGCTGGAGTTTCCGCGCGACGAGCAGCCGCGCGTGGAATCCTTCCTGGCCACGGGCGATGAGGTGTCGCTGCGCGAGAGCCCTTTCTGGCGCCGCGACTACCAGGACGGCCGCACCAGCCAGGCCATGATGGGACTGCTGCGCGAGGTGCGGCGGCTGCGAGCCGCCGGGCGCGAGGTGCGCATCCTGGCCGTCGATGCCCCCGTCCAGGAGGACGACGGAGGCAAGGAACGCGACGAGCACATGGCGGAGCGCATCGCGCAGGTGCGCTCCCGGGCTCCGGCGGAGCCGATGGTGTTCCTCGCTGGAAACCTCCACGCCACGCGCCGGCTGATCATTCCCCGTTCCGCGGTGTGGCGCCTGGTGAAGCAAGGGGTGTCGCTGAAGACGCTGACGCTGGAGGCCCGCGACGGCACCGCCTGGCAGTGTGGAGCCACCTGTGGCGTCAACGCGATGAGGGGGCCGGACCTCGGTCCTGAGCCTCGCATCCTCGAGACGGAGCGCTCCACGAAGGGCGGCTATGACGGGGTGTGGTACCTGGTTACTTTCACTGCCTCGCCGCCCGCCTGGGCGCCCCCGTAAACCGCACCGGGGACTGACGCCCACGGCTGTTCACGGTGGAGCGCACACACCCAACCGCCGGTCCTCATCTGAGTGGCTACCAGGCGAAGAAGTGGACCGTCTCGATCCTCGCCTCGGTGGGCGGAGGCCTCGTCGGGTGGAACCTGGGAGACAACCTCACGAAGAAAGGCGACAAGACCTGGGCGCCGGCGCTGGTAGGAGCGGGCGCGATCGTCCTCGCCATTCCTTTTGCTCTGATGGCTGACGGGCAGATGCGCTCGGCGGCAGAGGCCTACAACGCCAGCTTCACCCAGGCGAAGTCGGAGACGCCGGCCGGGGCGGTGCCCTACTTCGTCGTCCTGCCCAGGCCCGAAGGCGGCAAGCAGTACGTCGGGGGCATGACGATGTCCTTCTGACGGCGAAGGTTCGGAGGCCCGCTTCAGGAACTCACGGTAACGGTGCGTAGCCTGCGTCATCTGGTTCAGTCCGGCGTAGGCGCGCGAGGCGGTGTGGTAAGCCCGCCAGTCATGAGCACGAGCCCATCAGCACGCAAGCCGATCATTCTGTCCCCTGGTGGGGGGCGCCCGTACCCGATGGGGAGAATCAGCGCCTTGTTCAAGGCCGACGGCGATGAGACGGCCCAGGCCTACTCCATCTCCGAATGGTGGCTCGACGCCAACACCCGGGGGCCCGGTGCGCACTCACACCCGGAGGATGACGTGTTCTTCGTCATCGAAGGCACGATGAGCATCCTGGTCGGGACCGAGTGGATCGACGCGCCCACAGGCTCGTTCGTGCTCGTGCCTGGCGGCACCACCCACGACTTCGAGAACCGGAGCCACCAGCGCGCCGGGATGGTCAACTTCACCCCAGGCGTCTTCGAGCCTGAGATGGAGGGCATCGCCCAGTGGTTCAAGGAGCATCCACCGGGCAATGCGCGCTGACTCCGCTCTCTGCGGGATGCCGGCTCACATGCGCTCACGTAGCTCTGCGACCATGCCGTTCAGCACGTCCCGGCGCGGGTTGTGAGCATGTGCCCGTGCTGTTCGTGGGAACCGTGACCGGCTCCCACATCATCTGGATCCGCTCTTCGACTCTCAGCATGGGGGGCAGCGTGAGCCGGTAGGTCAGGGGCATGAACGAGGGGAACGCATGGTACGTCACCCGCGCCTGACCCGGGGCTGAGGTCAGCCCCTTGGACTGCGTGAGAAGTCCCGGATGCTCTACAATCGTGCGCTCCCCGGTTTCGTCACGGAGGCCACCCCTGCGCTTCACCTTCGACACCACGCGGGACTGGGGCTTGCCCGTCACAGGCCCGGGCCTGCTGCTGGACGTTCCCCGCGAAGGGCGCTGGCTCCAGCGGCCGTCCCTGCACTTCGAGGTGGCCTCTCCGTACCGGCTGCGCCTGACGAGCGGCGGGCAGCCGCTGCTCTGGGTGCGCATCGACAGCTATTGGGATCAATGTGGCTTCCTCCGGGGCACCTCCAGCGCGCCCTGGGGACTGCCTCCGGTGTTTGCCGCCGAGCTGCGCGACGTTGCCCATGAGCCGGGAACAGACAAATGGTGGGAGGCCTGGACCTGGCGCCTGGGACGCGTGCTCACCGAGTCGTCCCATCCCCTGCTCTACGCGGGCCGCTGGTGCCTGCGGCCTGTCCGTGCCATCGCCGCGCGCCAGGCCTCGCGCTACCCCGTCAGCCCCATGGAATGGGGGTTCGGCGAGGAAATCGCGGCGCCCCAGTCCCTCGAGAGCATCCTGCGCTTCGAGACGTTCTGGACCGAGGACTGGGCCTATCGGGACGTGCTCCCGGGTGGAGTCCTCCCCTTGCGCGCCGCGTCCCCCGAAGACGACGGCCGGGTGAAGAGCTGGCGCAAGCGCGCTCGGGACAGGACGTTGCCCCCCGTGCTGCTGCTCTATGTGGACCTCCTGGCGAAGTGGCTGGTGCTCGATGGGCACGACCGCCTGCAGGCCGCCCTGCTCGAAGGGGTGGAGCCGCCCCTGCTGGGGCTCTGGCCCGTCATCGAGCGAGAGCGCACCTCCGGCGCCGTGGCGCAAGAGGGGGCACTGATTGCCGCCGAGTTCACCTTGCGCGCCGGTGAGACGCCGGAGCGCATTGATCGGGTCAACCGCATGCTGGTGCACAACTTCTCGGGGCCACGCCGCGGCACCGTTACCCGGGGTTGGCCCCTGCGGGGCGGCCTCGAGGTCTGGAGGGCCGAGGTGCTGGCCTGGCGCAGGTGGAACGCCTTCCCGGCAGAGCCCGCACCCTGGGAGTGGTTCGTCGCACCCACGGAGTGAGGCAGCCTTCCACGCTGTCCAGAAGGCTACTTCCCGGGCCCGCGCTGTGTGCTTGCGCTGACAGTGCGCCTGGCGAAAAGGCTGGGGAGGGGGTGCCGCGCTCTGATCCACGGATCGATAATTCCGAACACCATGCAACTCGGGAAATACGAGCTGGTCCGTCGGCTTGCCGCTGGTGGCATGGCCGAGGTGTTCCTGGCGCGGGCTCTGGGGCCCATGGGCTTCGAGAAGACGCTGGTGCTCAAGCGCATCCTGCCGCACCTGGCAGAGGATCCCTCGTTCGTGGAGATGTTTCTGGCCGAGGCGAAGCTGGCCGCCCAGCTCAACCATCCCAACATCGTTCAGATCTTCGATTTCGGAGAGTCCCAGGGCGAGTACTTCCTGGCCATGGAGCACATCGACGGGCTCAACCTGCGGGTGCTCTTGAAGCGCGCTCGCGCCCGCGGCGTGGCACTGCCCGCGGAGCTGTGCGCGCGGATCATCGCCTGCGCGTGCGAGGGTCTGGGGTTCGCCCATGACTTCAGGTCGCCCACCACGGGGCAGCCCCTGGGGCTCGTTCATCGCGACGTCAGCACGGACAACATCCTGGTGTCTCGCCAGGGAGCCGTGAAGGTCGTGGACTTCGGCATCGCCAAAGCGGCCGACCAGAGCCACAAGACCCGCACGGGAGTCGTCAAAGGCAAGCTGGCGTACATGCCGCCCGAGCAGATCCGGGCCATGTCGCTGGATCGGCGCCTGGATATCTACGCGCTCGGGGTGGTGCTCTATGAGCTGCTGACCGGCCACAAGCCTTTCAGCGCCTCCTCGGATGCCAATCTCATGCAGGCCATCCTCTTCGAGCCGCAGGTGCCGGCCGTGCAGCGCCGGCCGGACTTGCCTGCGTCCTTACAACGCATTCTCGAGCGTGCACTCGCCAAGGAGCGCGAGCAGCGCTACCCGGACTGCCGGGCCTTCCTGGTGGACCTGGAGAACTTCATCCTGTCGACGGGCAAGTCCGCGAGCGCCTATCAGCTCGCGGAGTTCGTCACCCAGCTGATGCCCTCCGACGCGGAGAACACTCCCGCGCCGGACTCGACCTCAGATGCGCCCACGAGTTCTCCGCGAACAGTCCCTTCCGTGACGGCCAGGGCGCTGGAGACTCGCTCTGCTCTGCCCAGACGCCGGCTGAACTGGCTCCCCGCGGTCATGGGCACCGCGTTGCTGATGGCTGGGGGCGGCTACATTCTGGCGGCTCAACAGGCCTCCCCTGTCCCAGCCGTCGTGGTCTCCCCGGCACAGCTCTCTGTCCCGGTCTCCAGTCAAAACCTCGCGGCAGTCCCTGCTGAACCCGTCGTCCCCCTGATCGCGGATGACACGGCCAGGCCTTCCGTCCAGACCGCCACGGCTGAGCAAGAAGCTCCACCTGTGACGCAGCCCGAAGACTCCAAACGTTCGCTCCAGGCGGCTCCCACTCCCGTCACCCGGGGGCACACCAGCAGCGCCCGGAAGCAGGGCAGCTCGCAGGTGGGAACGCTTCACCTCGTCATGAGAGGCTGGGCAGACATCTGGGTGGATGGGGAGAAGATGGGCAGAGTGCCCCCCATCAACGAGCTGAAGCTCCCAGCAGGCAGGCACGAGGTGAAGTTGATCAACCCGGCGGTGCCGCCCTATCGCGCCATCGTCACCATCACCGCAGGCAAGACGCTGGAACACAACGTGGTGTTCCAGGCGCCAAGCTCCCCCAAACAGGAGCCTGAGACGAAGGAGCGCGCTTCGACCGGGCTGACGGCTGGTCAGCTCACGATGGGCGCACACTGAGTCACCCGCCAGCCAACCCGGCGCGGATCAACCCCGGGAGGAGCTGGCTCATATGGCTGATTTTACTCGGGATTCGAGAGATTGAGAGGCCGGGTCGCAACTTGGCGTCCAGATTTGCGACAATCAGTCCAAGGAGAATTCCATGTCCAACTACCGCATCAAGCAGGGCGACACGCTCTCGGCCCTCGCCTCGCGCTTCAAGACCAGCGTCTCGACCCTGGCGAAGATGAACAACATCGCCAACCCGAACATGATCTACGCGGGCAAGACCCTGAAGGTCCCCGGTCATGACGGGAGCAGCGGCTTCGACGGGCCCCGTCCCGGCGGTACGCGCGCCCCGGGCGGCACGCGCGCCCCGGGTGGCACGAACAGCACGGGCGGCACGCAGGCGGGCGGAGCCACCGGCGCCGGCCCCAGCAATGCGACCCCGGCGATGCGCAAGCTGGCCGAGGCCGGCCGCGCGGCGGCGATGAGCATCGGCGGTTACCAGAGCCAGGGCCTGTGCGCCACCGGCGTGAGCAAGGCCATCCAGAACGCCTTCGGCTTCAAGGTGTGGGGCAACGGCAACCAGATCGACAACAACCTGCCCCGTGACAAGTTCAAGCAGGTGAACATGTCGCTCGAGGAGGCGCTGAAGGTCCCCGGCCTGGTGCTCACCTGGGAGAAGACCTCCTCGCGGCTGGGCAGCATCTACGGCCACACCGCCATCACCACTGGCGACGGCCGCTCGTCCGTGAGCGACTTCGTCGAGCGCAACACGCTGGGCGCCGGGGGCCGCAGCGGCTTCAAGGTCTTCATGCCCATCATGTAGTTCCCGCCGCATCGCGGCAGACTGTCGCCTCCGGGGCTGTTGACCGGGGGCGCTGTCATTTCAAGCATCCTCATTGGCGGCAACGGGCTGGGCAACGTGGACTTCGGCGATGGCGTGGCCTCGTCGGGCACTTTCGGGTTCACGGCCGCCCTGCGCGCGGACCTGTCCAACACGAGTACGTTCGAGCGCTTCGCGCTTTGGTGTCACGGCGGATGCGTGGGGCCAGTCGTTCGTGGGCATCGCGAAGACCGGCTCTTCTCCGTCGTTCCAGTACAGCAAGCGCGACGCGGACGGGAAGCTCGTCTTCGAGTCCAAGACGTACACCCCGGAGGCGAGCGCCACCAACCCCTCTCTTTATATGCTGGGACTGGATACGGATAAGAGCGGCGCCGTCTCGGTGTTCGGCGCGCTCAGGGGTCCGTTCTCGTTCGATGACGGCGTCCACGGCCCCCCGGGGACCAGCACTTCTTCACGCTGCGCTTCGAGCCCTGAGGAAGGACCTCAGGGCCCGCCGTCAGCACCTCACAGCGCGTAGATCTGGTAGCACGTGCCCACCGGGCCACTGCCCGTGCTGGGCACGTTGGGGGCCGACTGCCACAGCCCCTCGGCGCCGCACTGGTGCCAGAGCCGGTCCGAGCTGGACTGTACACAGGTGCGCGTGGGCACCGAGCGGCCCAGCGTGGCCGACGAGCAGTACGGGTACGAGGTGGTGCAGTTGGTGGGCTTGGTGGTGGAGCCGGCGGTGAAGGCACCCGCCAGGCACTGCCGCCACAGCGCGTCCGAGGAGCTCTGCACGCAGGTGTACTCGGACACGTTGGCCTCCACGGTGCCCGTGTAGCACGAGCGCCCGTCGCCCCACGCGTACTCGCCCTTGAAGCGGTTGAACGCCACCGCCACCAGCGACGAGCCGCCCACCGTCGTCCTGCCGCACTGAATGGCGTACGCGCCTACCCACGGGGTGTACGTATAGAGCGCCGCCGTGGCCTTGTTGGCCGGCTTCACCGAGCACGGATCCGACGTCTGCTTGGTCAGTCCGACTTTCCAGCCCGAGACGGTGGCGCGGCCCGCGTCCAGGTCCGTGAAGTAGCCGCGGATCTTCTTCGCCGAGCACTCGATCTGATTGCCGAAGCCCGCGTAGCTCACGTCGCAGCCGGCGCTGTCCGGACAGCCGCAGCCGGTGGCCTTGGCCAGGTTGGTGGAGGTGCCGCTGGTGATGAGGCTCGACTCCGTCTGAATGCGCGCCAGCATGTACAGCGGGCTGATGGTGTACGCCTTGGAGCGCTCCACAATCAGCGCGGCGGCCGTCTTGCCCCACGCCGGATCCGTGTAGCCCGCCAGGTAGCTGCCCTTCTGCTGCAGGAACTGCTGCACCTGCGCGGTGGTGATCCACTGCCCGCCGCGGATGTCCGCGTCCTCGAGCAGCCGGTGCATGTCGTACTCGGTGGTGGCCTCCATCAACAGCTCGCCCGTCAGCTCATCCACCACGGGCTCGCTCTCGGTGGGACCACAGGCCATGGCCAGCAACGCAGGCACCAACAGCAGGGAGATACGGCTCGTCATCGCGACCTCTCAGTGGGCCGCAGCGGATGGCTCCGCTCGGCCAGGGGGGGCGCGCGTCTTACCGACCTCTCATCTCGTTTTACAAGAAATCCTTTTATTACATGTTTAGTAAAGAGTTGCCTTCCGCTTGTAGAGCAGGCTCAGGCGCAGGCCAGCACCGCTACACGGTGCGCAGCTTCCACCGGCCCCGGCGGAAGAGCAGCAGGCTCACCACCGCCAGCAGGCCGTAGCTCACCGTCACCGCGACGAAGGCGCCCCGGGGCCCCATGCCCATCGGGTTCGCCAGGAACCAGGCCATCGGCAGCTCCAGCACCCAGAAGCACCCCAGGTTGACGAAGGTGGGCGTCATCGTGTCGCCCGCCCCGTTGAAGGCCTGCTCGAGCACCATGCCGAATGCGTAGAAGAGGAAGCCACAGCTCACGATGCGCAGGCTGTCCACCCCGTACGCGGCCGACGCCACATCCTGGGTGAACAGGCCAATGATTGGCTTGGCGGCGAAGAAGAACAGCACGCCCACGCTGCCCAGGAAGATCACGTTGTAGCGCGCCGCCGTCCACACCGCCTTCTCCCCTCGCTCCGGCTTCTTCGCGCCCAGGCTCTGGCCTACCAGGGTCGCCGCCGCGTTGCCCAGCCCCCACGAGGGCAACAGCGCGAAGAGGATGATGCGCATGGCGATGGTGTAGCCCGCGACGGCCGCGCTGCCGAACGCGGAGACGATGCGCGCCAGCACCAGCCAGCTCGTCGTGGCCACGAACACCTGGAACATGCCCAGGCCCGACAGCCTCAGCATCGCCAGCATCGTCTTCGGCTCCAGCCGCAGGTGCTCACGCCGCACCCGGAAGTGCGCCGTGCCCCGGCTCAGTCTGTAGAGCTGGTACACCACCCCCAGGGTGCGCCCCAGTGTGGTGCCCACCGCCGCACCCGTCACTCCCATCTCCGGCAGAGGCCCCCACCCGAAGATGAAGGCCGGGGCCAGGACGATGTTGA
>DASVVJ010000892.1:0-14736 GCA_036389955.1 Myxococcaceae bacterium
GGGAACTCGTACTTCTTGAGCAGGTCGCGAACCTCCATCTCCACCAGCTCGCGCAGCTCCGGGTCGTCCAGCATGTCCACCTTGTTCAGGAAGACGACGATGTAGGGCACGCCCACCTGCCGCGCCAGCAGGATGTGCTCGCGCGTCTGGGGCATCGGGCCGTCAGCGGCCGAGACCACCAGGATGGCGCCGTCCATCTGCGCCGCGCCCGTGATCATGTTCTTCACGTAGTCGGCATGGCCCGGGCAATCCACGTGCGCGTAGTGGCGGTTCTTGGTCTGATACTCCACGTGCGCGGTGGAGATCGTAATGCCGCGCTCGCGCTCCTCGGGGGCCTTGTCGATCTGATCATAGGCCAGGAACGTGGCGCCGCCCGTCTTGGCCAGCACCTTGGTGATGGCGGCGGTCAGCGACGTCTTGCCGTGGTCCACGTGTCCAATCGTACCGATGTTCACGTGGGGCTTGTTTCTCTCGAACTTCTCCTTGGCCATGATGCTCCTCTAAAGAGAGAAATGGAGCCCTGAACCAGGATTGAACTGGTGACCTCATCCTTACCAAGGATGCGCTCTGCCAACTGAGCTATCAGGGCTTGGAACTGCACAACAACGGGTTGGAGCGGGAAATGGGACTCGAACCCACGACATTCAGCTTGGAAGGCTGACGCTCTACCAACTGAGCTATTCCCGCATTGACCGATGGAGGGAGATGGATTCGAACCATCGAAGGCGTAGAGCCGGCAGATTTACAGTCTGCTCCCTTTGGCCGCTTGGGTATCCCTCCGTAAGCTATTTTTCCTCGTACCGCGACTGCCTACTTCTACTGCCCCGCTACTTCTTTTCTTCCGCCCGGGCCCTCATCCGCGGCCCCGATGCTTTGGCCGGCGGCGGGACTTGAACCCGCGACCTACTGATTACAAATCAGTTGCTCTACCGACTGAGCTACACCGGCATTACTCCGGCTGCTACCCACCCTACCCCGCTACCCCCGCGGTCACCGTCAGCTGCCCGGTTTCCGGTGTCGAAAGGCGGGCCCTTTTAGAGACGCTGGCCCACCAAAGTCAAGGAGATTGATCCCTTGGACGGCTTGGGGGTGCCCCCGCCCCGCCCCGCTGGCGGGCAACCTCATATAGCAGAACGGCCGCCGAGACGGACGCGTTGAGAGAACCGACCTGACCGGTCATCGGAATCCGCAGGCGGAAATCGCAGTGCTTGAGGACGCCCTCTCGCACACCTGCTCCCTCAGCACCCACCACGATGGCCAGGGGGCCGTCCAGGCGGGCTTTCCACAGCGGCTCGCTCCCCTCGGGGTCCGCCGCCGCCACCCACACCCCCGCTTCTTTCAGCTCCTCCAGGGCCCGGGAGATGTTGACCACCCGGACGATGGGGCAGTGCTCCACCGCACCCGCCGAGGCCTTGGCTACCAGCCCGGTGACCGGTGAGGCCCGGTCCTTGGCGATGACCACCCCGTGGGCCCCCAGCGCGTGCGCCGAGCGGATGATCGCACCCAGGTTGTGCGGGTCCTGAATGCCATCCAGGACCACGATGAGTGGAGGCCTCCCGCTCTCCTGAGCGGCCGCCAGCACGTCCGGCAGCTCGGCATACTGGAAGCCTCGCAGCTCGGCCACCACCCCCTGGTGGACTCCGCCTTCCGCCAGGGCTCCGAGGCGCTCCCGTGTTACCCGCTCCACGCGAATGCCCGCGTCCCGGGCTCGGCTGAGCAGCTCCGCCGCCGCGCTCGAGCCCAGCTGCCCCTCGGTGATGAAGAGGTGCTCCACCTCGTCCGCGCGCACCCGGAGGGCCTCAAGGACGGGGTTCACTCCGTAAACGTAACGCTCGTTCCGCTCATAGTGCTCTGGGCGCCCACGGTGCTCTGGGCGCTCACGCTGCTCGGTGCGCCCTCGCTGCTCGGGACGCTCACGCCGCTCGGCTCGCCGGGGGGGACGATCGCGCATAAGCCCTACTGAACCTCGACGGGGACCGAGAAGGTCTTTTGCTGACGGGCGCAGATCTTCTCCGTGCAGATGAAGAAGGTGAGCTTGGCGTCCACCGTGCCCTTGCCCGCCGCGGCGGCCGTGAACGGCACCTCGAAGCGCGGATCCACCCACTTCTGGCCCTCGGCCTTCTTCGCCACCGAGTCCGCCAGCACCAGGTCCTCCTTGGCCGGAGTCAGCTGGGCGCCCTTCACCTGCAGCTTCAGCGGAGCCTCGTCCGACACGTGCGCGCCCTCCTTGCTCTTGATCGAGAGCACGAAGACGCCCTTGTCCCCCGCCTTCACCTTCGTGGAGGTCCCCTCGGTGCTGACCTCATAGAGGGTGCTGGGATCCACCTCGTCGGCGCTGGCTTTCGTGCAGGCAATGGCCGCCACCAGGGCGGCAAGGGGAGCAAGACGACGCAGTTGCAGCATGAGACGTTCTCCTCGTTGAGCAGTCACCGTATAGCCACCCTCGCGACGAGCGGAGGGACTTTTCTCTTCATCTGCTCGCAGCCGACACCTTCCGCGCAGGCCGCCCCGCTGCCTTCCGACCGCTTGGGGCCGGTACGCTCTCCTGCGCCCGCGCCGGCTTTTCGGGATGCTCGGGCGGCAGGACATCCAGCGGAGGTCCTCCCGCCACCAGCGCCTCGGCGCGCTCGATGATGGGGGTGGCCAGGTCCATGCCCGTGGCAGCTTCCATGTCCGGCAGCGCCGGGGAGCTGTTTACCTCGAACACTTTGGGCTTGCCCTTCACGTCCAGCAGGTCCACCGCCGCCACCTCGAGCCCCACCAGCCGTGCCGTCCGCTCGGCCACGTCCCGCCAGGCCTCGGTCAGCTCGGTGCCTTCCAGCCGGGCGCCTTTGATCAGCGTGTGAGACAGCCGTCCTACCCGCGGCCGGCGCCTCACTGCCGCCACCGCCTTGCCTCCCACCACCAGCACGCGCACGTCCTGCCCCGTGTGCTTCACATACTGCTGCACCACCAGGTTGTGCCCCAGCCCCAGCACCGCCTCCAGCGCGGCCTCCAGCGACTGCAGGCTCTCGCACACCATCACCCCGTGCTTCTCCTGCCCCTGCAGCAGCTTCACCAGCACCGGCACGCCGCCCACCAGCCCCACCATCGCCTTGAGGTCCGCCGCATCCCGCGCCATCACCGTGGCCGGAATGCCAATGCCGTTGGCGGACAGCAGCTGCAGTGAGCGCATCTTGTTGCGCGACTGCGCGATGGCCTGGGCCGTGTTCATCAGCGGCACCCCGCGCATGCCGAACTGGTTCACCACCGCCAGCCCGTAGCTGTTGATGGACTGCGCGATGCGCGGGATGACCACGTCACACGGCGGCAGCTTCTTGCGCTTGTAATAGAGGTTGCCGCTGCGCCCATCCAGGTACATCTCCACCCGGCCCGGGTTGAGCACTCGTACCTGGTGGCCTCGCGCTCGCCCGACCTCGACCAGACGCCGGGTGGATGGAATCGAAGCGGAGCGCGAGAGGATGGTGATCTTCATGGGCGGGGCGGCGGCGTGACTCCTCTTAATCGCCGCCCTGCCCCGGGTAAAGCCACTCCGAGACTACTTGCGCTGAACCGCACGAACCTCGATCTTGACCGGATTGTCATCATCCGAGTTCTGAATGCGCTGGCAGGCCGAGCCCAGGAACAGAATGCCCGTCTCGTTGAGCTCCCAGTTCGTCTCGCCCGTCGACGAGACGCGCGGCAGCGAAGGCAGGGTCGCATCGTCCGGAGACCCCAGGTAGACAACAATCAGGTTCTCGTCCGAGGGGCGCTGGGACTGCTCCAGCGCAAGCTGGCAAACCTTCGAGGGATCCACCCGGCTGATGATCTCATTGAGCGCATTGGCCAGCTCCGCCTGGTTGGAGGCCAGGTAGAAGCGCCGGTTGCACTTACGGGTGGTCGGGTTGCAGGTGTCGTTCGCGCCACACTGCGCGTCCGTCGTGCAATCCAGGTTGCGGGCAAACTCACCCGCCACGGCCATCTCGTTGAGCGTCTCGGCTCCCGCCTGCGTCTCGGGCCTGCCGCTGGTGAAGTCCGCGCCGAAGCCGATCACGATGGTCCGGATCTGCTTCTGCGTCCGCAGATCCGTGACGGCCGCCACGGACGCATCCTTGTCCAGGCACAGCAGCGCCGGGTAGGTGGTCGGACACGGGCTCTGCGTGCACCGGCACGTGGTGGCGTTACCGCCATTGGGATTGCCCGCGTTGCAGTTGGGCAGACCGTCCGTGAGCAGCAGGACGAAGTCTTCGCGATCCTGCGCCTGCAGCTCGGGCTGCTCTCCCACGAACCGGAGGCTCTGGCTGGTGGGCGTACCGCCGATGGGGGACGGCCGGTCTGGGGTGGCAGACGAGGAATCGAGGGCGATCTGATTGAGGATCACATCGGAGATCGCGTTCGCCTTGTCCTGCAGCTTCGAGACTTCGTCGTCCCGGACCTCCTCGAGCTTGGGGATCGGGATGCGCACCGAAGAGGACGCGCCGCACTGGCCAGCCGCAGCAGCCGGATAGGTGGTCAGCCCCAGGCGGGCCACGGTGCCGCTGTTGCCAAGGAAGGCGCCCATGGCGCTGCGCAGCTCGCTCCAGCGCGTGGGGCACGTGTTCACGTTACAGGGCGGGTTTCCCTGATCACCACAGAGCGGGCGCGCGGGATTAGTCGGGTTGCTCACCTGGCAGGCCGCGAGCGTGCCGTCCGCCGGCAACGTCATGGAGCCCGAGGTGTCCAGCAACACCATCATGTTGGGCTTCAGCGCCCGGGCGCGGATGACATCGCCCTTGGTGGTCTGCGCGAGCGCGAGAGGATCAACGGGCTCGAAGTCATACGTCTGGCAGCCAGAGGCAAGCGAGCCTCCGACGATGCCCACGACGAAGGCGCTCAGAAGGATCAGCTTGGCGCGCATAGGTGCATTCTTCCTCGCGCGGGGACCGGCCTCCGCGCATTTTCAGGTTCTAGAGCAACAAACAGGCCCGGGCAGATTAACGTGCCCCTTGGCACCGAGGCTACAACGACAGCGCCCACCCATAGGGCAGATCGCCTGGACTGTGAAGTTCCAATCCAGGTGCCACACTCAGAGAGCAAGAGTGCGAGCTCCCTCTGTTAACCGCCAGAGTGAGGCCAGCCCCATCACCTCGTCCAGCGTGCCCTCCAGTTCCTGTGGGACGAAGCCGCAAATGCGCACCGTGGTGTCGCAGGCGATGAGTTTGGCACCCAACGAGCGGGCTTCCTCTAACATCCGTGTGGGTGTGGGCACTCCCAGGCCCTCGGCTCGCGCGCTCTCGGCCCTCTCCTTCTCGCTGTGAGGCAGACCGAACGAGCCCCGTACCAGCTGGCGCAGCGCATCGAAGGCGAAGACGAAGTACACCTCGTCTCCCATCGCCGCGGCGGTGATTCCCATCGAGGCCGCCTGAAACGCGGGCTCGTAGGTGGCATGTTGAAGGAAGAAGAAGACGCGTCCGGCCATGGCGCTGGTGACGATAACGGCTGAGTGGGTCAGTTCAACTATCCACTTCCAACGAAAGTTCTCGGGCCCATCGAGCCTGGCCGCCTGACGTCGTATAAGGAGGGCTCCCAACCGACGGAGCCTCGCATGCCCATGCCGACCGCCCCCTTCGGTGTTGCCCGCTGGGGCCTCGCCGCAGTGCTGCTGCTCAGTCCTGGAAGCATGCCTCGGGCCGCGCAGGCCGAGTCCTCCGCGCCGCCGGCCTCTTCCCCCGCCGCCCCGGGGCTGCGCTCGGAGGTGGCTTCGCTGCTCGCGCGCCCCGAGGCGTTTCCTCCTTATGAGCGTGACTGGAAGCCGCTGGGGCCGGGCGCACTGGGCGTGCTCGAGGAGCTGGCCGCGAACCCCAGGACACCTTCGCCTCAGCGGGCTCGCGCCGTGACGTCCATGGCCGCGGTGGATCATCCGCAGGCCTCCGAACGGCTGCGCAGCCTCATGCGGGACTCACGGGCCCAACCCACCCTGCGTGCCAGCGCCGCCACCGCGCTGGGGCTCCGTGTGGGCACAGAGGCCGTCTCCACCCTGCTGCCGCTGCTCGAGGATCGGGACGAGGATGTGCGCGCGGCCGTGGCCCGGGCGCTCGGCCGCCTGGGTGGCACGCAGGTGCAGCAGGCTCTGGAGGAGCGCCTGCCCCTCGAGGAGGATCCCCTCGTTCGCGAGGCCATCCAGCAGGGACTGACTTTCGTCGAGCCGTGAGTCCCCGCCGGGCGCCCGGCTCCTCTCCCGCCTTGGGGCTCGCTTCAGGCGAAGGCTTTCGTTAGATGGGGAGCCATGCGCCCCACCGTTCTGCTCTTCGACATCGATGGCACCCTCGTCACCACAGGGGGCGCGGGCCGCCGAGCCATCTCGCGTTCCTTCGAGAAGCTCTATGGCCGCAAGGATGCGTGCGACTCGTTCAGCCTGTCCGGGATGACGGACCGGGCCATCGTCCGCAAGGCGTTGAGCATCATCGGCGCGGAGTGCACTCCCCAGGCCATCGACGCGGTCATCAATGGTTACCTCGCGTTCCTCCATGAAGAGGTGGAGCGCACCGCGAGCTCCGACTACTTCGTCCACGCCGGGATGCGCGAGGCCGTGTCCGAGTCCCGCGCCCGCCAGGGCGTTGCCGTGGGGCTGGGCACCGGCAACGTGCGCGAGGGCGCCCGCGTCAAGCTGGAGCGCGTGGGCATCTATGATCAGTTCGCCTTCGGCGGCTTCGGGTGTGATCACGAGGACCGGGTGGAACTCATCCGCCACGGTGCCCGCTGTGGCGCCCAGCTCCTGAGCGCACCCCTGGAGGAGTGTCGCGTGGTGGTCATCGGCGACACGCCCAAGGACGTTGCCGCCGCCAAGGGCATCGGCGCCCTCTGCATCGGCGTGGGGACCGGCAACTTCACCGCCGCGCAGCTCCGTGAGTCCGGCGCGGACTTCGCCTTCTCGGACTTCACCGAGCGTGGAGCCCTCGAAGCCCTGCTGATGGACCGGTAGCCTCCGCTCGAGCCTGCCCCGAGCCACCCTCCGGGTGTGGGATCTCCCCCGCCCTCCCGAGGAGTCCCACCGCATGTCCCTGTCCACGCTGGAAGCCTACGATCTCATCCGTTTCGCCGAGGCGTTCGAGGCCCGGCTCGCGACCGCCAGTGACGTGATCGCCGAGCGCGAGGGGCTCGGGCCGGAGAAGGAGTGGATGGCCACCTCCTTGCGGCTGGTGCGTGAGGCGCTGGTTCCCGCTCCCGCCCTGATCGAGCGCGCCAAGGACCTGCCCGAGCTGGAAGAGGCCCGCGAGGAGTTCTCCTTCCAGCAACAGAACCTGTGGGTGGATTCCCTGGAGAAGCTGCACGCGGGCATCACCTTCTGCGCCAGCAGCCGCGCTCCCGTCATCGAGGCGCTCTTCCCTCACCTCAAGTTCCCTCAGCTTCGCCGCGCTCCCCAGGAAGCGGTGAACGAGTTCGCCGCCGCGTACGAGCGGCGACTCAAGTCCAGCTACGTCACCCGCATCTTCACGCAGGATGACTTCGCCTTCGTGCGCCCCGTCGTGGACCAGGTCGCCAAGTCCTATGCCTCGTGGCAGGCGAGCCTCTCTCCCGCCACCCTCTCCGACGCCCAGGCCCTGCCGCTGCGCATGCAGTTGGTCGCGATTGGCGAGAAGCTGGACATGGCCGTGCGCCAGGCGCGGCTGCTCGCCGAGGCCGCGCTCGTTCCCGTGCCGGGAGCCTTTGACTCCACGGGCCTTGCCGCCAAGCCCAAGCGGCGGGCTGGCCGCGGCATGCCCTTCGGGCTCGAGGATCCGAGCGCCGAGGGTGCTCCCGAATCGGTTGGCGAGGAGCTGGATCTGGACGCAGCGGAAGTTCCTGCCGAGCCCGATGCCGATGCCGTGCCGCCGGTTGATCTGCCCGTTGAGCCGCCCGTTGAGCCGCCCGCCCCCGAGCCGGTTGCCGCGGCTCCCGCTCCCGAGGCTCCTGCCTCCGAGGCCAAGCCCGAGGAACCCAAGCCCGCCCGCCGTGGACGCAAAAAGGCTGAGCCCAAGCCTCCCTCCGATGAGACTCCCTGAGCGGCGCGAAGGCTCCTGTTAGAGAGACGCCATGCCCGAAGTCGCCCTCCCCATCGACCCGCTGCTGCCGGAGATCGTCGCCACGCTGCGCGGCGCACGGTCGCTCGTGCTGGAGGCGCCTCCTGGCGCGGGGAAGACGACGCGTGTGCCCCGTGCGCTGCTAGAGGCGGGGCTTGGGCAGAAAAAGGAGATCATCGTCCTCCAGCCCCGGCGGCTGCCCACCCGGCTTGCCGCACAGCGCGTGTCCGAGGAGCTGGGCGAGCGCGTGGGGGACACCGTCGGCTACCAGGTCCGCTTCGAGGACGTCCGTGGGCCCAAGACGCGCATGTCCTTCGTCACTGAGGGCGTGCTCGGACGGCGCCTCCTGTCCGACCCCGAGCTGCGTGACGTGGGCATCGTGGTCCTCGATGAGTTCCACGAGCGTCACCTGTCCGCCGATGTCTCGCTCGCGATGCTCCGTAGGCTCCAGGAAGGCCCCCGGCCGGACCTGAAGATCGTCGTCATGTCCGCGACGCTCGAGGCCGAGCCCATCCGCGCGTACCTGGGCCACTGTCCCGGCCTGCGCTCCGAGGGCCGCCGCTTCGATGTGAGCCTGGAGTATCTGCCCACCGCCGATGAACGGCACCTCGATGTCCAGGTGCTCTCGGCCATCAAGCGCGTCTTCACCGCCGGGGTGGATGGGGACATTCTCGTCTTCCTCCCGGGCGCCGGAGAGATCCGCCGCGCCCGGGATGCCTGCGCCGAGTTCGCCGAGCGCCATGGCGTGGATGTGCTCCCGTTGCACGGCGATCTGCCCCCTGCCGAGCAGGACCGGGCCGTGCGCCGCAGCCCGCGCCGGAAGATCATTCTGTCCACCAACGTGGCCGAGACCTCCGTCACCATCGACGGTGTGGCCGTGGTCATCGACAGTGGCCTGGCCCGGGTGGCCTCGCACTCGCCCTGGTCCGGTCTGCCCACGCTCAAGCTGGCCAAGGTGAGCCGTGCCTCCGCCACTCAGCGCGCCGGCCGCGCCGGCCGTACCCGCGCCGGCCACTGCCTGCGGCTGTACACCCAGCACGACTTCGATGGACGCCCCGAGCAGGACGCTCCGGAGATCCGCCGCGTCGATCTCGCCGAGACCGTGCTGGCCCTGCGCGCCTCGGGCGTGAGGGAGCTGGCCTCCTTCCCCTTCTTCGAGCCACCTCCCGCTGCCGCCCTGGAGGCCGCGGAGACGCTGCTGCGCCGCCTGGGCGCGGTGGATGCCCAGGGCCGCGTCACCGACATTGGCAACCGGCTGCTGCGCTTCCCCGTTCACCCGCGCCAGGCGCGCATCATCGTGGAGGGTGAGCGCCGGGGCGTGGGCGCCGATGCGGCCCTGCTCGCCGCGCTCATGGGCGAGCGGGACATCCGCCGCGAGGCCCGCGCGAACCTGAGCGGCCCGGGGCGTTCATCCGCCGTCGTCAGTGGGCCTTCGGACCTGCTGGAGCTGCTGGAGCGCTTCCGTGAGGCCGCTCGTGCGGACTTCGCCTCCGGACGCCTGCACTCGCTCTCGCTGGAGCCGGGCGCCGTGCAGGCCGTGGACCGGGTGCAGAAGCAGCTCCGCCGCGCCACCCGGGACTCCGGCAAGCGTCCCGAGCGTCCCGAGGCCGTGGAGGAGGCGCTGATGCTCAGCGTGCTTGCCGGCTATCCGGACCGGGTCGCCAAGCGGCGCCGGCCCCGTGCCCCCGAGTTGCTGCTCTTCGGAGGAGGCACCGCCTCGCTCTCCGAGCTGAGCGTGGTGCAGGACGCCGAGCTGATGGTCGCCGTGGATGCCGAGGAGCGCCCCGGCCGTGGCGCCATGGTGCGGCTGGCCAGCTCCGTCGAGCCCGAGTGGCTGTTGGATCTCTACCCAGACGCGCTCGAGGAGATGGACGCGCTCCAGTGGAACGCCGAGTCCCGGCGTGTCGAGCGCATCACGCGCCTGGCCTACGGCAACCTCGTGCTGGAGGAGACCCGCACGCCAGCGCCCCCCTCGGAGGAAGCCGCCCGGGTGCTGGTGGAGGCCGCGCTCGCCGCGGGCCCCGAGCGCTTCGCCGATCCCGAGGCCCTGACGCAATGGCGCACGCGCGTGGCCCTGCTGGCCCAGGCCTTCCCCGAGGCGGGCTTCCCCACTGTGGACAACCCCTTCCTGCGCGACTCGCTCGCGTCCCTGTGCTCCGGTGCGCGCAGCTTCGCGGATCTGGAAGGCGTGTCCCTGCTGGACGCGCTCCAGGCCCGCCTCACGCCCGAGCAAGCGCGGCTGATGTCCAACCACGTGCCCGAGCGTGTCACCCTGCCCGGAGGCCGTGGCGTGAAGGTGCACTACGAGCCCGGCAAGCCCCCCTGGGTGGAGTCACGCCTGCAGGATTTCTTCGGCATGGCCCAGGGCCCCAGCGTCTGCGCGGGCCGGGTGCCGTTGGTGCTGCACCTGCTGGCGCCCAACATGCGCGCGGTACAGGTGACGACGGATCTGGCCGGCTTCTGGGAGCGGCACTACCCGGCGATCCGCAAGGAGCTGTGCCGAAAGTACCCCCGGCACAGTTGGCCCGAGGATCCGCGCCACGCGCAGCCTCCCGCGCCACGCCCGCCCCGGCGCTGAGTGGTGGAACACAGGCTCAGCGCGGAACCCTCACCCCGGCCCTCTCCCGAAGGGAGAGGGAGAGGCTCAGAGCTTCTTCTGCATCGCCAGGTGCTCGATGCCGCCTTCCATGAAGACACTGCCCACCGCCTCGTAGCCGTGCTTCTTGTAGAACTCGAGCGCGAAGAGCTGCGCGTGCAGCAGGATGCCGTTGACGTTGCGCCGCCGGGCCTCTTCCTCCAGCGCCAGCAGCAGCTTGGAGCCCACCTTGGCCTTACGGTGCGACTGCAGCACCGCCATGCGGCCAATCTGCGCCCACGTGCCACTCTGCCCCTCGGGAGGCTGCGGCAGCATCACCAGCCGCCCGGTGCCCACGGCGTGGCCGCCCTGGAACGCCAGCAGGTGGTAGGCCTTCGCGTCCTCGGCGTCGCGCTCGATGCCCTCGGGAACGTGTTGCTCCTCGATGAACACCACCTCGCGGATGGCCAGCGACTGGAAAAGCTCCGCCTCGTCCTTGATGGGGACGAGGGTGACGGCCTGTGTGTTCTCCGAGTCGGACATGTCCCGGGCAAGGTACACAAAACCTTGAACATCAAACAGCCGGAAAAACGGGAGGCCGTGATAAGGCCCCAGCCAAGCGATGACCCCTCCCCAGGTGGCCGGGCGGATACCCCTGGTCGGCTTCTACTTCCTCTACTTTGGTGCCATTGGGGTCACTCAGCCCTTCCTGCCCGCCTACCTGCGCTCCCTGCAGCTGTCGACGACCCAGGTGGGCGTGCTGCTCGCGCTCGGGCCGCTCGCCGCCCTGCTCACCCCGCCGCTGTGGGGACACCTGGCCGACCGGACCGGGCGCCTTAGCCATGTACTCACCCTGCTGACGGTGGGCGCGGCGCTCTGCTTCGCTCCGCTGCTGGGAGTGACGGGGTTTGCCGCTCTGGCGCTCACGCTCGCCGTCTACGCCTGCTTCGCCTCGTCCATCACCCCCATGGTGGACAGCCTGGCCCTCAACCGGGTGAATCAGGTGGGTGGCAGCTTCTCTCACCTGCGCCTGTTCGGCTCGCTGGGCTTCATCGCCATGACCACCACCTTCGGGCTGGTGGCGAAGGAGTTGGGCCGGCTCACCGTGGTGGTGCCGCTGGCGCTGCTCTCACTGCTGGCGCTCTGGAGTCTGTCCCTTCGCTCCGGCGGCACGCCGAGTGCCTCGCCCCATCCGCTGGCGGGCGTGCGGCTGCTGCGTGACAACAAGGACCTGCGCTGGCTGCTGGCCGCCACCTGCCTGCACTGGATGGCGTGCTCGCCCTACAACGGCATGCTGGCCATCCACATCCTGGCCCAGGGCCTGCCTGCGTCCGTCGTGGGCCTGGCGGCCGGAGTGGGCGTGGCGGCGGAGGTGCCGGCGATGCTCTTCTATCCGCGCTTCGCCCACCGCATCGCTCCCCGGCACCTGCTCGGCATCGCCTTCGCGCTGAGCGCGCTGCGCTGGACCGGCATGGCCCTGGTCACCTCTCCCACCCTGCTGGTGGGGCTGTCGCTGCTGCATAGCATGACCTTCGGGGTCTTCTACGTCGCCAGCGTGGCGTTCATGGCGCGCCGGGTGCCGCCGCACCTGCGCGCCTCGGGCCAGGGACTGTTCGCCGCGGTGACGTTCGGCATCGGTGGGCTGCTGGGCCACACGCTCTCCGGAGCCGGGTACTCCCTGCTGGGTGGACATGCGCTCTTCGGGGTGGCGGGGCTGCTGGAACTCGGGGCTGTGTTCCTCGTCCTCCAGTCCTCACCTGCGCCCACGCCCGCGCACGCCTCCAGCGAACCCGTTCACGCCCCGCCGCCGTGATAACCTGGGGCCGATGCGTCCCGCCTTCCTCGCTCTCGTTCTTGGCCTGTTGTCCCTGCCTGCCTCGGCTCAGCTCTTCAACCCGGGGGCTCCTCCGGTCTTCAAGGAAGAGGAGCTGGACCGGCGCTTCAAGAAGTCAAAGGTGTACCAGGTGCTCATGCAGGGCACCCGGGACCCCAACTGCGAACAGCTCGTTGGTGGCCTGCTGACGCTGCTGGGAGAGACGGCCGTCTACCTCCACAAGCGCGACGAGAACTTCTACCTTGAGCCCATGCTCGTGCAGGCGCTCAACACCCAGATGTCCAATCAGCGCTTCCCGGGCAGCGCCTACTTCGTGTCCATGGTGCGCCGGGTGCTCATCGACCGGAAGCTGTCCCAGGACTGGCTGGACACGGCGGTGGTGATGTCCCAGGCGACCGCTCCGCAGATTGACGTGAGCAAGCTGCGCTTCCTGGCCGACGGCGTGAAGCCGGTGGACAGCTTCCTGCTCACCCTGCCCATGCTGCGTGAGCGCTATGAGGTCGAAGTGCTGCGGGCCAATACCACCGCCGCCAACACCGCCGAGGCCGTCTTCCGCGACACCTATATCGACCGGGAGGTCATCTTCGGAGGGCTCGAGTTCATCGACGCCGGGCTCGAGAAGAAGAAGAAACCGGCGAAGAAGAAGCGCGGCGCCCCGGTGGTGGAAGAGGAGCCGCCCGCGCTCATTGCCCGCCTCGTCTGGTACCCGCCCAATCCGAACGCCGGCCTGGGAATCTTCGGCGGCGAGCAGGAGAAGCCCAAGGGCATCACCATCAACGCGCGCCTGTCCGACAAGCAGTACATCAGCCTGGATCAGGTGCCCAAGGGCACCCGGATGCTCGTGCGGGGCCGGTTCTGGGAGTACAAGAAGGGCATCACCGACGTGGAGCTGCGCGACGCGCTGCTCTTCGTGGACCGGGACTGGTCCCAGGGCGCTCTCATCGTCGACCCGAACGCCACCGCCTCCTGTCCTGCGGCCTACAACGAGCTGTCCGGCACCGCCCCCACGCAGCCGGGTGGCTTTGGCCAGCGCCGCTGAGCGCGGTCCCGATTTCCGGACGGCCCCGTCCGCCGCTGGAGACAGCCCGCGTTAGAAGGCTCTGAGCCTGGGCCTGGCACGGTCCGTGCTCTCTCCTGGTGGCACTACAGCCGCGAGGGGTCCATGAAAGTCCACGCTCACGAGCAGGTCGCGCCGGCGAAGTCCACCCCGGCGCAGGGGCAGTTCCAACGGGTGCTCCAGCAGACAGGAGCCCTTCCTCCCTCCCCCCGAGCACCGGCGCCGCCCGGCTCGGCCCTTCCGCCCACCACCGGCAAACCCTTGCCCCAGCCCCCTGGCCAGGCGGGGCGCCCCCTGCAGCCGATGCCCAGCGGCTCCCGGCTCCCCGGTACCGCCAGCGCCCCGGGTCCGGTCCTCGCCACGTCGCGCAGTGCCCTGGCCACCCCGGAGAACCTCGGGATGGCCCGCCACAGCATGAACACCGAGGCCCAGCGGCTGCGCGTCACGCGCACCGAGGCCCAGGTGGTGTCTCAGGAACGCACGGAGCACCGGGTCTCCGAGCTGATCTCCCGGGAGCTGGCGCGCGAGTTCCATGCCGAGCCCGCCCCTGCCTCCACTGCCCGCCCCACTCCGCCCCTCGCCGAGCCTGCCCGGAGCGCCATGCCGTCCGAGGGGCTCTCCCCCACGGGAGAAACCCGGCTCACCGTCGGAGCCACAGGCGCGGCGGCCTCGGAGGCTTCAAGCCCCCAGGCTCAGGTACAGGCGGCGATGGAACTCATCGAGAAGATCGACCTCTTCGTGCGCTCCCAGCGGCCGGCGCTGCGCCTGAGCCTCGGAGGCTCCCTGGCCTCCACGGTCGAGGTGGAGCGCACCGGCCCGCGCGAGGTGTCGCTGCGCATCCAGGGACGCGGTGGCCCGCTGGCGCAGGAGGATCTCGCACGCATCCGCGAAGGGCTGGAGGCCCGGGGGCTGCGGCTGCGCTCCCTGCACGCGGAATAGGCCAGACACAAAGGGCCCTCGCGCCCGGAGGCGGAGAGCCCTGTGCACCACAGCCTGGAGGAAGCGACTAGCGCTTGCCGCCCGGCTTGGGATCCAGCAGCTGACGCTTGCCCTTCTTGTCCTTGAAGTCCTCGGCCTCGGGCAGCGCCTCCTTCTTCTCGGCGATGTTGGGCCACTTGGAGGAGAAGTCCGCGTTCAGCGCCTTGTACTCCGCCCACTCCGCGGGAAGGTCCGTCTCCGGGAAGATGGCCTTGGTGGGGCACACGGGCTCGCAGGCGCCGCAGTCGATGCACTCATCCGGGTGGATGACGAG
>DASVVJ010000893.1:0-3038 GCA_036389955.1 Myxococcaceae bacterium
GAGGAAGAAGAAGCCCAGCTTCGCCCAGTCCCTCGGCGTGGCGTGCATCAGCGAGGAGCCCACCACCACGCCCCGGTTGTCCCGCTCCAGCACCGCGCTGCGCACGCCCAAAGGGTCGAACAGCAGCTTCCACTCCCACCCGTCGCCCAGCTTGGGCTTCATCGCCGCGCCCACCACTCCCGCCAGCAGCGTGGTGTCTCCCGAGGAGTACTCCCAGCTCGTCCCCGGTGTGTCCCTCAGCGCGTGCGAGGTGATGAAGGCCACCGTGTCCCGGCGCCCCTCGCCGTAGAGCATCGCCAGCACCGAGGAGGTCTGCAGTGGCCCTCCCTCATAGGCTTCCTTCCAGTCCAGCCCCGAGCCGAACTCCAGCAGGTTGCGCACGGTGATGGCGCACGCCTTCTCATTCGTCGCCTTCACGTGCTTGCAGATGGGGTCTTCCACCGTCAGCACGCCCTGCGCCACCGCCAGCCCCGTGAGCGCGTTCGTCACGCTCTTGGTCATCGACCAGCCCAGGTGCCGGTGGCTGGCCTCCCAGCCTCGCGCGTAGCGCTCGTACACCAGGCGCCCCCGGTGGATGATGACCACCCCGTCGGTGCGGTAGCCCTTGCGCTCCTCGTCCTTCCCCACCAGCGCGAAGGCGTACTCCTCGAAGGCCTTGAGCGCTTCCTCGCGCCCCGCCGGCAGCGCCGCCGTGGACCAGTCCTTCGTGGGCCAGGTGGCTTGCTCGGGACAGGCTGCACTCGCGCTGAGTGGCAGCGTCAGCAGCAACCCAAGCCACACCAGCAGGCGCGGACCAGAGAGCAGTGGGGACATGGGACTCAGGCTCCAGGAGTTGGCGATTCAGAGGACTGGTAGGCCAGGCGGGTCACCACCAGCGGCAGCACCAGCGCCTCCACCATCGTGAGCAGCACCGCATCCCCGTACCGGGGCGCGGACACCCCCGCGACAATCGCGGCCGCCAGCGTCAGCAGCTGCGCTCCCAGCGCCGCGGCGATCGCCACGCCCGTGCGCAGCTTCGCACCTACCCGGCGGCACCAGCCGCTCTCCGCCACCACCACCGCCAGCGGAGGCAGCACCAACACCACCAGCAGCGCCGGCACCACCGCCTTCAGCGTGTTGGAAGAGTTCGTGCCCACCCACATGCCGAGCTCCAGCGCCAGCGGCACCGCCACCACCGTGGTGGCCGCTCCTATCGCGAACAGGGAGCCGCGCCGGGAGTAGCCCCCGCCCGGCTGGCGCATAGCCGCCTGCGCGGGCTTGGAACTCGAAGCTCTGGCGCTTTGCAACTGGGACATGGGCACGGTTCTACCACCCCTGCCCCGTCACCTGCCTCAGAACGGAATGTTGTCGTCGTCCGAGTGCGGAGGCGGCTCGTCACCGCTCACGCCGCCACCCGAGTAGCCGCCCTCATCGCCCGCCTCGCCGCCGCCACCGCCCCGCTGCCGGGCGATCTCCGCCTCGATGGACGCCAGCAGCGCGCGCTCCTTGTCATGCCAGCGCGACTTGCTCGGGTCATTCAACGAACGCCGCGCGCCGTTGGCGTAGTACTCCAGGTCCTGCATCGTCGCGCCGCGGATCGGCCCGCCCTTGCTGCGGCCGTAGTTGGGAAACACTCCCGCGTCCCCGCCACCCGCGCTGCCGCCGCCGCCCGCACTGCTCGAGGCCCGCCGCGGGGCCGGCGCCGAGGCCGCCTCCGGAGTACCGCCGATGACCAGGTCGCCCAGGCGCAGCGTGAAGCCGTCTCCTTCGCGAACCGCCGTGCCTACACGCACGTGCTCCACACGCCCGTCAGGCCGCTTCACCGCCACACTGACTGGATATTGCTCGCTCATGCCGCCCCGAATCCCATCCCCCGGCAGGTCTGTCAACGGCCACGCGACCTGGCATGTCGCCTCCGGCGCTTCCGCGTCCGGTGGCCAGCCTGCCAACAGTCACCTGCTCCGGCAGCGCTCCCCTGAGCCCGGAAGAGCGCCACCGCCCGGCCACCGGCTGTCAGTGCAGCGACACCATGCCGGGGCTGCCCTTCTTGCGCACCCACGCCTTGGGCTTGGGCGGATCCTTCGGCTTCACCGGCTCGGGCTCCCGCTGAGCGGCGGCGGCCCGGCCTCGCGGCAGCTTGAGGTCCTGCGCCGACTGCGGCGCCGCGTCATCCACCCAGTCCTTGGGACGGCGGCCCGTGCGGATGAGCAGGCGCAGCTTCTGGTAGTGCGCCGAGCAGTACCCCTTGGAGCGGCTGGGCCGCTTGCAGCCGATCACCGCGCAAGCGTTCGCCCCTCCCGCGGCCCGGGTCCGGGCCTTCGGCTCCGGGGCGGCGGCGGCCTTGCGAGCAGCGGCGGGCCCACGCTTGGCGGGCGCAGGCGCGGGCGCGGGCGCCTGCACGGCCTGCAGCGCCACCTGCTGGCCCTGCTTGCCCAGCAGCGGCGAGAGCTGCCCCGTCACCTGGCGCAGGGTCTCCATGGACTCGAGCCCCTGTTCCAACCGGCTCACGATCTTCCGCAGGGGCGCGAGCGCTGTTTCCAGCTCACGCTGAACCATCTCTCGAAGACTTTTTTCAAAGGACATGTGACGGCACATATACACCGCTGTCACCCGGTGTGGTGAGCCGTCCTTGACTGAGGGCAAAAAAAGGGCCCCGGGATGCGGCACCCCGGGGCCAGGTTTGTTTCAGAATCGATCACTGCTCCCGTGACTACCGGGCCCGAGCGATCAGCTTGAACCGACGGCTGCGGCGCCGAGTGCGCGGAACCACCCACGCCACCCACAGCACCAGCAACGCTGGAATGAACAGATGAACCATCACCATTCCCCCCTGGGAACTTGAAATGAATTGCGAGCGACGCTGCCCTCGAAGCCGCGTCAGCCTTCGCCGCTGGCCCGCACCGGGGGATTCGCCTGCGAGACAGACTTCTCGGGCGGCTCCACCTGACGCGGCTGCTCGGCCTGCACTTCTACCGCCGGAGCGGGATTCGGATCCGGGGCCGCCCACATGCGCACCACCGCCACCCCCACCCACAACACCAGCGCTGCTGGAACGAAAA
>DASVVJ010000894.1:0-1699 GCA_036389955.1 Myxococcaceae bacterium
CGGTGGGGCGCGCCTGCACGGGCTCGCCGGCCAGGAAGCGGTCCAGGTCCTCGATGAGGGCGCGTGCCGAGTCGTACCGGGCCGAGCGATCCTTCTCCAGGCACTTGAGGACGATGGCCTCCAGGTCCTGGGGAATATTGGGGTTGATGGTGCGCAGCGGCGTGGGCTCGCGCGTGGCGATGTTGTTGAGGATCTCCAGCCCGTTCTCGCCGGGAATGGGCGAGCAGCCGGTGAGCAGGAAGTAGAGCGTGGCGCCCAGGCTGTAGACGTCGGCGCGGCGGTCGAGCTGGCCTACCTCTCCGCGGGCCTGCTCCGGAGACATGTAGTTCGGCGTGCCCAGCACCGAGCCGGTGGCGGTGGTGCCCTTCTCGCCCCAGTCGTGGGCCAGGCCGAAGTCCATCACGTACGGCTTGAGCCGGCCGTCATCCGCGCGCTCCACCAGGATGTTGGAGGGCTTGAGGTCGCGGTGAATCAGTCCCGCGCGGTGGGCGGCGTGAACGCCCTCGGCGGCCTCGCGCAGCGCCAGGGCCTTCTGCTCGACGGTGAGCTCTTGCGAGAGCTGGCCCAGGGGCTGGCCGTCCACGAACTGCATGGCGATGTACGGGCGGCCTTGAACCTCGCCCACCTCGTACACCTGGCAGACGCGCTCGTGCTCGACGCGGGCCTGGGCGCGGGCCTCGGAGAGCAGCCGGCGCACCAGCTCGGTGTCGTCGCCTTTGACGAACTTGAGGGCGACGTTGCGGCGCAGGCGCAGGTCATACGCGAGGAACACCTGGCCCATGCCACCCTGGCCGAGGAACTTCACCCCCTGGTAGCGGTCCCACCCAGGCACGGGGAACTGCGGGTCCACCTTGTCGCGGTCCGCCAGGGTGAGGGCGGGCCCGAGCGTCTCGGCCCCGTCCGAGGAGCTACGCGGGACGATGGTGGGCTCGAAGGCGGGCTCGGCGGCGGGCTCGGCACGCGGGGGCAGCGTGGGCGCCTGCTGGGAGCGCGGGGGGATGGTCGGTGTCGGCTCAGCGCCCTCGACGGGGCGCAGCGCGAGCAGGGACTGCTCGGAGATGACTCCCCGGGCCTGGAGCACCCGCAGCGGACCGCGCCCCGACTTGCGAGCCTCCTCGCGCAGGGCATCGATCTCCTCGCGGGAGATGAGGCCCTCGGCCAGGGCCATGCGGAGCTCCGCCTCGTGGGGGTCGTGCATCAGGGCAGCTCCGAGGGGACGCCTCGAGAGGGAGGGGGCGACACGTGGGGGGAACGCATCGGAGGCCCCAGTCATACCTGATGCGGGGCTGTCCTTGCAGAGGACCCGAGGCCCCCCCGGGCCGGCCTCTCAAACCCCTGAAGACTGGATGCGCACGGGGATGCGCCGGCGGCCAAAGGTGCCGGGCGCGGCGTCGAAGCAGCCAGGCACCCGAGCGCCACAGTCCGGGCACTTGCCTTCCGCCGTCACCCGGTACTTCAAGAGCTGGTACCAGTCGCGCACGATGAGCCCGGTGCCGCAGCCGCCGCAGAAGGTGGTGCCGCCTTCCGCGTCATGCACGTTGCCGGTGTACACGTGGTGCAGCCCGGTCCGCTTGGCAATCTCCCGCGCCCGCCGCAGCGTGGCCGGCGGTGTGGGAGGCACGTCCATCATCTTGAAGTCCGGATGGAAGGCGGTGAAGTGAATGGGCACGTCCGGGCCCAGCTTCTCGTGCACCCACTC
>DASVVJ010000895.1:0-4470 GCA_036389955.1 Myxococcaceae bacterium
TTCATGGCTTCACCTTCTCCAAGAGAGGCTCAATTCCCAGGTCTCGGGCCCAATGATCCATGTACGCCCAATTCAGACTCGGCACTGCATCCAGGATGTTGCGCACGTCCCCGAACTGCAACTCGGAGAGGCTCTCGCGAGCCCAATCGAGCTTGGAGAGAACGAGATCCTCGGGTGACACGATCCAGATGCGCTGCCCCTCCACCTGGATGGCCCTTCTTCTGCTGAACTCCTCTTGCCGGTAGGCGGATTTCTTGCGGACGACGCAGTCCACCTTGACCACGGTGTCATAATGGATGAGGTTGAAGAGCGACTGGCGAGCGAGCGCCTCCCGGATCTCCTGCTCATCCACCGAGAAGTCTGCCTGAAACAAGTGGACCATCCGCTCCACGTTCGGGGCGGCCAGCTCGATGACGATATCGACGTCTCGTGTCATGCGAGGTCGCGCGTAGAAGTTCATGGCGGTGGAGCCACTCAACATGTACGCGATGCCCGCCTGCTCGAGCCTGCTGCCGACCAGCAGCAGGACTTTGATGTAGTCGTCCACCTTCCTCAGAATACCAGCTGGCGTGGTGGTGCGGGCAACGCACCGCTCGGGGATTGACATGCTGCTTCCCCGGCTACCCAAGCGTCCAGCGATGTGGAGGCGGCGGCAATCGAACCCGCCGCCGGTCGCCGTCACGGTCCGACGATGGCGAGCGCGCTGTGGTCGAAGTCGATGACCTTGCGCGCCGCCTCGCGCACCTGCTCCGCTGTCACCGCGCTGATGTTGTCCGCGTAGTGCAGGAAGTTCTCCAGCCCCAGGCCATAGCAGGTGTCCAGCGCGAGCAGCGCCGCCCGCGCCCCGTTACGCTGCAGGCCGATCTCGTTGGTGCCGATCAGGTGCTGCTTGGTGCGCTCCAGCTCCGCCGGGGACACCAGCTCGTCGCGCACCCGCTGCAGCTCCGTGCGGATGCCCGCCAGCGCGTCATCCACCTTCTCGGGGCTGGTGCCGATGTACGCCGCGAAGTAGCCCGGATCCACGCCCTCGATGGTGAAGCTGCTCACGCTGTACGCCATGGAGCGCTTGTCCCGCAGCTCCAGGAACAGCCGCCCGCCCTGGCCCGACAGCACCGTGGAGAGCACCTCCAGCGCGTGCCGCCACTCGTCATTCAGCCGCGCGCCCATGAACCCATAGACGACGTGTGACTGCGCCCGGGCCAGCTCCCGCTTCTCCTTGAGCGCGGCCCCCGGCGGCGGATCCACCGGCACCTGAGGCGCCGGCTTCGCCTTGCCGTTCGACTTGCCGAAGTACTCCCGCGCCAGCGCCATCACCTCGTCCACCTTCACGTCGCCCACCACGCACAGCGTGAGCTGCGACGGATCCATGTACCCGGCGTGGTAGTCGCGCAGCGCCTCGGGCGTCAGCGCCTCTACCGAGCCGCGCTCGCCCAGCGTGGGCATCCGGTACGGGTGCGCCCGGTACAGCGTCTTGCTGAACAGGTCGAACGCCAGCCCCGACGGCTTGTCCTCCCGCGTGAGGATGTCCTGCAGCAGCAGGCGCCGCTCGCGCGCCACCTCGGCCTCGGGGAAGGTCGGCTCCGTCGCCGCCTCGGCGAACAGCCGGAACGCCGACTCGAAGTGCCGCGAGAGGAACTCCCCGCGCACGCCCACCGAGTTGCGTCCGCCCACGCCCGCCAGCGAGCCCGCGTACGCGTCCACCAGCTGCGAAATCTCCTCCGCGTCCTTCGTGCGCGTGCCCCGCGTGAGGGTGCGGCCCAGCAGCGTCGTCAGCCCGCTGTTGGCCGGCGTCTCGTAACGCTGGCCTCCGGCGAACGCCGCGCGCAGGGAGAAGAGCGGCACCCCGTGCTCCTCTCGCACCATGATGCGCGCCCCCGAGGGCAGCGTCTCCTGGATGATCTCCCCGGTGCTGGTGCCCGAGCGGACGATGCGCATGGGCACGTCGTTGCCCGGCTTGCGCGTGCGGCGCTCGGGGCGCAGCGTGGGCGCCTCGTGCATCACCGCGTCGAGGATCTCCTCGGCCTGGGCCTGCGTGAAGGCCGTGCCCTTGGGCAGCAGCCCGGTGAGGATCGCTCGGTCGAAGCGCAGGTAGCGCTCGGCCACCGCGCGCACGTCCTCGGGCGTCAGCCGCGCCACCGCCTCGTAGTACCGCTCCTCCGCCTCCAGCCCTCCCATCGAGGACTGGTAGTAGCCCATCTTGCGCGCCATGCCCTGCACCGTCTCGCGCTGATAGACGGCCTCGGCCTCCACCAGGGACTTCATCGTCGCCAGCTCGTCGGCCGGCACCTGCCGCACGCGCAGCTCGGCCAGCACCTGCAGCGTCTCCTGCAGCGCCTTGGCCACGTTCTCCGGCGGCAGGGTGAGCGAGACGGTGAAGATGCCCGGGTCCCTCGGCGTGTACGCGGACGCGTGGATGTCGTTGACGAGCCCCGCCTTGCGCTTGACCTCCACCGCCAGCCGGGACGCATCGCCCTGGCCCGCCAGCATCGCCAGCACGTCCAGCGCCGGCACATCCGGGTGGTCCGCCTGGGGCACGCTGAAGCCCAGGTGAACGTAGGCCTCCTTCACGTCATCTTCGCGCAGCAGCAGCCGGCGGGCCGTAGTGGTGGGCTCGGACGAGCGCTGAACCAGGCCCTCGTACGGCCGGCCCCAGTCCCCACCGAAAATCTCCTCCACCCACTGGCGCAGCTCCGCCTCCTTCAGGTCTCCCACCGCCGAGAGCACCAGGTTCTGGGGCGAGTAGTGCCGGTGGTAGAACTCCAGCACCTTCTCCCGCGTGAAGCTGCGCACGCTCTGCTCGGTGCCGATGACCGGGTGCCGGTACGGGTGCACCTGGAAGGCGGTGGAGAACAGGTCCCTCGAAGCGCGCCGCGCCGGGGTGTCCTGGCTGCGTTTAATCTCCTCGCACACCACCTCGATTTCCCGGGCCAGCTCCTCCTTGTCGAAGGCCGAACGCCGCACTGCGTCGCCCAGGATGTCCAACCCCGTCCGGGCGAACTGGCTGGCGATGACGATGTGGTAGACCGTCTGGTCGAAGGACGTCCAGGCGTTGATCTCCCCGCCATGGGCCTCCACGTCCCGGGCAATCTCGCCGGGGCCCCGGCGCTCGGTGCCCTTGAAGAGCATGTGCTCGTGCAGGTGGGCCAGGCCCGCCTGATCCGGGCGCTCGTCGGCGCTTCCGGCCTTCACCCAGACCTGGAAGGCCGCGACCTTGGCGGCGTGCTGTTCCTCGAAGACGACGGTCAGTCCGTTGGGCAGGCTATAGCGAAGGGGCATGGGAGCGTCCGAAGCTGGCACCAGCCCAGCAGGGAAGCAAGGCAGGCTTGAGGTTTCTCCCACTCCCTAACGTCTGGGTCTCACCAAGGCGATACGGACGCACGTCCGAGCCCCTGGGGGGGGGGCGGGCAGACCCGGGATGAGCGTGTCTCTGGAGAAGTCCTTCGGTGAGCGATAACGTGCGCCCTCATGGCGTCGCCCCTGGAAGAGCTGGATCCCCTCGCGGAACTGCGCGAGAGCCTGGACGATGAGGCCCCCAGGGCCCCTACACCCCCAGTCAACAAGACGGCTCCCTCCGCGGTCGCGCCGCCCCCGCTGCCGCCCCGGAAGACGACGGCCGCCGCGGCCTCCGTGCCCGTGGCCACCAGCTACCCCGCGGTGTCCCCTCCTGCGGGCATCTCGACGAAGAGCCAGCCTGGGGTGAGCTCTCCCCTGGCCAAGAACCGCGCGTTGGGCGGCGCCGATCCGTTCGCCGAGCCGGCCGAACCGCGCATGCCCATGGGGGCCTCGCCGGAGGAGAAGCTCGAGTTCTTCCGCCAGGTGCTCAAGCAGAAGACGGAGACGCTGGCGCGGGCGCGCACGCTGTACACCGACCAGGACCAGGAGGTGACGTCGCTGCGCCAGTCGGTGGCGCAGCTCAAGAAGGACCTGGAGACGGTGCAGAAGGCCGCCGAGGCCGCGAAGAAGGATGCCCAGGACGCCAAGGGCCAGCTGGGGGGCATGAAGGACCTGCCCCAGAAGCTGGCGCAGGCCACCGAGGCGCTGGCCCGCGAGGAGCGGCGCGCGTCGAAGGCCGAGGCGCGGCTGGCCGAGGTGGAGGGCGAGCTGCAGGCGATGGAGGCGGACCGCAAGGACCTGTCCGCCGCGCTGGCCGACGTGGAGTCGGAGCTGCCCCGCCTCACCGAGGAGCTGCGCTCGGAGCGCGAGGCGCGCGCCGCGCTGGCCGAGGAGCTCGTGGGCGCCAAGGAGGCCCTGGGGCTGGCGCAGGACCGGGTGGCGGACCTAGCCGCGGAGAAGTCCGAGGCCCAGGGCACGATGGAGGCCGTGCAGGAGCAGTTCCAGGCCGCGCTGGCGGACGTGGAACGCATGACGGCCGAGCTCGAGGCGGCCAACTCCGAGAAGGAGTCGTTGGGGCTGCGCAACGGCCAGCTCGAGGCGGCGCTGGCCGAGGCCACCGGCAGCCTGAGCGCGCTG
>DASVVJ010000896.1:0-3497 GCA_036389955.1 Myxococcaceae bacterium
TGCCACCCCAGCTTGTGCAGGTCCACTGTGATGGAGTCCGCCTGGTCCAGGCCCGCCAGCTTTCCCGCGAGCCGATCGGAGAACAGCGCCCCGAAGCCATACGCCGCGTCGACGTGCAGCCACACGCCGTGCTCGGCGGCAATCGCGGCCAGCCGAGGCAGCGGATCAATGGAGCCGAAGTCCGTCGTCCCCGCCGTGGCGACGATGGCCAGCGGGGTGTGGTCCGGGCTCAGCTCGCGCAGCATGGCCTCGAGCGCCTCGGGCCGCATCCTCCGCTGGGCGTCCGTGGGCACGGGCCGCACGGCCCCCTCGCCCAGGCCCAGCGCGGCGCAGGCACGGTGCACCGAGAAGTGCGCCAGCTCCGAGCAGAACACCACCGGCCCCGGCACCGCGGCCACGCCCTGCCGACGCGCGTCGATGCCCAGGCGCAACGCGGCCGCGTCCCGCGCCAGCAGCAGGCCCAGCAGGTTGGACAGCGAGCCTCCCGGAGTGAGCACTCCATCCGCCCGGCTCCCCAGCCCCGCCAGCTCCACCAGCCCGCCAATGAGCCAGCGCTCCACGGCGATGGCCGAGGGCCCCGAGTCATACGTGTCCAGCGAGGCATTGCTCGCGCTGGCCAGCGCATCCGCGGCCACCGCGACCGCCAGCGGAGGCGGCTGCAGGTGCGCCACCGCGTGCGGATGCGACAGGTGAAGCCCGTGCTCCACCAGCACCCGGCCCAGCCGGGCCAGCGCCACCTCAGGGCCCATGCCCTGCTCGGGGATTCCGCCCAGGCCCAGCGCCGCCGTGGCCGCCGCCAGCACCTGCGCCGGAGTGCCCGCGCGCAGAGGGCCCGTGGGCCAACGGGCCGCGGCCAGGGCATTGCCGGCCGCCCCTGTCAGCGAGGCGGCCACCGCGGCCAGCCCCTCGCGAGAGCCCGCCAACAGTGAGGAGGGGCACCGAGGCCAGCGAGGTGCCGCGCCCGTACCCGGAGTGCTTTCTTCGGACTCAACCTGCATATGCGTCTTCTCCAATTCTGAAATTGGTAATGACAATCAAAGTCAACTTCGGGGCACACGTCGGCCTGAAGTGGCACCGAGGCCGCGGGAAGAACCCACGGCTTCACTGCCACTGCAGGAGGGCTACTGGAAGCGGGGGAGCGCTACTGGAGCTGGGCGACGTCGAGGACGAAGCCAGGCAGGGACACACCGGCCTGCGGCGTCCCGGTGCTCAGCTCCATCAAGGTCGAGGTGGAGTAGTCCAAGGCACTCTGGCTGACGAAGAAGCTGGCGCCGGAGCTGGCGGTGAAGCCGCTATAGGCACCGGGCTCCGCCTGCACGCGCACGGGGTTGGAGAGGCTCTGCAGGGGCAGGCTCCACCAGCTCCAGCCCTTGCTGTACCACTCGCCGTAGGTGGTGCCGGGCGCGGAGGGGGTAATGGTGGTGTCAGCGGCCTGCACCCACGCCTTGCCATCCTCGGTCACCGCGACGACGGTGCCCACGTGCCGGTCCCCGAGCGCCGTGGCGACGGTGCCCAGGTAGTCCGCGTCGAACGTCTGCCGGCCCGGGGAGATGCGCAGGATGCAGTCCTGCTGGCCGCCGTTCTGGCTGCTGTAGGCCGTGTAGCCTAGCCCGTTGATGACGCCGCTGAAGAAGTAGAGCGTTTCTCCCACCCGGGCCGTCTTGAAGAGGTCGCGGCAGCGCTCGTCCGACACCTGCGTCAGCGTGTCCGTGGCCATGTCCAGGCGCACCAGCACGGTGCCGGGCAGCACGCGCTCGTACGTGGGGGTGGTCCAGCCCACCGTGAAGTAGGCCTCGCCCGAGCGGCTGGCCCACTGGCTCAAGCTGGTGACGTAGCCCTGCTTGACGAGCTCCTTGGGTAGCGGGAGCACCTTCTCGATGATCATCTGCTCCGGGTTCCAGACGATGACCTGCGCCTGAGCGTCGTCCTTGTAGTAGGCCTTGGTGGGGCTGGCGAAGAGCACCGCCTGGGCGCCCAGCTGGCGCACGCCCTGCGCCTGCAGCGAGAGGCTGGCGCCGGGCACCAACCGCCCCTCCTGCAACTCATAGCGGGTGATGGTGGGCGCCTCGCCAGCGCCGATGGCGAAGAAGCCGATACCCTGCGCCGCGTAGAGCCGCGGCCGGCCCGCCAGCTCGATCGAGTTGGCATAGTCCAGCTGCCGGGCCTCCTCGAGCGAGCCCACCAGGGTGAAGTAGTTCATCCGCGTGCCGCCGTTCTGCACCGCCGAATGAACGAGGTACCGCGGCTCGGTGGCCGGCTCGGTGGGCCCCGGACGCTCCTGCTCACCGCACGCCGTGGCCACCAGCGCGGCACAGGCTACCAGCCCCCGGCTCACCCCTCCCCACCGCATCGCGCGCTTCGACATCCAGTCCCTCCTCGATATTGATAATGAATGTCATATTCAAAGTCGAAGTAAGACCGGAAGTCAAGGAAGAAGGTGGCCCGCGCGCTCGGTGAGGCGGGGTTAGAAGGACATCTCGATGGTGCCGGACAGGGCGGTGTCCGTGGACACCTTGCCCACCGCCGGAGCGCTGTCGTACTGGAGCACGAAGCTGGTGCCCAACGAGAGCGACTCGGTCAGCCGCGCCAGCAGCTTCGAGGTGGTGTTGACGAGCAGGCGGGCATCGCCGAGCACGTTGGGCACGGCCTCCGCGTCCTGAGTGAAGACGATGTCCTTGGACACGCTGTAGCGCAGCGCCAGGCCCACGCGCGGGCCGCCCAGGTCCAGGTCGGCCACGTCCAGCCGCGTGGGGTAGTACTGGAAGCGCGTCTCGCGCGAGAAGCGGAAGGCCAGGTCCGTGCGCAGCGAGGAGGTGCGCCCGTCCTCCTTCGTCTCGTCCCAGAAGACGATGCCGGTCCCTACTTCGCCGGTGCCCCGGAACTCCACGCTCTTGATGTGGTCCGTCTCACCGCCGGCCAGCACGTAGCCGCTGATCCTCTGAGTGAAGCGGCGGTCTCCGCGCAGCTGCAGGCCCGCGCCCAGGGCCACCACCTGCGCGCGCTCGGGCTCGGTCTCCGAGGCGGGCAGGCGGCTGCGGCCGTACACGGCCTGGGCGCGCAGCGAGTAGATCCAGTTCTCCGTCTTGCGCTCGGCGTTCGCCAGGCCGTTGAACGTCAGCGTGGAGGCGTTGCCCGCCAGGGAGATGAGCCCCAGGCCCATGCTGCCCTTCCACTGGTCCATCTTGGGGTCCTCCTCCTTCTTCGCCTCGGCGGGAGGCGCCTCCGGCGTGGCGGCGGGCGGCGGCGGCGGCAGCGACTTGCTCAGGCGCTCCACGGCCTCGGCCATCCGGGCGCTGGCCTCGGCGGCCTTCTCGGCGGCGGCGGCGGCCCGCTCGGCGGCGACGGCGGCCCGCTCAGCGGCGGTGTCCGCCGCGGCGGGAGGCGTGGGAGCAGTGGGAGTCTGAGCCTGGAGCGAGGTGGCGACGATGAAAGCGGTGAGCATGGGGTTCGTGAGTGGGCAGAAAGGTGGAGCCTCGGCCCGCTGGGCGGAGGCGGAC
>DASVVJ010000897.1:0-28879 GCA_036389955.1 Myxococcaceae bacterium
CATCCCCTGGTAGGTGCCCGCGGTGGCCCGCGACATCATCGCCGCGCTGCCGATCTCCTTGAACGAGAGCATCCGGAAGAGCTCGCCGAAGCCCGGCAGCTCCTTCTCGAACAGCGGACGCAGCGTCTCCACCGTGCTGTCCCGGCGCCCTACCCCGGTGCCTCCGTTGAAGAGCACCGCCCGGGCTCCGGCCGCCTGCGCCTCGGCGAGCACCGCGCGGATGGCCTCCGGGTCGTCCTTCACCACCTTGTAGCCACACAGCGTATGCCCGACCATCTCCAGGCCGCTGCGCAGCGCCTTGCCGCTCTCGTCCCGCGCCTCGTCCCGGCTGTCCGAGCACGTCACCACGAACGCGCTCACCTGCGCGGGCGCGCGGGCCTTGTGCTCCTCGGCCGAGGGCGAATGGCCGTGGCCGGCGTGCGGATGGTGGTGGTGATGGTCGTGCTTGTGACCGTGGTGATGATCATGCCCGTGCTCGTGGTCATGGTCGTGGTCATGTCCCTCGTGTCCCATGGCTACCCTCCCCTGCTGCGGGTGCGCTACTTCATCGAGGCGTCGTCAATGACGAGCTGCCCGTTCTCCACTTCCACCTTCACCACGGGCTGGTCGTCGGCGATGCCCGGCGAGGTCACGTTCTGCCCGGTGTCCATGTCGAAGCCCACCTCGTGACAGGGGCAGACCACCAGATTGTCCTCGATGCGGCCTCCCGACAGCAGGCAGCCCGCGTGGTTGCACCAGTCATCCAGCCCCTTGTAGCGGCCGTTGATCTTGGCGATGCACACGTTGCGCTTGCCTACCTCGTAGCCTCGCAGCTCCTTCTCGGAAAAATCCGCGGGTCCCAGCTTGATCTTCATCGGCCTTTTTCTTCCTTACGGCGACAGGTTGGCCCCCACCGGTTACCCTTCTACCCTGCCCCGGCGGGCAGAGGGAGAGCCTTGCTGACTCCATAACGCCCGCCTGCGCGCCCACCTCATTCGCATTACTTTCCCTAGCGTGAATCCGAACTCGCTCGACAAAGCCGCCGTCGCCCAGATTCTCCGGGACATCGCCCTGCTGCTTCAGCTCAAGGGGGAGAACACCTTCAAGGTCCGCGCCTATGAGACGGCTGCCGACCGCGTCATCGGGATGACCCAGGACCTGGGCGCCCTGGTGCGCGAAGGCCGCCTGAAAGAGCTGCCGGGGATCGGCCAGGGGCTCGCCGAGAAGATCTCCGAGCTGGTAACCACCGGAAAGCTCGCCCTCTTCGAGGAGCTGAAGGCCGAGTTCCCCCCGGGCTTGCTGGAAATGCTCCAGTTGCAGGATGTGGGTCCCAAGAAGGTGATGACCCTGTGGCGCGAGCTGGGCGTGGGCAACGTCGCGGACCTGGAGAAGGCCTGCCGGGACGGGCGGGTGCGCGGGCTCAAGGGCTTCGGGGCCAAGAGCGAGGCGAAGATCCTCGAGGGCATCGCTCTGCACCAGCGCGTGCACGGCCAGCGCAAGCTGCTGGGCGATGTGCTGCCCACCGTGGAGGGCCTGCTGGACCTGCTCCGGGCGGCGCCGGGGGTGGTGCGGGTGAGCCCCGCAGGCAGCGTGCGCCGCCGCGCCGAAACGGTAGCGGATGTGGACCTGCTGGCCTCCGCGCCCCAGGCCGGGCCGGTGCTGGAGGTGCTGGCCAACGCGCCCGGGGTGGCGGTGCTGATTGGCAAGGGCGAGAGCAAGTGCTCGGTGCGGATGACGGCGGGAGACCTGCAGGTGGACCTGCGCGTGCTGCCGGACGAGGACTTCGCCACGGCGCTGCACCACTTCACCGGCTCGAAGGCCCACCACGTGCGCCTGCGCGGGCTGGGGCAGGACAAGGGGTACAAGATCTCCGAGTGGGGCGTGCACCGCGCGGACGGCACCAAGGTCCCCATCAAAGACGAGGCGGACCTCTACAAGCTGCTGGGCATGCAGTACATCCCCCCCGAGCTGCGCGAGGACCGGGGCGAGATTGAGGCCGCGCTGGAGGGCCGGCTGCCGGAGGACCTGGTGTCCTTCGAGGACGTGCAGGGCGTGGTGCACTGCCACAGCACCTGGTCGGACGGGAAGAACTCGCTGGAGGAGATGGCGCTGGCGGCCCAGGCGCTGGGCTTCAAGTACATGACGGTCACCGAGCACAGCCAGGCGGCCATCTACGCCGGAGGCCTCAAGGAGGACGATCTCAAGCGCCAGTGGGACGAGATCGACCGGGTGAACGAGAAGGTGAAGGGCATCCGGCTGCTCAAGGGCATCGAGGTGGACATCCTGGAGAGCGGAGCGCTGGACTACCGGGACAGCCTGCTGGAGCGGTGTGAGCTGGTCATCGGCTCGGTGCACATCCGGCACAAGATGGACGAGGACCAGATGACGCGGCGCCTGCTGAGCGCCATGGACAACCCGCACCTGAACATCATCGGCCACCCCACCGGGCGCCTCATCCACGAGCGTGAGCCGTACCCGGTACGCATGGAGGAGGTGCTGGACAAGGCCGTCGCCCGGGGCGTGGTGATGGAGGTGAACGGCAAGCCGGCCCGGCTGGACCTCAAGGCCGACCACGTGCGCCAGGCGACCGAGCGGGGGGTGAAGCTGGTGGTGAGCGCGGATGCGCACAACACGCGCGACCTGAACCACCTGGCCTTTGCCGTGGCCACCGCGCGCAAGGGCTGGGCGCGCAAGGGGGATGTGGTCAACACGCTGCCGGCGGAGCGGTTCATTTCTACGCTCAAGTCCCTGCGGTGCTAACCTGGCGTCCGCGGTGACGCCTCGCCTTCTTACCCTCCTGTTGCTGTGCCTCGGCCTCACGGCTCATGCCGAAGGGGCCGAGCGTCCTTCACGCGCCGACCTGCAGACGGTGCTGGAGCTGTATGAGCGCTCGGTGGTGCGCGTGCATGGGCCCCGCCGAGCCGGCCCCGGTGTCATCGTGGGCAGCGCGGGCCAGGTGCTCACCTCCGTGGAGCACGTAAGCCTGGAGACCGCCGACGTGGAGTTCGGCGGGCAGCGCGTGACGGGCGCGGTGATGATCGCCAACGCGTACCTGAAGATCGCCGTGGTCGCGGCGCCTAGCGGCGTCTACCCCTCCGTGCCGGTGAAGGTGCAGCCCGAGGGCCTGGCGGGCCAGTGGCTCATTGGCGTGCTCCAGGGCCGTGGCAAGAAAGCGGTGTCCATGCCCTTCACCGCCGTGGCGCGCGGCAACAAGAAGGATTCCACCGATCCCTTCTTGGACGTGGATCTGCCGCTGCCGCCGGGCAGTCCCCTCTTCGATGTGAGCGGCCGGCTGGTGGCCCTCGTGGTGCAGCGGCGCGGAGGAGGCTGCCGGGCCCTGCCGCTGGCCTCCGTGAAGCTCCAGCTCGCCACCGCGGCGGCGGGCAGTCCATGAGCGTGTCCGTGGCTCCCCCCGTGCGCCCGTCCGCCGTAAAAGAGGTCGTGGGCCTGTGGGCCCTGGGCTTTCTGGGCATCGTCATCGCCTTCATCTTCTTCGGCGGCAGCAGCATTCCGAAGCTGGTGGCCACGGTGGGCTTCCTCTACCTGCCGCTCATTCCCATGCGCTGGCGCGAGGAGGACTACCGCGACTACGGGCTCACCCTGAGCGCCTGGCGCCAGGACGTGAAGCTGTTCCTCGGGCTGAGCCTCCTCGTCTTTCCCCTCTTCTTCCTGGGCTTCGCTGCCTGGTCGGAGGTGGTGCCGCTGCTGCCCACGGAGCTGGCCCGGATGCTCACGCCCCACAACGGCCCGGCGCAATTCGTGCCCCGGCTGCCGCCGCGCTTCGGCGAATGGGTGGTGGATCAGCTCTTCGTCGTCGCCCTGCCCGAGGAGTTCTTCTACCGGGGCTACATGCAGACACGCCTGCGGGACGCGTGGCCTCAAGGGCGCAAGGTGCTCGGCGTGCGGCTGGGGCCCGCCTTCTGGCTCACCGCGGTGCTGTTTGCCCTGGGCCACCTGGCCATCTTCCAGGTGTGGCGCCTGTCCGTCTTCTTCCCCGCGCTGCTGTTCGGCTGGATGCGCGAGCGCACCGGCACCGTGCTGGGCGCCGCCCTCTTTCACGCCGCCTGCAACCTCTACGTCCGCTTCCTGGAGGTCTCCTTCTTCGGAGGCCCTTGAGTGGGTAGGGTTTTACCCGTGTTCACTATTCGTCAACTGCTGGGCTATAGCTGACGCCTGTCGGCGCCCGCGCCAGGAGCGAACGGGCGCCTCTCCCGAGGGGGCAGTTCCGGTGAAAGTTCGTCTTCAGAGAAGTCAGCCGCTCGCGCTGGCGGTGGTGCTCGCGCTGGGCATGGCCTTGTGGGCACCCGCGGCCCTGGCGCAGCAGAGCGGTTCCGTCATCACGGGCAACGTGGTGGATGCCAGCAACCAGCAGCCCGTCGCCGACGTCACCGTCACGGCCACCTCTTCTGCGCTCCAGGGTGAGGAGGTCACCGTCACCGACAGCACGGGCCTGTACCGGCTGCCGCAGCTGCCGCCGGGCGTCTACACCCTGCGCTTCGAGAAGGAGGGCTTCCAGGCCTACTCGCGCGCGGAGATCACCCTGCGCCTCAACCGCACCATCCGCCTCAACGCGCAGCTGTTGCCGGACGAGTTCCAGACGACCATCGAGCTCACCGCCGCCCCGCCCGCCATCGACGTGGGCTCTACCCGCACGGGCCTCAGCGTGGACCCGGACCTGGTGCGCAACATCGCCGTGGTGCGCCCTGGTTCCAAGGGCGCCGCGGCCCGCTCCTTCGAGAGCCTGGCCGAGCTGGCCCCGGGTGCCACCTCGGACGCCTACGGTGTTTCGCTCAACGGCACCACCTCGCCGGAGAACGGCTTCCTGGTGGACGGCCTGTCCATCGGCAACCCCGCGGTGGGCGTGCTGGGCTCGCCCATCTCCGTCGAGTTCATCCAGGAGGTGAACGTCATCACCGGCGGCTTCATGCCCGAGTTCGGCCGCTCGACGGGCGGTGTCATCACCGCTGTCACCAAGTCGGGCTCCAACGAGTTCCACGGCTCGCTCTTCACCAACATCACCCCCGGCGCTTTCGAGGCCAGCCCCACCCGGGTGATTACGCAGGGCAGCGTCATCACCACTGATCAGCGGCTGGGGAACATGGGTGACTTCGGCGGAGACCTGGGCGGCCCCATCATCAAGGACAAGCTCTGGTTCTACGTGGGCGTGGCGCCCTCGTTCACCCGCCGCATCCTCGAGCGCAACCTCAACGCCTTCGTGCTCGACGAGAACGGCAACTACGTCCAGAACGAGAACGGCTTCAACGTCACCGAGCGCATCCCCGGCACCACGAAGAACTACTTCGCCGATCAGCGCACGATTCAGTACCTGGGCAAGCTCACCTGGCAGGCCCACGCGGACCATCAGGTGACGTTCTCCGTCTTCGGCGCGCCCACCACCTCGGGTGGTGACGGCCGCTTCGCCTACCGCGTGGAGGACAACGCCGTCGAGGTGGCCAACATCGCGGGCGACTACACCGCCTTCGCCCACCGCAACGCGGTGCGGGCGCGCGACCTGTCCCTGAAGATCACCTCGTCCTTCCTGGACAAGCGCATCCTGCTGGACACCAACGTGGGCTGGCACCACCAGATCGACACCAGCCTGCCCTCGGATGGCAGCGGCATTGGCAATGCCACCGGCCTGTCCGGAGTGCCCCAGTTCGAGATGCAGCGCACGGCCTTCTACTCGATCAACGACTTCGAGCAGCTACCGGATCCGTCGGTGTGTGAGCCGGCCGGCACGGTGGGCGCCAAGCGCTGCCCGGTGGCCACGTACCTGCTGGGCGGCCCGGGCTTTCTGCTGGATCGCGACGTGGACCGCTACCAGTTCAACACGGTGGGCACCCTGCTGGTCACCGCCCGGGGCCACCACGTCATCAAGGCCGGCATCGACATCGAGAGCATGATCAACCGCGAGACGCGCGCCTACTCGGGCACGGTGCTCTACCGGGAGAACGTCAACGGGCAGACCTTCCAGGACTTCCGCGCGTTCGGCTACCTCACCGGGCCGGACCAGGTGGTCATCCAGCCCGAGGTGAACACCTCCACCCGGGCGCTGGCGGTGGGCGGCTTCATCCAGGACTCGTGGAGCGTGATGGACAAGGTCACCCTCAACATGGGCGTGCGCTACGACACGCAGACCATCTACGGCACGGGCGGAGACGTGGCCTTCACGCTGGGCAACCAGCTCTCGCCGCGCGTGGGCATCATCTACGATCCGACCCAGAAGGGCCGCTCCAAGCTCTACGCCAGCTTCGCGCGCTACTACCAGAACGCGGTGCTGACGATGTTCAACTCGCAGTTCTCCAACATCACCCGCATTCAAGCCAACCGTAACCGCGCGGCGATTGGCGACGCTCCCGGGTGCGAACCGCTGCGGCGCGATGAGGCGGCGTACGAGGACTGCCGCGATGACCGCAACGTCATCATCAACCCGAATGCGAACCTGCTCAGCCGCAAGTACAACCAGACGTTCGCCATCAACAGCCCGGTGGATCCGAATCTCAAGCCCCAGTCCTCGGACGAGTGGGTGGTGGGCGGAGAGTACGAGCTCATTCCTTCGGCCGCGCTCTCGGTGGGCATTGTCTACACGCGCCGGGAAATGAACTCGATCATCGAGGACATGTCCCGCAACGAGGCCACCAACTACTTCATCGGCAACCCGGGCGAGGGGATCGCCTCCGAGTTCCCCCGGGCGGTGCGCAACTACGACGCCATGACGCTCTCGGTGAATAAAGCCTTCACGGACCTGTGGCTGCTGCAAGCCAACTACACCTGGTCGCGTCTGTGGGGGAATTACTCGGGCCTGTTCCGGCCCGAGAACCTGCAGCTGGCGCCCAACATCACCTCGGACTTCGATCTCATCTCGCTCACCGAGAACAAGACGGGCCTGCTGCTGCTGGATCGCACCCACCAGTTGAAGATCAACGGAGCCAGGGAGTTCCCGCTCACGCCCAAGCTGAGCATGAACCTGGGCCTGAGCTACCGGGGTAACTCGGGCACACCGCTCAACGTCACGGCCGGGCACCCCATCTACGGTCCAGACTTCACCTTCCTCCTGCCGCGTGGCGCGGAGGGCCGGCTGCCGTTCGTGCACAACATCGACACGCGGCTGAGCGCCAACTACCGGCTCACCGGCGGCATGGTGGCCACGGTGAGCCTGGACGTGTTCAACCTGTTCAACTTCCAGGCGTACACCGCCGCGGACCAGCGCTACACGCTCAACAACGTGCCGGCGATCATCGGTGGCACGAAGGAAGACCTGGAGAACCTGAGCGTCGCCGTCAACCCCAACTACGGCCGGCCCACGGCGTACCAGTCGCCCCGCAGCATCCGGCTGGGCGCGCGGCTGGCCTTCTAAGCGGAGCCCCATCTCATGAAGACACTTCGAGCCTTCGCGTGGATTGTGACGGCCGGGAGCGCGGCGCTCCTGAGCGCGTGTGACGACGAGCAGCCACGGCCCCAGTGCACGGTGGGCCGCGGCGAACATGCGGTGCGCTACACGCTCGTCAGCGGTAGCGGCACCTGCGCCAACAAGACCGCCGAAATCGTGGGAGCGCAGATCTTCCGCACGCCGGGGTCGGGCATACCGCCCTCCGTGGTGTTCAAGCCGGCGCCGCTGGCGGCCAACACGGGCAAGGATCCGGATCCGGAGCACTCCATCACCGCCACGGGGGACTTCACCACGGAGTACCCGGGGGACAACGAGGTGTGCGAGGCCCCGAGCTTCAATGAGGCACAGCAGCTGGTGGTGCAGTCCAACGGGACGACGGTGGACACCCGCTATCAGTGGAGCAACCTGCGGGTGCAGGGCTCGGCGGCCATTCCGGGCACGCAGTGGACAGCGGACCTGGTCTATTCGGAGGGAGACTGCACGGCGACGTACAAGGCGGTGGGCATGTTCCCGGCGATCCGGTGCCTGCGTAGCGGCGTGAGGGATCCCTCTGTGTGCCAGCAGCCGCAGCCGGGCCTGTCCATCGATCCGGCGTTCCCCACGACGTGTGAGCAGAGCACGAACCTGTGCGTGCTCCGTGGCGAGCCGCCCGCGCTGATTTCTCAGCAGTAGCGGCGATTCCCTGGACGGGCAGACAAGCGAGGGCCAGGTGCCTACCTGGCCTCGGAGGCCTCGCCCCGCTCCGTCGCGACGGGCAGGTGCCGGACCTGAAGGTCCTCGCTCACCACCAGCGTGGTGCCCTGCGTCAGTTCCACCCAGCCAGCCGGGCGCTTCACGTGGCTGGCCACCACCACCACCCGCTGGCGCCGGTGGGCGATGAGGGCCGGCTGCGATTCCGGCGTCTTCGGGCCGATGCCGCACACCTCGCAGCGATCCGTGCCCTCCAGCCGCGTGTAATAGAGCGGGGCCTCGCCCGAGCGCGTCGCCAGCAGGCTGCGCCCATTGGTCGCCACGAAGTTCAACGTGGAGGTGCGCGCCGCCCCCGACTCGGCCGCCACGCGCTCCATCTGCCGCGCCGTCTCCCCCAGCAGCAGGCCCGCCACCTGCGCCTCCAGCCGCGGATCCTCCGTGCGCCCCCGCTCCTTCAGCAGCCGCAGGAAGTGCGCGAACATCACCTCGCTGTCCGTCGCCCCGTTGATCTGCCACCGCAGGAAGTCTGGAAGCTCCTCCAACAGCGCGCCCCTCAGCCGCTCGAAGCCATTGAGCGCTCCCTGGTGCGCGAACAGCCAGTTGCGCGCGCGGAAGGGCTGAGTGTTCTCCTCCAGCGACATGCCCACCGGCAGCCGCCCCGCGTGGAACACCAGCGCTCCCGACTCGTGCGGCGGCACCAGCGAGGAAAGTGTCATCCCCACGTCGCTCGCCAGCCGCCGCAGCAGCACCTCGCCGTCCGCGTACGTCCCCACCCCCACGGCGTTGGCCCGGGGCTCCGCTTGCAAGGCCACCTGCCCCTTCAACCGCTCCAACTCACACCGCAGCAGGTTCGGATCGGACGTCAGCACACCGAGGACAACGGACATGGAAGATGACCCCCTGAGGAGCCCCGTGGCCCCTTCCATAGATAATGACGCCCGCCCCCCCCCTCAACCCACGCTCCCCAGCCTCCTCCACAGGCTCTAAGCCCTTGAAATGGCTGAGATTTGACCCGACAGAACGTTTGACACAACCGGCCAGGGCTGCCTAACATCCTCGCGCTTTACGCGACTTTGAGAGCCCCTGCGCTTGTGCAGGACTTCAGCGGAGACGGAATGTCGGACGAGATCGCGATCGGCATTGACCTCGGCACCTCGTATTCGTGCGTGGCGGTGGTCCAGGACGGTCAGCCGGTGGTCATCCCCAACGAGTGGGGAGAGTCGACCCATGCCTCGTGCGTGTCGTTCCTGGAGGACGGCTCGGTGCTGGTGGGCAACGCCGCCAAGAAGAACATCATCACCGCGCCCGAGGCCACGGTGTACTCCGCCAAGCGGCTTATCGGCCGGTACTACTTCTCCGACGAGGTGAAGAAGGCCCAGGCGGTGATGCCGTACAACATCGTCGAGGGCGACAACAACTCGGTGCGCATCGAGGCGCGTGGGCAGACGTACTCGCTGCCGGAGATCTCCGCGCTGGTGCTCAAGGAGATGAAGGCGGTGGCCGAAACGTACCTGGGCCGCGAGGTGACCAAGGCCGTCGTCACCGTGCCCGCGTACTTCAACGACAACCAGCGCCAGGCCACCAAGGACGCGGGCCGCATCGCCGGGCTCGAGGTGCTGCGCATCCTCAACGAGCCCACCGCCGCGGCGCTCGCCTACGGCTTCGGCCGTGACGTGAACCAGCGCGTCGTCGTGTACGACCTGGGCGGCGGTACGTTCGACGTGTCCATCCTGGAGATCGGCAAGGACGTGTTCGAGGTGCTGTCCACCGCGGGTGACACGTACCTGGGCGGCGACGACTTCGACGACCGCATCATGACGTGGATGGCCGAGGACTTCCTGGCCAAGACGCGGCTGGATCTGCGCCAGAACAAGTTCTGCCTGCAGATGCTGAAGGACGCGGCCGAGCGGGCGAAGATCGACGTGGGCCAGTACGGCACCGCGGACATCCTCTGCCAGGGCATCTGCCAGGACGCCAACGGCAACGTGATGGACCTGAAGAACCACCTGACCCAGGATCAGTTCAACCGCATGGTGATGGACCTGGTGCAGCGCACGTTCAAGGTCTGCGACGAGGCGCTGCAGAGCGCCCGGCTGACGGCCTCGGACATCGACGCCGTCATCCTGGTGGGTGGTCCCACCCGGCTCCCCATCATCCGCAACTCCGTGCGCCACTACTTCCAGAAGGAGCCCATGGAGGGCATCAACCCGGACCAGGTGGTGGCGCTGGGGGCGTGCCTGCAGGCCAACGCGCTGTTGGACGCGGGCACCGAGACGTTCCTGGTGGACGTCACCCCGCTGACGCTGCGCATCGGCACGGTGGGCGGGTACACCGAGAAGATCATCGACAAGAACACGCCGGTGCCCATCGACCGCTCGAAGACGTTCACCACCAGCCGCGACGGCCAGGAGAAGGTGAAGATCCGGGTGTACCAGGGCGAGTCCAACCGGGCCGACGAGTGCGAGATGCTGGGCGAGTTCGAGTTCTCCGGCTTCCGCATCGGCTACCGTGGCGAGGTGAAGATCGAAGTGACGTTCGAGATCGACACCAACGGCATGGTGAACGTGTCCGCGTGTGACACGGAGACGGGCCAGCGGACGACCACCACCCTCACGCTGTCCTCGGGCATGTCCGAAGCCGACATCCAGCGCTCCATCGACGCCACCCGCCAGATCCAACTGGCCGGCCACAGCGCCGACCTCCCCGACGTGGCCTGAGAGGCCTAGCAGGCACTGCCGATGTCCACCCCTCCTGACCAGAACACCGGCAAACCCCCAGGGCCGCCCCCCGGCCCCGGCAGCGCCGCGCGTCCCGCGACGCCGGCCGCCGCGCCTCGGCCCGCGACAGCAGGGACGCCCCCCGCTGCGGCTCCGCGCCCCACGACTCCGGGAGCCGCCCCTGCGGCCCGCCCCGGCGTTCCCGTGGCCCAGCCCCTGCCCGCCGTGGGCACTCCGCCGCGCACCGTGTCCTCCGGGGCTGTTCCCGCTCAGCCGGCGGCCCCCGCGGCCGCCACGCCCCGTCCTCCCGGTCCGCCCGCGGCCCAGCCTCCCCGTCCTCCGGCGGGTGCTGCTCCGGCGGCTCCGCCCGCGAAGGGCACTCCGGTGGGGACCCGTCCCACCGTGGCGGCGATTCCCTCGGTGCCCTCTTCCGAGCGCCCCACCGTGCCGGGCATCCGCCCCGTTGGCGCCAGGCCGCCGCCCTCGCCCGGTGTTGCCGCGCCCACCATCCCCGCCGCCGTGGCCAACCGGCCCACGGTGCAGGGCCTCACCCCCATCTCGGTCACGCCGCAGCCGGGCCCAGGGCTCTCGCTGGACGCGCCCACGCCGAACTCTCCCGCTGCTCCGGTGCACCGGCCCACTTTGGCCGGCATCGTCCCGGTCTCCGTCGGGGGAACGCCGCCACCGGTTCCTGGCACGCCTCCCGGCGGCACGCCTCGTCCCCCGGCAACGCCGCCGCCTCCTCCCGCCGCCGCCGGTGGGCCGCCTCGGCCGCCGCCTGTGCTCGCCGTGGGACAGCCTCCGCCGCCGCCCGTACAGAGCGGCCCGTCTCAGCAGCGGCCCACGGTCCGGCCCACGGCCTCGCTCCCCGCGCTGGCTTCCTCGGTGACCCGTGGTGCCGCGGTCCAGCGGCCTCCTGCCGCACCGGGAGGGCCCCCGCCGCCTCCCGCTGAGACTCAGCGGCCTCCTTCTCGCTCCGGCCTTCCCACGGTGACTCCGGCGGTGCCTGCCGCGGGCCAGCGGCCTCCTTCGCGCACGGGCATTCCCGCCGTGGCTCCGGCTGGGACGCCTCCGCGGCCTCCACCGGGTGCGGCTCCGTCCGGCCCGCCTCGTCCGCCGGCGATGAGCATGGCTCCCGGGGTGCCTCCCGTAGCTCCGGGGATTGCTCCCGGGGTGCCGCCGATGGCTTCCGCCCGGCCACCGCCGCCTCCCTCCGCCCCGCCGCCGCCTCCTCCCGAGGCCGCCGGAACCAAGGGCACGCTCGACCCGAGCCAGGTCGCGGAGCTCGAGGCCCGCTGCGCGAAGCTGGACCAGCTCGACTACTTCGAGGTGCTGCAGCTGCCCAGGGAGGCCACTCCGGGCGACATCAAGAAGGCCTTCTACCGCGAGAGCCGCACGTACCACCCGGATCGCTTCTACCAGCTCGAGTCGAAGACGCTGAAGGACCAGGTGAACGAGCTCTACAAGCGCGTCACCGAGGCCTATTACGTCCTGCGCGACGACACCAAGCGCCGCAAGTACGTGGCGGACATCACCGGCCCGGAGCGTGCGCAGAAGCTGCGCTTCACCGAGGCCTCCGAGGCGGAGACCAAGGCCGCGGCGAAAAAGGAGCAGGAGGAGCAGATCGGCACCCACCCCAAGGGCCGCCAGTTCTACCAGCAGGGCGCGGCGGACCTGGAGGCGGGCCGGTGGGCCTCGGCCGAGCGCAACCTGAAGATGGCGCTCACGTACGAGTCCTCCAACGCGCGGTACAAGGAGAAGCTCGCCGAGGCGCAGAAGAAGCTCAACGAAGAGTCCAAGGCCAAGGGCGAGTCCTTCAAGATCAAGTGACGGGCGGCCAGCGGTAGGAAAGGTGCAGCGCCGTGGCGATCGATCTCACCATTCTCTGCGTGGTGCTGTTTTTCGCGCTGCTGGGGGCCTTCACCGGGGCGGCCAAGCAGATCGCCCACATGGTGGGGCTGGTAGCGGCGTACTTCGTGTCGCGGAAGCTGGGCTCGGTGGTGGGGCCCCGGCTGGCGGAGGCGCTGGGCACGCCGCTGCTCATCGGCGTGGTGCTGGGCTCGATGTTGCTGTTCATCTTCACCCTGGTGGTAGTGCGCTATGCGCTGGGCGCGCTGCTGCAGCGGGTGATGACGGGCCGGGATCCGAACAACCGGGGGCCGGACCGCGCCATCGGCTTCGTGCTGGGCGGGGCGAAGGTGGCCTTCATCGCGTACGTGCTGCTGAGCGCACTGAGCTTCGCCGAGGAGCACGTGGTGGTGGCCGGCAAGAAGCTGAACACCTCGCCCAAGGACTCGAAGGCCTTCGCCCTGGTGCGCAAGCACAACCTGTTCGAGATGACGCAGTTCGCGCCCCTGAAGGACTTCGTCCAGGTGGTGCGGGCGAGCACCGATCCGAACAAGGCCGCGAATCTGCGGGACGATCCGGCCTACAAGGCGCTGCGGCAGGATCCTCGCTTCCAGAAAGCGCTCAAGGACGACTCCCTGCGCCGGGCGCTGGAACAGGGAGACAGCCGCGCGCTGCTGCGCAACAACCTGATTCTTCAGCTGATCCAGGATCCGGAGTTCGCCGCCCGGCTGGGCGCCGCCTCCCGGGCCTCGGAGCGCTGAACCTCCGGCCTCCCGAAGGCTCACTTCACCGTGAAGCGTGCGCGGTGAGCCAGCGCGAGGCCTCGCTGAGCCCCGGGTGGCCCAGCCCCTGCCAGTACTCGCGGGCCTGGGTGGCCAGCGCCACCGCGCGCGGCCGCTCCTTGCCCACGGCCCAGAGCGCCTGCGCCAGGGAGAACTGGCTCCGGGCCCGGAGCTGGGGCGAGCTGATCGCCAGCGCCTGCTCCAGCAGGGGAACTGCCTCCTCGGGCTTGCCCCGGGCCAGCCTCAGCCTGCCCGCGACCAGCAGTGAGTCCGCCAGCTCCGGGTGCCCAGGCCCCAGCGCCTTCTCCATGACAGCCCGGGCCCGTGCGCTCAACCGCTCGGCTTCCTCGTACCGCTTGAGCACCGTGAGCACCGAGCTCAGCTCGTTCAGGGAGTTGGCCACCTGGACGTGCTCGGCTCCCAACCCCTTCTCGCGCAGGGCCAGCGCGCGCTCGTACTTCTGCCGCGCCTCCTCGTACCGGCCCTGGGCCTCGGCCAGACGGCCCAGGCCGCTCAGGGGGTCGCCCAGATCGCCGTGCTCGGCGCCGAGCGCCTTCTCCTGAATCGCCAGGGTCCGCTCGTACTCCTGCCGCGCCTGCTCGTATTGGCCCAGGCCCTCGAGCACCAGGCCGAAGCTGTAGAGCGTGACGGCGATCCGGGGATGCTCCGCGCCGAGCGCCTTCTCCTGAATCGCCAGGGCGCGCTCGATCATCCGCTGGGACTCCTCATACCGTCCCAGTGTCCGCAGGGAGTCACTCAGGTTGGTGAGCGTGTTGGCGACCAGCGGGTGCTCGGCGCCCAGGGCCTGCTCCCTCACCGCCAGGGCCCGCTCGTGCTTGGCCAGCGCCTCCTCGTACCGGCCCAGCGAGGTGAGCACATTGCCCAGGTTGCCCAGTGCGCTGGCCATGTCCGGGTGCTGCGGTCCCAGCACCTTCTCGCGGATGGCCAGCACCCGCTCGTGCATCCGCCGAGACTCCTCGTACCGCCCCATCTCCTCCAGCACGTTGCCCAGGTTGTTGAGCGAGGGCGTCACCACGGGGTGCTCCGGCCCCAGCACCTTCTCGCGCAGGGCCACTGCCCGCTCGTACTGCTGCCGCGCCTCCTCGTAGCGCCCCTGCACCGAGAGGAGGATACCTTGCGTGTTGAAGGCGTTGGCCCGGATCAGATCGTCATCCACCAGCTCCACGGCCATGTCCACGCCCAGCTTCAGCAGCGTCGCGTCCTGGTGTCGCGCCTGGCGGTACCCCGTCAGGAAGAGCACCAGCCCTGACGCGCGGGCGGCGACCACCAGTTCCTTGCTGCGTGCCGCCAGGACCGACGCTTGCCTCGCCAGGTCCTCGGCGCCCTTGTAGTCCCCGGTGCCATCGCGCGCGAGCGCGGCCAGGAACAGGGCCCGGGCGTGCAGCGGCATGTGCCCCACCTGCCCGGCCTGACTCAGCAGCGTGTCGGCCCGGGCCAACGCATCCTTGTACTTACCGGCATCCAGCAGTGCCTCCAGCCCATCCAGCTCCTGCTGAAGGGACTCGGCCTTCACCCGGAGCGCCGGGTCCTCGGGAGGAGGCACGGCCGCCGTCAGCGCTTTCACATCCGCGCAGTACTCCAGCGGAGGCAGCGACTGGGCCACCTGCACCGCCTTGGGCACCAGCTCGCGGTCCGGCGCCCGGGCGAGCAGCTCCGTGAGCGCCCGCAGCTGGCTGCGCCGCCGCTCCAGGCAGTACTCCCGGCGCACGGACAGCCCCTGGGCCTGAATTGCCTGCTGCCGCGCGAACTCACACACCTCGCGGCGCTGCGTCACCCAGCCCTCCGCGTAGTCATCGAGCACGGTGGAGACGCGGGAGAAGGTGTCCGGCGCATAAGACAGCTGCGAGCCGAGCATCGCCTCGCGCACCCGGGCCTTCACCCCCGCATCCCACACCCCGTCGAGCTGCCGCTGCACGGAGGCACAGTCCGAGACCGGCGTCTGCTGGCGCGTCCACCCCCACACCGCCAGCGCCGCCAACCCCACCATCGTCAGCCCCACCGTGCCCCGGCGCAGCAGCATCCTGCGCTTCACCTCGGGATCCTTCTGCAGCGCCGCCAGCAGCGCTTCCATCGAGGGTGGGCGCCGCGCAGGCTCCGGCTGCAGCCCCCACAGCACCGTGCGCGTCACCCACGCCGGCACCTCCGAGGCCTCGGGCGGCGTCGCCACCTTGCCCTCGAGCTGCGCGCGGGTGAAGTCCGTGGGACTCGAGCCCTTGAAGGGCAGCTGTCCGAAAAGCGCCTCGTACAGCGAGGCACAGAAGGCGAACAGATCCGTGCGCAGATCCGCCGGGCTGCCTCGGAAGAGCTCCGGAGCCATGTACGCCGGCGTGCCCATGAACAAGCCGGGCAGCGTGGGGGCACTGGTCCACGAGCCCGACGGGCGCGCGGTCTCCATCAGATCCGTCGAAGCCCGGGCCCTGGAGGGCGCTACGGGCTCCTGCGATGGCCGCGGCAGTGCCGGAGCCTGGCCGCCCGACTCCGCGGCACTCTGCGTGCGAGCCAGACCGAAGTCCGTCACCCGCACGCGCCCATCCTGCCCCACCAGAACGTTGTCCGCCTTGAAGTCGCGGTGGATGAGGCCCGCCGCATGGGCCGCCGCCAACCCCCGCCCTGCCGCCACGTAGGCCTCCAGCACCTGGCGCCAGGCACGCGGCTCCTGGTTGCGCCAACGCCGCAGGTTCTGCCCCTGGATGTACTCCATGGCGATGAAGATCGAGCCATCCTCCAGGGTGCCCGCGTCGTAGACGGCCACCACGTTGGGATGGCTCAGCTTGGCCATGGCCTGGGCCTCGCGCACCAGCCACGCCTCTTCCAGCTCCTCGCCTTCACCCCGCTCCAGGCGCCGCAGCAGCTTGAGCGCCACGCGCCGGTCCAGCCGCGCGTCATACGCGGCCACCACCACGCCCATGCCGCCCTGGCCCAGCTTGTCGAGCACCGTGTAGCGGCCCGCCAGCGTGTTGCCCGGCATCAGCGCCGGCAGCTCGGGGCCCTCGGCGGCCACCGGCTCCTGCGCGCTCCCGGACCGCACCACCGTGGGCGCGCCCCACTCCGCCGCGGGCGCTTCCGGAGGCGGCTCGGCCTTGGGCTCTTGCTCCGGACCGCTCATCGACTCGCCTCCACGGGGAAGCAGAATCTTCCCAGGTTTCGGCGGTCTTACAGAAGCCTACCTGCTGGGTCCAGACCAACCGAGGGCACAGGCCCCCGGCTGAGCCTCAACAAGCCCTAGACGCTGAGCTGGGCCGCGTCCAGGCGGTGCAGGCGCGCGCGAACGAAGTCGGCGTCCACGCGCAGCTGCCGGCGGCGGTGCTCGGGCGCCTCGAACATCACATCCGCCATCACGTACTCCAGGATGGAGCGCAGGCCGCGGGCCCCCAGCCCCTTCTCCACCGAGAAGCGCACCACCTCGCGCAGCCCGTCCTCGCCGAAGTCCAGCTCCACCTCGTCGTAGGAGAGCAGCTCGCGGAACTCGCGGATGATCGAATCCGGCGGCTCGGTGAGCACGCGCAGTAGATCGTCCTCGCCCAGCGCCTGCAGCTGCACCATCACCGGCAGGCGGCCGAGGAACTCCGCGAGCATGCCGAAGTCCACCAGCTGCTTCACGCTGATGCGCTTCTGCACCCGCCGCGCCGCCTCCTCGGCCCCGAAGCCCAGCGCCCGGGTGGTACCCTCGCCGTATTCGTGCAGGTCCGAGAACGTGCCCGCGCAGATGAAGAGGATGTCGCGCGTGTCCACCTGCACGAAGTCGCTCTTGTTCCACGCCTGGGTGACGTTCATCGGCACGAAGACCTCACGCCCCTCCAGCAGCTTGAGCAGCGCCTGCTGCACGCCCTCGCCACCAATGTCGCGGCTGCCCGCCCCGTTGCGCGCGCCCTGCGAGCGGCGGGCGATCTTGTCCACCTCGTCGATGAAGATGATGCCCCGCTGCGTGTCCTCGATGGAGTGGTTGGCCTTGAAGAGCAGATCCGAGACCATCACCTCCACGTCCTTGCCGTAGTAGCCGGCCTCCGTGTACTCGGTGGCGTCCACCGTGGTGAACGGCACCGAGAGGATCTCCGCCAGGTTGCGGGCAATATGGGTTTTGCCGCTTCCGGTGGGCCCGATGAGCAGGATGTTGGACTTCTTGATGATCGACGTGCGGCGCAACCGCTTGGCCTGAATCCGCTTCAAGTGGTTGTGCGCGGCGATGGCTACCGCCCGCTTGGCGTCCTCCTGGCCAATGACGTAGCGATCCAGCCGCTCGAAGATCTGGCGCGGCGTCAGTATCGGTGCGTCTTCCCTGCGTGCGGACGACTCCATGTACCCTCCCCTTCGGTCCACGCGGCCTCCCAGTGTTCGACAGAAGGGTAGGAATGAAACCTGAAGGGGCACACCGTCCCCCGGGCGCGGATCTTCCCCGCCGTCCGCTCGCTTGCCCCTCGAACAGTCGGCTATTGAAGCCGGGGCGCTTTCCCTATAGTTGCGCGCTTCCATCGGGTTGAAGCGTTGAGCGTCAACCCCTTGCCTCTGGAGGCCCCGAGACACCGATGCCCATCACCACCCCTCCGCAGCACCGCTGGACCCTGGCCGACGCCCTGGAGACGTACGGAATCCGCAACTGGGGCAACCCCTACTTCGGCATCAACGACAAGGGTCATGTGTGCGTCCACCCGGACGGGCCCCAGGGCTCCACCATGGACCTGAAGGAGCTGGTGGACGAGGTGCGGCGCCGGGGCATCGGGCTGCCGCTGCTGATCCGCTTCACGGACGTGCTGCGCCACCGCGTCATCCACCTCAACGAGGCCTTCAAGAAGGCCATCACCGAGCAGAACTACAAGGGCCAGTACCGGGGCGTGTACCCCATCAAGGTGAACCAGCACCGGTACGTGGTGGAGACCATCGTCGAGACGGGCAAGCAGTACGGCTACGGCCTGGAGGCGGGCAGCAAGCCGGAGCTGCTGGCGGTGATGGCGCTCCTGGACAACGAGGACGCGCTCGTCATCTGCAACGGCTACAAGGACGAGGAGTACGTGGAGACGGCGCTGTTCTTCTCCCGGCTGGGCCGCAAGGTCATCCTGGTGGTGGAGAAGCCCAGCGAGCTGCCGCTGATCGCCGAGGTGGCGCGGCGCACGGGCATCGCGCCGCGGCTGGGCGTGCGGGTGCGCCTGTCCACGCGTGGCGCGGGCAAGTGGGAGGCCTCGGGCGGTGACCGGTCCAAGTTCGGCCTCACCTCCTCGGAGCTGATGGCGTCCATCGCCTTCATGCGGGAGACGGGGCTGCTGGCCAACTTCGAGCTCTTGCACTTCCACCTGGGTAGCCAGATCTCCAACATCCGCAACGTGAAGAACGCGCTGCGCGAGGTGGGCTGCTTCTACGTGGAGGTGGCCCGCCAGGGCGCGCCGCTGAAGTACCTGGACGTGGGCGGCGGCCTGGGCGTGGACTACGACGGCTCGCAGACGAACTTCACCTCGTCGATGAACTACACCACCGAGGAGTACGCCAACGACGTGGTGTTCGGCGTGATGGAGGCGTGTGATCGGGCGGGCGTGCCACACCCCACGCTGGTGTCCGAGTCGGGCCGCGCCATCGTGGCCCACCACGCGATCCTGGTGGTGGACGTGCTGGGCACCAGCGAGTTCGACTCGGTGGCCAGCGCGGACAAGACGGACGACAAGGCTCCCTCCGTGGTGCGCAACCTGGTGAGCACGCTCCGGGACGTGACGAACAAGAACCTGCTCGAGTCCTGGCACGACGCACAGGACTCCAAGGAGGAGAGCCTCACCCTGTTCTCGCTGGGCCACCTATCGCTGGAGCAGCGCGTGGCGGCGGAGAACGCTTACTGGGCCATCTGCCACAAGATCATGCGGATCGCCCGGGAGGCGGGAGAGATTCCCGAGGAGCTGGAGGCGCTGGAGAAGCAGCTGTCGGACACGTACTTCTGCAACTTCTCGGTGTTCCAGTCGCTGCCGGACTCGTGGGCGATTGATCAGCTCTTCCCGGTGATGCCGATCCACCGGCTCAACGAGAAGCCCACGCGGCGGGCGGTGCTGGCGGACATCACCTGCGACTCGGACGGGAAGATCGAGCACTTCATCGACAAGCGCGAGGTGAAGGACGCGCTGGAGCTGCACTCGCTCAACGAGGACGACTACCTCTTGGGCATCTTCCTGGTGGGTGCGTACCAGGAGATCCTGGGCGACCTGCACAACCTGTTCGGAGACACGCACGCGGTGCAGGTGTCGCTGGCGCCCAACGGGGGCTACCTGATCGACAACGTGGTGGAGGGAGACACCGTGACAGAGGTGCTCCACTACGTGAGCTACAACAAGGACGATCTGGTGGCGCGGCTGCGCAAGTTCACCGAGGTGGCGCTGCGCAACGGCCGCATCTCGCTGGACGAGTCGCGCACGCTGCTGCGCATGTACGAGGAAGGCCTGTCCGGCTACACGTACCTGGAGCGCGACGTGGACGCGAAGTTCGCCGCCGCCAACCCCGGGCAGCTGCGCCTGGTGCCCACGCACGATGGGAGCGCGCCTCCGCGCGTGACGCCTCCGCCCACGGGCACCTAGCCTTCGCGGCACACGCGGCAGGCCCCCTGAATAAGAATCAGGGGGCGCGTCCAGGAGGAAGCAGATGACGAGAGCATGGATCGTACTGGCTTTCTGCCTGGCACTTCTCAGTGGGTGCGCGAACTCACCTGAAGCCCTGCTCTCCTCTTGGTACTCGGCGGGACAAGGGAGCCCGGAAGCCATCGCAGGCCGGGGCCGGCCACCCCGGCTTCCTTCCAAGAAGAACACTCCCGCCGCGCCCCAGGCTCCCGCTGCGGCCCAACCCCAGAAGAAGCGCACTCCTGTCGAAGCGGCGATGACGCGCTGGCTCGACCCGAAGGTGGCGCATGAGCGTTTCGATCAGGGAATGGCGGAAGCCAGGCGCAAGCATGCGAACCTCTACGGGCAACCCACGCAGAAGCACCATGTTCATTCCATCTATCTGGGTGGAGATAAGAACGGCCCCACGGTGAGTCTGGATCCTGCCTACCACAGACTCATCACCACGGAGTTCCAACAGAAGCACTCGTATAACCAACCTCCTCCTTCACCTGAGCGGCAGATCGAAATCATGAAAGAGGTGTACTCGAAGTACCCGCTGCCTGGAGTGCACTTCTAATCATGCGTGAGGTTCTCGAACTCCGGCTGTCGGCGGCCAAAGCCGCGCAATACATCCCCGAGGCCGTGAGCAAAGGGCAGAATCCGCTGGATACTGTCCGGCTGACGTTGGATGCGCACGACCCTTTGGTGGAAAGGCTGCGCGCTATCGAGGCTACGTTCTGGGCTCGTGGGGAAACGCTCTTTACTCTGTGCGAGATCACCCGCCGCTATACGCCTCGCGAGCTCCAGAACGCCGAGCGCCTGAAAGTAGAATTCTGGCCTTTCTTCACTCCCTCGGGCGAAGAATGCGGCACGGTATATGACGACACCCAGGCCTGCACCGACTGCGGGGCAGGGGCTCCTCGAGTGGGGGCACTTCGCTTGAAGTTGGGGCGCATTCCCAAGAGTCGCGATCTGGCCATCACTCCTGGCAGTGAGATCGTAGTCTCCGCACGACTCGCGGAGGTGATGCGTACTCATGGAATCACAGGCTACGAGTTGCATCCCGTGCTGGGCACAACCGGCACGCCCAGTACCGACTGGCATCAATTACTGATTCCTTCGAAGCGTGTCGAAGCCGTGGCTCCCACCCGATTTGGAAAGGACTACCTCGCTCCCGAGCCAGATTCTGCCCGGTGCCCACGGGGTCACGTCCTGGGCATGCGGCTGCTCTCGCCGCTCCATGTCTCGCGCTCCAGTCTGGAAGAGAAGGACTGGCTGTGCACCCGTGGCCTGCTCGGCTTGCGCCAAGGTCTCTTTCGGCCGTATCGGCTTTTGATCATTTCCCAGCGGCTCTACCGCTTGCTTAAAGAACTCAAGGTGCGTCACCTCAACGAAGAGGTCACCAATCTCGTTTGAAAGGGTTGGCGTAGAAGCCCATGGGAACGCCGCATTCGCAGGTGCTGGATCCAGCCTCGGTACCCGTGGGTACAGAGTTAGGAGAGTGGCGAGTAGTGAGCTGGGCCGGACGGGGAAGCTACGGCACCGTCTACCGCGTCGAGCGGCGAGGGCGGAAGACAGAGGGGCCCTATGCGCTCAAGCTGGCGCTGCACCCCAGGGATAAGCGCTTCGAGCGCGAGCAGGAGTTGCTCTCGCGCCTCAATCACCCGAACGTGCCACGCCTGGAAGGACATGGCGTATGGCAGCACCCCTCGGGGAACTACCCATATCTGGTGATGCAGTGGGTGGCCGGAGTGCCGCTGTATGAGTGGGCCGCTCAGCGCAACCCCACCTCGCGCCAGGTGCTGCGACTGCTGGCACAGGTGACGCGGGCGCTGGAGGCCACCTCGCAGGCAGACGGGCTGCACCGGGACGTCAAGGGCGACAACGTGCTGGTGCGGCCCTCGGATGAGCGGGCCTTCCTCACGGACTTTGGAGCGGGGGTGTACCGGGGCGCGGCCACCCTCACGCCGCAGGTGCTGCCCCCGGGAACCCCGAACTACCGCAGCCCGGAGGCGTGGGCTTATCAGCGGCTGTTCGCCCTGCACCCCAGCGCGCACTACCGGGCCACTGTCTGTGATGACCTGTTTGCCCTGGGCGTCACTGCCTACCGGCTGGTGACGGACGAGTACCCACCCCTCACGGATCCCGCCATGGAGGAATCCGTGGTGTGGGAGCGCGAAGGGCCGGGGCCTCGGCCACCCAGGGAATTCAACGCCCACGTGTGCGAGGAGCTGAACGCCCTCATTCTCCGGCTGCTGGGTCCGCCCGAGAAGCGCTTCAAGGGCAAGGCCCGGCTCGCCGCCGAGGCGCTGGAGCACGCTGCAGACACCGTGGGGCCCGAGGCGGATAACCCCCTCTTTGAGTGGGAAACGGTGGAGCCCTCCGCCTGGACCCCTGAAGAGCAGAGCCATGCGCAGCTGCACGGCCACCGTCCGCGCCGGCGGGATAAGGCCTCGGTGCACCGCGCCGGGCAACGGGATGCTCAGGTGAAGGCCGAGGAAGCACGCCAGAAGGAGCAAGCCGAGAGGGCCGCTCTCGCCAGACCGCAGCCTCGGCCCACGGGCGCTCGTGAGACGGGCCACCGGTGGGCGCCCTGGGTGCTCCCAGCCCTGGGAGCGCTCCTTCTGGTGCTCGGCACACAGGGGCAGCACGAGCACGGCCAGTTCCGTGAAGGCGCGGATGGAGGCACCGCGGGTACGGCCGAGGAGGCTCAGGCCGACGCCCCGGTGACTCCAGGGAAGCGGTCAGCGCAGGAAGCCGTGGCCATCGATAAACTGAAGGAGCCGTTGCCTGGGCAGCGCAGGCCCCCGTGTCTACGCGGCGAGAGCGCGATCCGCGGTGCCTGTTGGCGCTCTATTCACGACATGGAGCCGCCCTGCGAGACGGGCTACTACGAGTGGAACGGGCGCTGCTTCGTGCCCATCTTCGGCCCGTCTCGCCAGCCGACCTCCGAACCCTAACGGCACCGCCCTACGTCTGGCCCACGGGCGTATGCAGGCCCGAGGGCAGCGGCGCGTTCGAGAAGGCGGTGTCCGCGGCCAAGAGGCGCAGCCGGTCGAGCATCTTGAGCTGCGCCTCGGCCCGGGCGATGAGCGCCCCGAAGTCGATACCCGCCAGCCGCCGCTCCATCCGCGCGAGCCGCTCCAGCGCGCGCAGCAGGCACAGCCGCCCCTGCGTGCCGATGCACAGCCCCTCCAGCTCCATCACCCGGCTGAGCGGGGAGTAGTTCACCAGCCGGCCGTTGAGCTTCATCCGCCCCACCCGCTCCAGCAGCCACGCCGCGCGCTCCTTCAGCGCGGGAGGCTGCACGCCCAGCTCCCGCATCACCCGCTCCACCACGGCCCGGTCCTGCTCCAGCTCCACCCGGAACGTGGCCAGGTACTCGCCCACCGGGTTGCCCCGGTTCTCCTGCTCGGCGCGCCGGGCCAGCTCCAGCCCTGCGCGTGAGCCAGCCAGATGGTCCTTCAGGTAGATGCCCAGCAGCTTCACATCCACGGTGTGCCTCCCTCGCGAGCGTTACCCGCGAGGGTCAGCATGCTCGGGGCATGGCGCACGGAGCCGCGCTCCATCGCCTGAGGCCCAGGCAGGCAAGCACGCCTGTCCCCGCTCAGACGCGGGCGTCACCGGGGTGGATCGTCCGCCCGGACAACAGCCGCGAGGTGCGCTGCAGCCGCTCCGTGCCCAGCGCTCCCAGCTTCTGTCGCAGCTCCGGCCGGGGAGCCAACAGCTGCTCGAAGGCATCACGCTCCAGCTTCAGCAGCGTGCAGGCCGTCGCGGCCCGCACCGAGGCGGTCACCAGCCCACTGCGCAGCAGCGAGATCTCCCCGAAGACGTCTCCCTCGGCCATCTCCGGATAGGGTGTTTCGCGGCCGTCCACGTGCTCATGGAACACCGTGCAGCGCCCACGCAGCAGCAGGTAGAGCGCCTGGGAGGGCCGCCCGCGCTCGAGGATCTGCTCCCCCTCCTTCACCGAGAGCGGCGTGAAAGCGTCCATCACGGGCCGCCGCAGCTCCTCGGGCAGCGCGGCGAAGAGCGGGTTGCTGCGCATGACGTTGGTCAGCAGCCGCTCGCGGAAGAACTGCTGCATCACCTCGCCCACTGAAGGGTGGCTGGCGATGACCTCTCCCAGGCGCGAGCGGGTGAGCTCCAGCACCTCGGTGCTCTCCACGGCTACCACCCCCGCCAGCCGGGGGCCCTCCACCATCAGCGCCATTTCTCCGAAGAACTCCCCCTCCCCCATCCGCGCCACGGCCTGGCTCTTGCCATCCTCCATCTGGCGCACCACGTCCACCGCCCCATCCACGATGACGAACATGGAAGTCCCCGGCTCGCCCTCGCGCACGATGGTCTCCCCGGGCTGGAACAGGCGCCGCTCCATCTTCCAGAGCACCGCCGCGAACTCCTCACGGCCCAGGGCGGAGAACAGGGGAATGCCTCCCGACTGCGGTGCTGCTCCCGTCCCCTGCGCCTCTGGAGCCTTCTCGGCCGGGGAGAGCAATGCGGGCGCCTGCGGCACGCGGGGGCGGTCGCGTCGATCGTAGAGTTCCGCCAGGAACTTCTTGCCGCCGGCATGCCCCGGCTCAATCTGGAGGATGACCTTGCAGGCGGCGATGGCACGGAGCAACCACCCGGTGCGTGCCCACGCCTCGGCCTCGGCCAGGTACTCGGCGATGGCCTCGCTCTTCTTCCCCAGGCGCTGAAGCACCTCCGCCACCTTGTGGCGGTAGATGATCTCCTGGGGAGCGGCCTTCACCACCTCCTGGAACGCGGCGAGCGCCGCCTCCAGCTTGCCCTCGGCATACAGCTTCGCGCCCCGATCCTTGGCCTCCCGGAGCGCAGCGGGAGTGATGGACGGAGAATCGGAGGACGTGAGGCCGGTCGTCTTGGACATGCCTCATCGTCCAAAGGGGCGGTTCCTCACGTCAACCGGCCCTCAGGCCACCTGTCTGCCCTGCCGGGCCTCAGCCCTCGCGCGGCTCGTCCGGGTAATGGAACGAGAGGGGCACCTTCACGTCCGGGTGCAGGCTGCGGGCAACCGGGCACTCGTGCGCTGCCTGCTCCAGCCTGGTCCTGTGGGCACGGGACATTCCCGCCGGCATGTCGATGCGCAGCACCAACTCGCCAATGCGGCGCGGCGGCGGCGTCATCCGCTTCTCCACCGAGGCCTTGGCCTCACCGAAGGCAATCCCCTCACGCGAGGCCACCAGGGACATGGTGGTGAGCGCGCACGAGGCCAGCGCCGCACCCACCAGGTCCGTGGGCGAGAACGAGCCGCCCGTGCCGCCGTTGTCCTTGGGGGCCTCGGTGCCAATGCGTGAGCCCGAAGGCCCGTGCTCGAGCTGCGTCTTGAAAGACGGAGCGGTGGAAGCGGTCATCACCACGCCGGTAGGCTGCGGGGGCTGGCTCATCGCGGTGCTCCTTGGAGGCTCAGGTCAGGGGCTCGGGTTAACGGACGTACGTCTCGTGCTGCTCGGCATCCTCGGGCGTCGAGGGCTCCGCGTCCTGGATGCTCCAGTCCAGCGTCTTCATCAGCGCCTTGCTGCGCTTGCGCACGTCGGCATCCAGGAACTTGATGGCGTCGTCCATCTTGTCCATCAGCCGCATCGGCTTGCGCTTGTTCTTCGGCTCGGCCAGCAGCGCGTGCGTCAGCCAGGGGAACACCGCCGTCACGTCCGTGTGCACGTACACCGAGCCTGTCTCCACCGCCTCCACGGAGACCTTGCCCCAGGTGTGGCCCTCTCCGGCCGGGCAGCTCGACAGCGCGCCGTTGTCCACCGGGTCCACGCAGAACTGCACGTCGATGTCGAAGCCCGTGGTGGGCACATTGAGAATCTGGTCCAGCAGCGGCTCGCCCTGCAGCGTGTAGTTCTTGGGCACGCCGCCCCCGAGGATCCAGATCGCCAGCTTCTTCGAGCCGTTGTGGCGGCAGAAGTGCTGCATCGCCGCCATCGAGTACACGTCATCGTTGATGTCGAGCTCGAACTTGAACTCGGCGCCCAGCAGCCGCTTGAGCTTCACCACGTTGAGGAAGATGGAGCCGTCCTGCACCGCGCCCACCCAGATGGGCACCGCGTGCTTGTAGCAGGTGGACAGCAGCGAGGGCTGCTTCACCCCGAGCTGCTTCTCGATGCCGTGCACCGCCTTGCCCAGCAGGTAGTGGAACTCGGGCGTCGTCATCTTCCGCTGGAACTCGGGGCCGCGGATGATGGCCGAGAAGAGCCGGTCCGTGTCCAGCAGGGCCTCCTCCCAGAAGCCCAGGTCGTAGATGCGGATGATGCGCGCCAGCCGGTACTGCAGGTCGCCCGCGTTGGGGTTCACCTCGCGGATGGCGTGGCCGATGATGCGGTGGGCGTCGTGGTACAGGTTGGCGCCCGTGGTGGTGATGGCGGAGATGACGCCCTTCTCCACCAGCGGGATGAGGCAGCTCTGGTGCAGGCCCGCCGGCGTCATCGCTCCCGACAGCGTGAGGAAGATGGAGGCGTCCTGCTCCATGGACTTCGTCATCAGCTCGAACGCGGTGCGCTCCTGGCGGCCCACGTAGGCGCTGAAGGCATGGGCGAGCAGCTCGGCCGGCTTCTCCTTGCCGGTGATGGGGCGCGGATCCGCCTTGCGCGCGCCCGAGTAGGCGGCGCGAAGGGACTTCTTGGGATTCGAGGTCTTGGCCATGGCGCGCGGCTATAGCACTGGCCACGCGCCATGGGGAGCACTGCCTTAGCGGCGCTTGCCGCGACGGGCTCCAGCCTCCGGCGCCTGCTTGGGCTCGAACGTGCCCAGCACGCGCTCCCGGACCTGCTCCGGCGTCAGGTCCTGGGTGTCGGCGACGACGCAGGAGACGTACGCCAGCTCCGCCAGGGCCCGCGTGGCCCGCTGGCGTGTCTGCTCGTCGTCGGAGCTGAGCATGTCGTAGGCGGCCGCCACGTAGCTGCTCGCCAGCGACTCGAAGAGATAGACCCGGTTCTCGATGGTGTCGTCCGTCTTGGCCATAGGTGTCCTGGACTCTACGCCCGGTGGCACCGGGGCGGCGAGCGCGCGAGCGCGCACGGTTCAATGCTGGCCACTCGCATCCGGCACGTATCTCCCACGAGGGGCTTCGGGTAGAAAGCGGCGGACGGATCGCCCCCCGTACCCCGGAGCCCACCGTGATTGATCTGCACTCCCACACCACCGCCAGTGATGGCCAGCACCCGCCCGAGGAGCTGCTGGCCATGGCGGCCACCGCGGGGGTGAAGGTGCTGGCGGTGACCGACCACGACACGGTGGCGGGGCTGGCGGCGGCGAAGGCGGCGGCGGCCACCCACGGCCTCGAGCTGGTGCCCGGCATCGAGCTGTCCGCGTTCGTGCTGGGGCGCGAGGCGCACATCCTGGGGCACTTCCTGCGGCCGGAGGACCCGGACATCTCCCGCTTCGCGGACAAGCTGCGCATCGAGCGCGAGCAGCGCATGGAGCAGATGGTGGACAAGATGCGCCAGTTGGGCTTCCCGGTGCGCATGCAGGATGTGTATGCCATCGCGGACAAGGCCCACCTGGGCCGGCCCCACCTGGCCCGGGTGCTGGTGGAAAAGGGCTGGTGCGTGGACACGAAGGAGGCGTTCGACCGGTTCCTCGGAGACGGGCGCCCCGCGTGGGTGGACCGCTACCGGCTCGACGGAGTGGACGCCATCCGCCTCATCCGCAACGCGGGCGGCACCGCCACCCTGGCCCACCCCGGCACCTCGAAGATGAACCGCATGGAGGTGCTCACCCTGGCCCGCGAGGGGCTGGCGGGACTGGAGGTGAACCACTCGGACCACAACCCGAGTGTGCGCGAGAAGTACCTGGCGTTCGCGCGGGAGTTCGACCTGATTCCCACCGCGGGCAGCGACTTCCACGGCGAGAAGGTCGCTCCGGGAAGGCACCTGGGCACCGCGGCCATGGCCCCGGAGCTCTTCGAGCGGCTGCGCGCGCGCGCCACGGCCTGAATCTGGCCAGAAACCAACAACCTTCCTCGGGAAGAGCAAGATTCGTGCGTGGGTTTCACTTGCACGGATTCCCCTTCCGCACGCCAGGCCGCATTCTCTTACACAGAAAGCTCTGTGAACGCGCCAGGACATACGGGTGAGCGCCCGGTCACACCGGCCACCATCCTCAACGTCAACGATCATCCCGCCACGCTCTATCTCGTGAGCCAGACGCTGCGGCTGGCGGGCTACCACGTGACGGAGGCCAGCACGGGCCGGGAGGCGCTGAGCATCGCCGCTGGCCAGCCAGACCTGGTGCTGCTGGACGTGCACCTGCCGGACATCGATGGGTACGAGGTGTGCCGGCGCCTTCGAGCGCAGCCCGAGACGCGGGATCTGCTCATCGCTCACCTGTCGGCCGTCTCCGTCCAGCGAGAGGATCGCATCCGCGGCCTGGCGTACGGCGCGGACGCATACTGGACCACGCCGATGGAGGAGGAGGAGCTGCTGGCCAACATCGAGGCGCTGCTGCGGCTGCAGCGCCGGGCCCAGGACGCCATCCGCGCGCGCGATGACTTCCTCTCCGTCGCCGCCCACGAGCTGAAGACGCCGCTCACTGCCCTGCGGCTCAACCTCGAGCGCACGCTCTATGCCACCTCGCGCACCCAGGGCGACACCCTGCCCAAGGCCACGGTCACCAAGAGCCTGTCGCCCGCAGTGCGCCAGCTCGATCAGTTGCGGCGCCTGCTCGACGCGCTGTTGGACGTGTCGCGGCTCACCAGCCACCGGCTGACCCTGGAGGTCAACGCCACGGACCTGGTGGAGATCGCCTGCGACGTCGCGATGCGGCTGGAAGCACCGGCCAAGGCCGCCGGCGTGGAGCTGCAGCTCGACCTGCCTCCAGAGCCCGTCATTCTGTTCGGCGACCGCCTGCGGCTGGAACAGGTAC
>DASVVJ010000898.1:0-2512 GCA_036389955.1 Myxococcaceae bacterium
GCTCGGAAGGCTCCGGTGCGAAGAGCGCTCCTGTTGGTAGCGCGCGAAGCTGAGCGCGGGCCTCGCGGGCCAGCGCGGAGAGCCGGGGATCCGGCATCACCTCGACCCACCGGAGCTGCTCGTCCAGCACGGTGTTGGCCAGCTGGTGCGTCGCGGCGCTCAGCCCACCGCTGTTGCGCAACGTGGAAAGGAAGGCCTCACGAAGCTGCCGCTGCTGCTCCTCGGAAATCTCACTGCGCGAGAGCAGGTCCAGCTCTCCGGCGAAGAACTCGATGATGGACGAGCTCAGCTCCACCCCGTCCCGGAAGGCGGTTTGAATCTCCAGCCCACTCGTGCCGACCTGCCCGAACGGCTCGTCCACGTACCGGCGGAACTGGCCGCTCGCATCGAGCAGTCTCGCCAGCGAGGTGCCCAGCGACACGAGCTCCTCCACGGACAGCCGCTCATTCACCTTCGCCGCCTGTACCGGATCCGACTGGAGGGGATCCTCTCCCGGAGAGCCCCGCAGCGCCTCGGCGCAGCGCCCCAGCAGCCCGGGGCTGTCCAGGCCTCCGTCGGGCCCTGACAACCGGCGCACGCACGAGAGCAGCACGCGCCCCCGCCGCAGCCGCTCGGGGACGGACAGCGAGCCGCGCGCGGGAATCTCCGGCAGCCGGACATCGGCGGCCCGGCCATGCGCGAGCGACGCCAGCGCCTCGTGGACTCCGGAGTAGCGCCGGCCCGCGTCCGCCGCGCTCATGAGCAGGCTGCGCGTGGTGCGGTTCCAGTTCATCGCCCGTGCCGTGCGCCCCAGCTCCGAGTTGCGCGCGGTGGCCACCAGCCCGCTGAAGAGTTCCACGCTGCCGGCGATGCTCGCCCCGTGCACCGCGCGGGCCGCCGCGCCCGTGCCCGTGCCCGCCTGGAAGCGGCGGAAGTCCGGATCCACGAAGACATAGGAGACGGGGTTCCACAGGCTGGGCCCCCGCCGCGACTCGACGAGCTCGATGGCCAGCCCCACCGGAGCGTTGTCGAAGACACCTCCGTCCACATAGGGCCTGCGGCACAGCGTCAGCTCCTGGCCGGGCGAGGAGCGCGCCTCACACGTCAGCCGCGTCAGGGGACGGTCCGGCTCGGGCCCGGGGCAGGTTCCCTTATGAACGCGCTGCTCGGCGGGGCACGCGGCCGCGCAGTCACACAGCTCGCGAGGGCCAAAGGCCACCGGGAAGGCCGCCGAGGCCAGCACCGCCTGGCTCACCTGATCCGAGTCGAGCACATGCCCGGGAGGCTCCGGATCCGGGCGCTCGCCCAGGGCGAGCACGCTGGGCGCCAGCTCGCCCTCGCTCGACAGCGGCTGGTGGCGCAGCCGCACCCGGCCGCTGGGCGTCACCTCGAGCGCCATCGGCACCACATAGCGCTGGGTCATCGCCGGCAGGCCCTCGATGTGCCGCACCTCGGGCGTCAGCCGCGTCACGGTAATGCCCAGCGGCACGCTGCACCCGGGCAGGAAGCGGCGCGTGGAGTTGGGAGTGAAAACCCTGGCGCGCAGGTCCGCGATCGCCCGCTCCAACGGATAGCGCGACAGCAACCCATCGTCGGCCCGGTAGCGGCTCGCGTTCTCGGGCAGCAGGTCATCCAGCCCCACCGGCAGCCAGGTGTCCCGCAGCAGGTTGGAGTCGACGCTGTCATCCGCCGGAGAGTCGGGGGCCTCGCACCAGAGCGCGGCGGCGAGCAGGGCGTTGATGCTGCCGGCGCTGGCGCCCGTGACGCCCACCAGATTCGGGCGGAACGAGGGCCCCTGCAGGGGCTGAGCGCGCGAGAGCCGCAGAAAGCGCACGGTGCCCCACGTCAGCCCGGCCTCATAGGCCCCCAGGCTCACGCCGCCGCTGATGGTGAGCGCGATGTCATGCGGAGGCGGCGCCTTCCCCTCGGCGCCCGCTCCCCACGCCACCAGCCCCACCAGCACCACCGCCCACCGGGCCCCGTTGCGCGCGACTGACCTCCCCACATCTACCTCCCACTGAGCCCGGGCGACAGCCTGGCCATCCCTGCGAGACGGAGCCAGGCGCTAGACTCTCTCCTCACCGAAGCGCGCGGGAGTCTACAGGCACCAGGCCCATGATCACCCACCTGAAGATCATCGACGAGCCCGCGCAGGAGCGGCTGGTGCTCAGGATGCGCCTCTCGTCCTGGCACCTCCTGTCGCTGCTCTTCTATTGGGCGCTGGCCGTGGGGCTGGGCCTGCTGGCCTGGAGAGCCGGGTGGGACCTCGCGCTGCCCGCGGCGATCCTGCCGGCCCTGCTGTCCCTCGCCAGCGGCCTCTGGGCCTTCGTCACCGGCTACACCCTGCTCTTCGGCACCCAGGTCCTCACGCTGACGCGGGGCCAGGTGGAGCATTCCGCCTTTGGAACGGTGACGCGTTACTCCCGGCAGAACCTCCGCTTCGTGGAGCTGCGCTACACCTGCGGCTGGGCGCACGGTGAGCCGCTCCATTCCCTCAGGCCCTGGCTCGTGCTGCGCGAGCCACCCTCCGGTT
>DASVVJ010000899.1:0-5924 GCA_036389955.1 Myxococcaceae bacterium
TACGGCATCGCCCGGGACGCGCTGGAGTCGGGGCACACGGGCCCCATCTGGCTCTTCCACGGCGCGCGGGACGTGCGAGGGCTCTACCTGGTGGACGAGCTGCGAGCCCTGGCGGCGCGCCACCCGAACTTCCACTACCGGCCCAGCGTGCTGGAGGGGCGCCTGGGAGAGGGTCTCCACGTGGGAGCGCTGGACGCACAGCTGCGCGCCGAGCTGCCGAAGCCGGTGGGCTTCAGCGCGTTCCTCTGCGGCAATCCGGAGCTGGTGCTATCCCTGAGGAAGAAGCTCTTCCTGGCGGGGCTCTCGCTGAGGGACATCCACTCGGATGCCTTCCTGCCGAGCGCGCCTCGTCCGGCGGGAGCGGGAGAGAGCCCTCGTGCATCTGACGCTTCACGCTGACTACTCACTGCGCGTGCTGCTGTACCTGGCGGCGCGCCCCGGCAGCCTCGTCTCCACGCAGGAGGTGAGCGAGGCCTACGGCATCTCGAAGAACCACCTGGTGCGCGTGGTGCAGTCGCTGGGCAAGGAGGGCTTCATCGAGGTGCGCCCTGGGCGCACCGGTGGAATCACGCTGGCGCGGCAGCCCTCGGAAATCACCCTGGGCAAGGTGTTCCGCGTCACCGAGCCGGACTTCCACCTGGTGGAGTGCTTCAACAAGGACGAGAACACCTGTCCCATCGCGCCCGCGTGCGGACTCAAGGGGGTGCTGTACGAGGCGCGCGAGGCCTTCCTCGCGGTGCTGGACAAGTACACCCTGGCGGATGTCATGAAGCGCTCGCGCAGGGATTTGACGGATCTGTTCCTGCCCACGGTGGCGGCGCGCGGGGCATAATCCGGAGGGACGATGGCCTCGGAGATGCTCGAGCTGTTCCACCGGATTGCCGACCCGCCCTCGGCGGCGGCGCGGCGGTACATCGTGGACTACGCACTGGAGGACCGGGTGCGCTTCCGGAACCTCGCCTACCCCGAGGCCGAGGCGGACTTCCACCGGCTGGGTGGGACGGCGACACCCGCCCTGTGGGATGGGACACACTTGCACCAGGGCACGGAGGCGGTGCTCGCCCGGCTGCAAGCGGTGGTGAACCTGGGGCGCGACACGTAGCCGGGTGTGGGTCAAGTCCCCTATCACTTCCGAAGGTAGCCAGGTACTGCATCTGGGGACTGGTACCCGTCCGGGCTTTGGCTATCTTCCCGCCTCCGATGCCGCTGACCCCCGCTGAGCGCCAGGACAGGTTCCAAGCAGCCTTCCTGGGCCTTGCCATTGGGGACGCACTGGGCTTCCCGCTGCGGGGCATTCCTCCGGCGAGCCTCACGCGGCTGACGCACCTGGCGGACGACTTCGCGCCGCGCCCGCGCGGCAAGTTCGCCAAGGGGCAGTTCTCGGACGACACGCAGCTGTTGCTGGCCGCCAGCGAGAGCGTGATTCGCGAGGGGAAGGTGGATGGGCGCAGCGCGGCGGCGCACTTCGCGTGGCTGTGGCAGGAGGGCGTCATCCTCCAGCCGCCGCGGGGGCTGTCCGAGGCGCTGCAGCGGCTGGCGGGCGGCACACCGTGGATGAGCGCGGGCACGCCTCTGGGAGTGAAGTGCCCCTCGGTGCTGAGCCGGGCGATGGTGGTGGGGCTGTTCGAGAACGGCAGCGCGCGGCTGCCGCATGACGCGGGCGTGCTGGCCATCATCACGAACAAGGACCCGACGTGCGCGGCGGCGGCGGCGGCGTTCGCGCAGGCGGTGGCGCTGGGGATGGAGGAGGAGCCGCTCACGGCGGTGGCCTTCTGCGAGAAGCTGGCGCTGGCGGCGGCGGTGCACGACAAGACGCTGGCGGAGGAGCTGCGGCACCTGCCTCGGCTGCTCACGTGGGACAAGGCGCGGGCGCTGGAGGCGCTGCGCAAGGTGGGCGTGCGCAAGGCGGAGCTACAGGGCGTGGACGGGCTGCCGGCGCACGTGGTGCCGGTGCTGCTCACGGCGTTGTACGCAGCGCTGAAGGTGCCGCACGATTTCCGCGAGGCGGTGGCGCTGGTGCTGCGCTGTGGCGGCGAGGTAGACGTGGCGGCGGCGGTGACGGGAGGGCTGTTGGGAGCCCACCTGGGCACGCGAGCCATTCCGGCGCGGCTGCGCAAGCAGGTGCTCTACCTGGACAACCTGGTGGACACGGCGGACCGGCTCTTCCAGGCGCGGCAGGTGCGCGAGACGCTGGCCACCGCGCTCGCGCTCCACCGCAACAAGCGCTGACCCGCGGCAAGCCCCTCTCCCTTCGGGAGAGGGCTGGGGTGAGGGTTCCGCGCAGCACCCGCCTTCACTGCGCTGGAGCGGAGGCTCCCTTGAGCAGCTCGCTCACACTGTGGAAGAGCGCCTTGTCCTGCACCACGTAGAACAGGCCACCGCGCCCGTTCTGGCTGCTGCCGCAGTTGCCGGACAGAGCCCCCTGCTGGTTCATGTCGCCAAAGATGGACAGCGGCTTGGCCGTATCGAGCGAGACGCCGATCTTCGCGTGGTTGTAGTTCGCTCCCATGCCTCCGGTGAGTCCCAGCTCGGTCTTGTTCCAGGTGCCCGTGGTGGCGATCTCGACGCGCCCAGGCGTGCCCAACCCGGGCTGCCAGCACTCCGGCGCCCCACCAGCGGTGGACGGGATCTCCGGCTTCGCCCACCAGGTGGCGACCCGCAGCGGTACCCCGCCGAGCGTGGCGGAGATGAGCTGCCAGGGCGGCACCTGCAACTTGGAGGGCTTGGAGATCAGGCGGACACCGCTGGACAGCACGTCGTTGGTGATGGCCGTGCTGCTGGACTTGGTGCCCAGCGCTTTCACCAGCGCCTGAATGTCCGCCGGGCCGCCGTTGCGCACCACCTGCGGGTTGCTGGGATCGGTGACCACGCTGGCGTTGGCCAGGGCCTTCAGCAGCACCTTGAGGTCATCCTTGTTGAGCGTGAGGGCGAAGAAGTGCTGGCTGACCTCGACGTCGTCGTCCTTGATGCAGCCCAGGGTGTTGCCGTCCGTCTTCCGGGGGTAAGCGCTGTTGCCGGAGGCCGGCCAGGACGGGGTGCTGACCTGAAGCACGAAGCCCTGCCCCTGGGCGTTCCAGGCCACCATGCCCTTGGAGTGGCCCCAGGGTGAGCTGCACGAGTTCCCACTGCAGCCCTTGATCGCCGGATCCCCGTAGAACTGGTCGTTCCAGAGGACGTAGAAATAAGTCGAGCCCTGGTAGACCTGGGAGAAGGTGGCTCCCAGCGGATCCGCCGTGTCATCACCGATGCAGTCGCCCCCCATGTGGAACGTGCCGTCGCCGCTGCCGGTGTAGACATACTGCTGGCTGAACAGCTTGTAGTCCTGCACTTGGCCGCCGAAAACGCACTGGCGCTGAGCGGAGCCCGCGCACTGCGGGAAGTTGGCGGAGTTGAACTTGAACGCCACCCACCAGGGCACGGCTTTTCCGGTGCTCAGGAGCGGCGCTGGGGCCGCTGCGGCCTGCTTCGCCCCCTGCGCGGATGCAGGGCCCGCAAGTGCCAGAGAGAAAAGCATCAGGGTAACGGCTGCCAATGAAGACTCGGGGCTTCTCATGTTCCCTCTCAGGCGTGACCCGGCAGGAATGCCTATGGCGGTCATCGTACCTGCCCAGAGCAGACTCCGTGCCAGACGCCGTGGCGGCTGCACACCGAGCACGGAGCTCCTGAAGCCCTGCCTTCCGCTTCCATTGGTGACGCGGCCGTGTCCGGCTGAGACGCGCGGGCATGCGGTCCGCACTGCGAAAGGCGCAGCGCGGACTGCGGAAACGGCACACCCCGCTGCACGGGCGCGACGGCGGGGGCAGGGGCTGCGCTGGGCCAGCCTCTTGCAGAGGGAGCCTGCACAGCTCGACCCGAGCAGGAGGCGTCTATGGCGGACTGGTATCCCATCTCTCCGAGGCTTACGAAGGAGGGAGCATTCGAGGCCTTCGCGGACCTGCCCAACGGCAAGGACATGAAGCCGGTGCCGTTGGCGCCCAACCAGCGGCAGTTCTCGGACTTCAAGGTCCACTTCACCTCGGTGCGCATGGAGACCGCGTCCCGGCTGGGCATCGCCAGCACGGTGAACCTCACCTCGTCGGCGAACACGCTGATGATGACCTATGACGCCATGCGCTACACCGAGACGAGCGCCGAGGCACCCCTGGGCGGCGCCATCTACGGCACCCGTTGGGGCGCGGGCTTCCGGGTGATGATCACCCTCTGGGACCTGCAGGCGAAGCTGGACGTGCAGCCTGGCACCATCGCCTCGGGGGTGGAGCTGGGGCTGGTCAACGCCTCGTTCGAGATCATCGGGTTCGGCTTCTCCAACGGCGACATCTTCAAGGATCTGCCGGGCCCCGGGCGGTTCGACCGCTCCAACTACAACCGCATCGCCAAGGCGGCGGACACCATCAACGGCTACCTGCAGAAGAGCGCGGACACGCTCAGGCCACAGCCGCTGCAGGTGTTCATGTCTCCACCACGGGTGCAGTCGCCGCTGGCCAGCTCGCAGGCGGCGCTCTTCGCGGCCCGGCAGATCAAGGCGGGCAAGACGTGCACGGCGGCGCTGCTCGTCAACAAGGTGAAGTCGCGCTTCAACGAGGACGCCATCCGCGCCGTCTACAAGGCGCTGATGACGGATGACGCGGAGGGCGCGCTGCCCACCGATCAGGACAAGGCCCGTGCGAAGGACTGGCTCAAGTTCGAGCCGGTGGGAGGGTAAGACGATGAGTGGCTTGATTCCCGTTTCATCCGGTGAGGCGGCGGCGGCCATCCAGGCGCCCGCGGCCGCGCAGGCCTCGCCCTTCACCAGCTTCCGCGTGAGCCAGGAGTTCTTCACCGGCGAGTCGGCCTTCACCTCGCAGATCGGCCGGTTCAGCGACGCCAGCGCCGCGTCAAAGGGGGCGGTGGTGGTGTACGAGGCGATGATGCTCACCGACCAGGAGGAGACGCGCAACATCGAGGGGGTGCTGTGGAGCGTGCGCTACGGCGCGGGCATCCGGCTGGAGATCACCGTGAAGGAGATCAAGTCGGACATGAAGTTCGACGTCTACGCGGTGGCGCTCAACGCCAGCATCAACAACACGCAGGCGGAGTACGAGGTGAAGCTCATCGGCATCGACGCGGACCGGCTCAAGGGCGTGAGCATCCCCGGCATCGGCGAGTTCAACTACGAGAGCTACGAGAAGCTCATGGTGACGGTGGACGCCGTGAAGCAGTACATGGTGAGCGAGGGAGCACAGCTGACGCCCTCGCTGAGCCACGTGCGCGTGGGCAAGGCACCCGGGACGGTGGACCTGCTCGAGGCGCAGAGCGTCATCTTCGGCGTGCAGCGGGTGGCTCGGGGCACCGCGCTGGTGGACACGCTGGTGGATGCCCAGGAGCAGCACCTCAACCCCAACGTCATCCGCGCCGTCTACCTGGAGCTGGCCGGCAGCGGCCCGGAGCAGCAGGGACCAGACAAGGAAGCACAGCGGCGCGCGGAGACGTGGCTGAACCTCGCCGCGTGACCGCGCTGCCGTAAGGAGGGCAGGCAGGCGGACGAGGACCCGCTGGTTCGAGCGGACTTCACCCGGTGCACAGCCCTGCCCACCTTCTCCCAGGAATGAGCGCCGCGCCGCTGGGGTGCGTGATGCGCTTTGGAGTCCGGGAGGCGGAGTCGTGGATCTCGAATCGGAACGCTTGGAAAGAAGCCAACTGGAGTCGCTGAGCACCGCGGAGCTCATCCGGCATGCCTTCGCCGAGGCGAAGCTGCTGGTGAAGGCCGAGGTGCTCCACGCCAAGAAGGAGCTGCGGGAGGAGATCAAAGCCGCGCGCACCAGCGGCATTCTGATCGGCGCCGCCATCACCCTGGTGCTCTGTGGGCTGGCGGCCCTCGTCGTGGCCATCGGGCTGGCCCTGCCGCTCAGTGACTGGCTGGGCGTGCTGCTGGTAGGCGTGGCCAC
>DASVVJ010000900.1:0-8012 GCA_036389955.1 Myxococcaceae bacterium
GGGCGGGTGCAGCTCGGTCTCCACCACCCGCGCGACCTTGCGCAGATCGCGGCTGGGCTCAGTGGCAATCAGCTTCTTGTATCGGGTAGGGAGCATTCAGCCTTCCTGGCATGGGTTTTCGTGCGAGGACAAGAGCTTATAGTCAGGGTTCCTGGGAACGCCCTGGGGGAGGAAACGAATGAAGGACAACGCCAGTCTGCAGCGCCGCAAAGAGGCCGCCACCCCGCGGGGAGTCGGAGTGATGGCTCCCTTCTTCGCGGCCCGCGCGGAGAACGCCGAGCTGTGGGACGTGGAGGGCCGCCGCTTCATCGACTTCGCGGGCGGCATCGCGGTGCTCAACACCGGGCACCGGCACCCGAAGGTGATCGCGGCGGTGAAGGCCCAGCTCGACTCCTTCACCCACAGCGCCTACCAGGTGGTGCCCTACGAGGGCTACGTGGCGCTGGCCGAGCGGCTCAACGGCCTGGCCCCCGGAGCGTTCCCCAAGAAGACGACGTTCTTCTCCACGGGCGCCGAGGCCATCGAGAACGCGGTGAAGATCGCCCGTGCGGCCACCGGACGCAGCGGCGTCATCGCCTTCAGCGGCGGGTTCCACGGGCGCACGATGATGGGCATGGCGCTCACCGGCAAGGTGGTGCCGTACAAGACGGGCTTCGGGCCTTTCCCGCCGGACGTCTTCCACGTGCCCTTTCCCTCGGCGCTGCACGGCGTGAGCGTGGACGACACGCTCTGGGCACTGAACCACCTCTTCAAGGCGGACATCGAGCCCAGGCGCGTGGCGGCCATCGTCATCGAGCCCGTGCAGGGCGAGGGCGGCTTCTACGTGGCGCCGCCCGAGCTGATGCGGGCGCTGCGGCGGCTGTGTGACGAACACGGCATCCTGCTCATCGCCGATGAGATTCAGACGGGCTTCGCGCGCACGGGCAAGTGGTTCGCCATGCAGCACCACGACGTGGCGCCGGATCTGATGACGACGGCCAAGTCCCTGGCGGGAGGCTTCCCGCTGTCCGCCGTGACGGGCCGGGCCGAGGTCATGGATGCACCGGCACCGGGCGGACTGGGGGGCACCTACGCGGGCAACCCCATGTCGATCGCGGCGGCGCTCGCGGTGCTGGACGTCATCGAGGAAGAGGGCCTGGTGCAGCGCGCCAACCAGCTGGGCGAGCGGCTGCGCGGCCAGCTGGAGTCCCTGCGCTCCCGGGTGCCCCGCATCGCCGAGGTGCGCGGGCTGGGCGCCATGCTGGCGGTGGAGTTCTGCGAGCCCGGCGGCCACAAGCCGGACGCGGACTTCACCCGCGCCGTTCAGGCCCGGGCCCTGGAGCGCGGGCTGATGCTGCTCACGTGCGGCGTCTACGCCAACGTCATCCGCTTCCTCTTCCCGCTCACCGTCCCCGAGCCAGTGTTCGCGGAAGGCCTCTCGGTCCTCGAGGCAGCGCTTACCGGCTAGGGAGGGGCACGAAGCAACGGCAGTCCCCGGGGTGTTTCCGAAAGCAGAATTTCCATTACTAGCTTGTTTTTCTAGTTTTTCGGAAACAACCTGTGCGTGGCGGGCGATCACCCGCCATCCCCCGGAGGATTGACCATGGCCCGTACCCCCCTCTTCGAGCTGCTCCGTCAGACCACCCGCGTTGCCCTTGCCGCAGAGCGGGAAGGCATTCCCAGCCGTGAGGCCGCCGAAACGATGCGGCTGTCGCGGCGCTCGGTGCTCAAGGGGGGCACAGTGGCAGGCGCGGGGCTGGTGGCGGGGCTGCCGCTGGTATCGGAAGCCGGCCAGGCCCGTCCCAGCGGGACAGGGACGCTGCGCGTGGGCATCGTGGGTGCGGGCATGGCGGGCCTGGCGTGCGCGTATGACCTGAAGGGCGCGGGCATCATCGCGACGGTCCATGAGGCGACCGAGCGGGTGGGCGGCCGCGTCTTCTCGATGGGCGGTGCGTTCCCGGGGCCGGTGAACTTCCCGAACCAGGTGGTGGAGCGGGGCGGTGAGTTCATCGACACCGGCCACAAGACGATGCTCGGCTACGCGCAGGCGTTCAACCTGCCCAAGGAGACCGTCATCAAGGCTCCCGGCGAGGTCTTCTATTACTTCGGAGGCCAGCGCTACCCGGAGTCGGTCGTCGTCGACCAGTACCGCGCCTTCGTGTCCGCCATGCGGCCGGATCTGCAGCAGCTCTCGGGAGAGCCCTCGGCGGATGTGCACACGCCGGTGGACCGGCAGTACGACCTGATGAGCCTGGGCACGTACCTGGAGACGCGCGGGGCGGGGCCGGTGCTGAAGGCGGCGATCAAGGCCGCGTACGAGGCGGAGTACGGGCTGTCGGTGGATCAGCAGAGCTGCCTCAACTTCCTGTTCTTCATCCGGGCCAACCGGCGCTCGCGCTTCGAGCCGTTCGGGGTGAGCGACGAGCGGTACCACCTGGTGGGAGGCAACCAGCAGGTTCCCCGCGAGCTGGCGGCCCGGCTGCCCGGGCAGCTGCGCCAGGGCGAGCGGCTGGAGGCGGCGCGTAAGACGGCGGCGGGGGCGGTGGAACTCACGTTCCGGCGCGGCTCCACCTCGACGGTGTTCACGTATGACGCGGTGGTGTTCGCCATTCCCTTCACGGTGTTGCGCAACGTGGCGCTGGATGTGTCGCTGGGGCTGCCGGCGTGGAAGACGTACGCCATTCAGAATCTGGGCTACGGCCACAACGCGAAGATGATGGTGGGCTTCAACGGCCCGGTGTGGGCGGAGCTGGGCAGCAACGGCTCCTCGTATTCGGACCTGCCGAACCACCAGGCGACGTGGGAGACGAACCCGTCGGCCGCGACGACGCAGAGCGCGGTGCTGACGGACTACTCGAGCGCGGCGCGCGCCGCGGCCCTGGATCCGAGGAACGTGGCGCGGGAGGCCGAGCGCTTCGTGGCGGACCTGAACAAGGTGTACCCGGGGTCGGCGAGTCGGGTGAAGCGGGACTCGGGCGGGAAGATCGTCGCGCACCTGGAGCACTGGCCGTCGAACCCGAACATGCTGGGCGGCTACACCTGTTACAAGCCGGGCCAGTTCACGTCCATCTGCGGCAACGAGGGCAAGCCGGTGGGCAACCTCTTCTTCGCGGGAGAGCACGCCAACTCGTTCTACTGGTGGCAGGGCTTCATGGAGGGAGCGGCGCTGTCCGGCAAGGACACGGCGGCGGCGATCCTGGCCAAGGTTAAGGTCGGCGAGCTGTAAACCCAGCCCCTCTCCCTTCGGGAGAGGGACGGGGTGAGGGTTGCGCGAGCCCCGCCGTGCTGCTTTGAACAGGCTCCACGGAGGTGGAGCATGGCACGTGTCGCGGTGCTGGGAGCTGGAGGCGTGGGGAGCGCGGCAGCGCGCTTCCTCGCCAAAGAGGGGCACGCCGTCACGGTGCTCGAGCAGTTCGAGCCCGACCATGACCGGGGCAGCTCGTACGGGACGTCGCGGATCATCCGCAAGACGTACACGGACGGCTTCTACACGGGGCTGATGGGCGCGGCGTATCCGCTCTGGGACGAGCTGGAGCGGGAGGCGGGCGAGCCGCTGTTCGCCCGCACCGGAGGGCTGTTCTTCGGGCCCACGGAGCACTCGGAGCTGGCCGCCATCCGCAAGGCCCTGAGCGACAACGGCGTTCCCTATGAGGAACTGGACCCGGCCGCCTGCGCGCGAAGGTTCCCCCGGCTGCGGCTGCTGGCCGGAGAGTCGGGGGTCTTCGAGCGGGAAGCGGGCTTTCTCCGGGCCTCAGCGTGCGTGCGCGCCAACCTGCGTCTGGCGGAGGCCCATGGGGCGCGGCTCCGGACGGGCGTGGCGGTCGAGGCCCTCGAGCCCCGTCCGGAAGGCGTCCGGCTGGTCCTGGCGGGAGGGGAGTCGCTCGAGTTCGATCGGGTGATCGTCGCCGCGGGGCCGTGGACCGCGCGGCTGCTGGGCCGCTTCGTCACGCTGCCGTTCACGGTGACGCGGCAGGTGTACTGCCACTTCGAGCCCCAGCCTCAGGCGCCCATCAAGGACTTCGGGACGCTGCCGGTGTGGATCGACTTCGCGACGGACTTCTATGGGTTCCCGTACGACGGCCAGGCGCCCGGAGTGAAGGTGGCGTGGCACCACTTCGGCACGCCGTCGGATCCCAACCACGTGGATCGGCAGATCCATGAAGCGGATCGCGAGCCGCTCCGGCGCTACTGCGCCGAGCACCTGCCCGAGCTGACACCGCGCACCGTGCTGGAGAAGGTCTGTCTCTACACGGTGTCGCCGGACAAGGACTTCGTGGTGGACCACCTGCCCGACGAGCCCCGGGTGACGCTGGTGGGAGGCCTGAGCGGCCACGGCTTCAAGTTCACGGTGCTGCTGGGGCGCATCGCGTCGTGGATGGCCACGGACCAGAGAGTGCCGTGGAACCTCTCGCGCTTCGCCCTGTCCCGGCCGGCGATCAGGCCGCCCGCGTGAAGCGGCGGACGAGCACCAGCGCCAGCCCCGGGACGAGCACCATGCCCGCGAAGAAGAGCAGGAAGGAGCCAGCGCCCGCTGCGAAGGCGCCCACCGCCGCATAGGTGAGCGAGACGCCCAGGTTGGCGAGAGCACAGACGGTGAAGAAAGCCCGGGGAGCCATGCGGCTGGTGCCAGCGAACACCACGGACACCTCCGCGAGCACCGGCACGGCGCGGAAGACGAGCAGGAACCAGGGCCCGTGGCGCTCGGCGGCCTGGGCCACCCGCGCCAGCTCCGCCTCGCCGGCCATTCTGCGCAGAGTGGGGGCTCCGGCGCGTGCGCCCAGCAGATAGCCCAGGCCGCAGCCCACCATCATTCCAGCCCAGGACGTGGCGGCGCCCAGCCCGAAGCCCAGCAGGCCGCCAGCGGCGGTGCCCACGAGGCTGGAGGGCACCGGCAGCGCCACGTCCCCCGCGAGCAGCCCACCGAGCAGCAGCGCCACCTGCCACACAGGAGGGCGGGCCTCCAGGAAGCGGTGCGCGAGCGCCTCGATGGCGCCGCCGAAGAGGAAGAAGGGGATGAGGACCAGGGCCAGGAGCAGGCCCGTGAAGGCGCTCCATCCCCAGACGGCGCGTCCGGCGGGCGCGGATTCGCCGTGCTCGTCCACGGGAGGCATGGGGCGGCTCAGGCGGACTCAGGTGGCAGCTGAGCCGCGGCGGCCATCAGCTCACGCTCACGCTCCTGGGCGATCTCTCCCTCGAACATGAACGCGATGCCGACCACGGCGCGCACGCCACCCTGGGCGTTCAGCACGGGGAGGGCAATGGCGGCCTTGGCATCCACCGCCTTGGCTCCGGGCTTGATCTTGCCCGAGTCATCTTCCTTCAGGTTGCAGGTCTGCACGGGCTCCTTGCGCACCTGGGCAAGCCCCGCCATGCCCTTGCCACGCGGCACGTGGCGGACGGTGGCCGCCACGGGTGGGGGGATGTTGTGCGCGGCGACCAGCTCCAGGTCCTCTCCGCGCTGCAGGTGGACGGTGCCCGCGATGGCACCGTGCGAGGAAAGGAAGGACTCCAGCCACTTCTGGTACGAGGCAATGGCTTCGCTCATTGCCTGGACTCTGAAGGCGGGGCGCGAACCCTGTCAACCCTTCGCGTACGCGTTCACGGGAGAGAGCGCCTCGAAGCGGGTGCTCATCAACCAGGTGGAGGCGCGCAAGGACGAAGCGGCTCGCCAGGGCGGAGACTTCCGCGCCTTCACCGAGGCGGTGACGGCCTAATAGCAGACGCTGGTGCAGGAACTGGGACCGACGGAGATGCAGCCAGGGCTGCGCGCGAGGCCTGGGTGGACCCACGGCTGTGCTCCTGGCTTGACGCGCACGCGTGAAGTCTCGGCCCTACATCAGGTCATTTTTCGACGGGGAACTGTCTGCGGAGTCGGCGGGAATCGAACCCGCCGCTCGGAACTTCTCTCGCGAGCGCTCCAACGCGGTCGAGCGCGTTTCCTTCACATCAGCAAGACCGGAGTGGACTACTGCTACTTCTTCACAAAGGGCCGGCCACTGATGCGCTCGAACGTCTCGATGATTTCCTTCGGCCACTCCTCCAACGGGGGCATGGGAGGAATCTCGATGCGGGCTCCTGGTTTCCGGGGCGATCTGATCCACCACCAGGCCCACACGCCAATCAGGCTCACGCCCTCCGGATTCACGTCCTCGCTCACTGGGGCCTCCACCACTTCTGGGTGTCGGGCATATAGAGCCAGCGCTCCCCCGTGGCGTCAAACGCCTTCTTCATCGCGCCCTTGCCGTAAGCGACTCCCATACACGCCGCTTCCTCGGCGCGTGCGGTCGCGTCAACAAGAGCGCTCAAGCGCTCCCTTACCTCGCGCTGAGTCTTTGGGTCACCACGCACCGTGACGAGGCAAAGCACCTGCAACTGCAGTGCGAGGCAGGCCTTCTGCTGGCGGGACAGACCCGCTACGAGGCTCGCCTTCCCGGCCGCCTGCGTCGCGTCCTCCAGGGAGCGAGCACACATGGCGGCATGGAAACGGGCCATAGGGCCTGCCTCTTCAGGCGCAGGCATCTCTATACCGTAGAGCACTGGCGCTCCTGCCGTAGCCCCGCTTGCCCTCGGACTGTCCGCGCTCCACAGGCCAGACTCCTGACTGGGGGCAGCACCCGCGAGTTGGGCGAGCGCGGTAAAGGCTCCCTGTGAGAGCCTGGCTGGCCCATAACCGGGGCTCCAATACCCGGCATGGGTGGCGGCGGCGGTGGCGGGGCAGGGGCACCGCGGCGGTACTCGGCGGGCCCCGAGCAGGCCAAGAGGAGAAGCAGCGGAAGAAGGCGGAGGGTCATTCTGGTGGTCTACCAGCGGCAGCGGACATAGGTCCTCTGCTCCGCGCACTTTCGCCGAGTTGCTCAGGGGGACGTTGGATTTCGGCTGGTGGGAACGCACGGGTGGGCGTACCAGCGAAGGCAGCCGGAGGGGATAGTGCTGTACGAGGTGGTAAGGGACAACCTGGCCACATTGCTGGCGGAGGCTAGCGAGGTAGGGCACGGCCTGTCCCGGTACGTGGAGCGAGACTTCGCCAAGTACCTGGAAATTCCGTAACCGTTCACGGGGTACGGTTGCTGCCCTCCACATCGTTCAGTCAAGGAAGCGGCGCTCCCAGCGGTGGACCTCCTCGTCCGAGAAGCCACACCAAGCAGAACGAGGGGCTCGATAGAGCCACGGCTCCAGCACGTGAGCCAGCTCTCGGTACGCGGGCAAGATGTGCCCCTGACCGAGGTCCCCCGCCTCTGGCCACTCTCCGAGTGTCACCACTGCTTTGGACGCGCTCAGTTCGTCCACGCGGGTTCCGGCGGAATGAAGGCGCGCACGCAGGTTGGCTGCGCCTCCGAGGTTGTCCAACACGGGCGCACCCAGGAAAGTCAGCCAATATGCGCCTTTGACGCGTGTGCCGAGGAACATGGTGAGCCTATCCACGGCTGGCATGTCCATGCCTGGATACCTGAAGCACAGCTCTCGCAGTGGCTGTGCAATGTCAAGCATGGTCCTGTCGAAGTAAAACGAGAGTCCGGCATGCCCCGAGTTGAAGGGCAGCCCTGAGCCTAACGCCAGCGCAAGCTCGCGTACCCGCGCGGGCCCGTGGCTTTCGAGGTACTCCGTGGGCAGCCAGAATTCCACGGCACAGGTCTCCCTCGCGCTGCCATTCATGGCGGACGCTTCCAACTCGCGACCGTAATATTTGAACTCATAATCGGTCGTGAGCTGTGGGGTGTCGCGCAGCCAGAGGGTGGCGCCCCGTGGGTCAATCAACTCCTGGCGGATGAGCTCCCAGCTCGCTTCATTGAGTTCCTCCCAATAACCCGCCGGGTGAGAGCGCTGCATGTAAAAGCAGATGCTCAGGCTTGTCTGCATGCATGGAAACCGCTCTCCGTCATCCGACCAATAGAAGCGCACTCGTGGATAGCGCTCGGTCATCGGACAACTCCGAATCCTGGAAGGACAGGTAGTGGCTCTACCTTGAAAGCTTCCTCGTACATAGCCTTCTGGTCGGATGGGTAGTGACGTCCCAGCTTGCCTGGTTGGCGCAG
>DASVVJ010000901.1:0-10273 GCA_036389955.1 Myxococcaceae bacterium
CTCCACCGGGTAGGCGGCGTCGCTCCAGCGGTTGAAGCCGCCCGCCAGTGAGGCCACCTGCACGTAGCCCATTTCCTTCAACGTCCGCACCGCCAGCGCCGAACGGGTGCCGCCCGCGCAGTAGACAATGATCTCCTCGTCCCGTTGGGCCTTCTCCTCGATGCGCAGCTCCAGGTAGCCCCGCGGAATGTGCAGCGCGCCAGGCAGCCGGCCGGCCGTGTGCTCGTCCGACTCGCGCACATCGATGAGTTTCACCGAGGCCCGAGCGTCCAGCAGGCGCTTGACCTCTTCCACGGTGACCTCGCGGATCTCCCGCCGGGTGTTCGACAGCAGCTCTCGGAAGGTGGTGGCCATGTGTGCAAGGGTATAACCTGCACGTAGGCCCCGTGGGAGACGCGGATGGCTTTTTGGACGCCCGGCGTTATAAGGCGCAAGCAAGGAGACAGACGCACATGGAAACGACGACCACGACTCCTGCCGCCCCTTCGACCACCACCGCGCCTGCCTGGGAGCCGACTCCGCTCGTCCCCATGCGGCTCACCCCGGGCGCCATCGCCCAGGTGAAGGAGGTCATCAAGGCGCAGGGCTTTGAAGGCTACTTCTTCTCCATCCGGGTGGTCCCGGCCGGCTGCAGCGGCCTGGGCTACGACCTGAACCTGGTGAAAGAGGCCAAGCCGAACGATCACGTCTGGGAGCAGGACGGCGTTCGCATCACCACCGACGCGCTGAGCAGCAAGTACCTGCTGGGCACCGAGGTGGACTACGTGTCGAGCGTGACGGGCTCGGGCTTCAAGTTCAGCAACCCGAACGCGAAGTCCTCCTGCGGCTGCGGCACGTCGTTCTCGACCTGATGCCCGCAAAGAGACAGCCCCCGCTCCCTCTCTGAGGAGGGCGGGGGCGTCACACGGCGCGGGCGATCAGATGGAAGCCTCCGCTGACGTAGGTGAAGCCGAAGCGCTCCGAGCGCTTCACCACCGCGTCCAGCAGCGTGTAGGCCATCAGCGTCTTGACGCCCTGCTGCTGCGCCGCGTTGAGCAGCGCCGCCACCACCGCGTCAACCGCCTGGCTGCGCTCCTCGCGCTCCAATCCAGGCGCAGCGACGAGCCCCTCCAGCCAGGCAATCGAACTGTCCGTCCGGTACAGAAACCCCGCGGCCTTGCCGGGGATGATGAAGCCGGTCTGCGGCAGTGCGTCCGGAGTGATGACATCGCCGCGGGACTGCACCCAGGCTTGAATCTGCTCGAAGTGCAGCGCCGCGACGTAGGGGACGGGGGTCATCAATTACTGGAGCAGGCCGCTGGCCATCTTCCGGGCCGCCAGCTCCGCCGCGTTCTCCATGCCCAGGTCGGTCAGGCCGCCCGTGACGTTCTTGGCCACGCCGCCCACCACGTCCTTGAGCACGTCGGTGACCTTCTTCTTCCCCGTGACGAGATCCAGCGCGCCACTGAGGAGGCTGTTGCCACCGGCTCCGTCGAGGAAGCCGGAGCCTCCCCATTTACCCATGACGTTCTTGAGCACCCCGCTGCCCGGAATGAAGTCCGTGGCCGCGCTCAGCAGCGACTTGAGCGGGTTCTTGCCCTGCGCCAGGTCGCCGGCGAAGCCAATGGCCGCACCCAGCAGCGGGTTGACCATCGAAACGAACGGCTTGACGAAGTTGGCAATCTTGCCCAGCGTCTTCAGTGCACCACCCATGGTTGGATCCTTTCGTGGACGGCCGCTTAGCGGGCGTCATGTGAGTCTTATGAAGGGATTATCGGATAGTGCCTTTGTGGGTTGCCTCCCGAACCCACAAAAAATGAAAGGGCCCCAGAAAACCGAGTGAATTCAAGAGCTTGGGGCCCATTCCGATCTGGAGCGTTGGGCTCAGGACTTGCCTGAAGGGGGCTTTTGATTGGCCCGGAGCTGCGCTTCGGCGGAGGTGGTCGCCTCGGGAGCACCCTTGTGGACATCCTTGCTGCCGAGCGCGGACTGGTACTGCTCGTGGGTGTCGTCCTGCTTGAAGCCGTCGCGCTGGTGGGCGGGGCTGACGACGATCTCGCCGTTGACGATCTTCTGCAGGTGGTCCTGGAGATCGGCCACGGTGGGGATGTTGGGATCGCGGGCCTTGAGCTCCTCGTCCGGGATGATCTTGAGCTGGGCGGGCTTCTGCGGGTGGAGCGCGTAGTCGATGATCTTCTCTACATACTGCGCCACGGGGAGCTTCAGGATGTGGGCCTGCTCGCGCACATCCGGGTCGGCCAGCAATTCAGCGCGCACCTCTTCCACCGGGCGCCGCAGCTTCTTGCCGTCCTTGGTGGTGCTCGCAGTGGGGTCGAGTTCATCAGACATGGTCACCTCGCGGTTTCCGGGCCCGTAGGCCAGAGAGGGCACATTGGTAGCACGAAGCGGTACCGAGTGAGCCACCCCATGCGGCAATTTGCCTCATTGTCGGGGATCGGGTTCGCCCGCGATAAGCATTCAAACTTCGATGAGGGACGCTCACATGAGGCGGACAGTCGCTGCGTTGCTGACGGTAACGGGAGTCTTGCTGGTGCCTGCTCTGGCCAGTGCACACATCTCGGTGCCCTCGGGCCCGGGCTTCGCCAATGCCACGCAGGAGATCAGCTTCGGCGTGGGCCACGGGTGCGCGGGTGCCGACACGTACAGCGTGAAGATCGACATCCCCGCGGGGGTGACGTCGGTGCGGGCCCTGCGCAGTGACTTTGGCAAGGCCACCGTCGAGAAGAACGCGGCCGGAGACGTGATCGCCGTCATCTGGCAGAAGCCCGACGCGGAGCTGCTGGCGGGGGACTTCGGCTACTACAAGCTGACCCTCCGGCTGAAGGTTCCCAACCAGCCGTTCACCACCCTGTTCTTCCCCACCCATCAGACGTGCAAGGCGAGCGATGGCACGGTGACCACCGTGCACTGGGTCGGCACGACCGAGTCCCACGGCGGCGGTGAGGAGGACGAGCCCGCGCCCGCGCTGAAGATCCTTCCCGCGCGGAAGGCGGGCTGGAACAAGTTCACCGTGCCCAGCGACATCAAGGATCTGAGCGGCTACTTCAGCGACGCGCTCATCGTGTGGAAGGGCACCGCGGCCTGGAGCCCCAACCCGGCCACCACGGAGCTGGCCCAGGGCACCTCGGGCGTGACGGCGCTGACGGAGCTGAAGGCCAACGACGAGATCTGGGTGAAGTACTGATGCGGCGCGCTCGGATGAAGATGGGGTGGCTGTGGCTGCTCGTGCCGCTGGTGGCGGCTTCGTGCGACGACGAGAAGCCAACAGATCCGCCGGTGGACGGCCTGTCCTCGTGTGTTGAGCAGCCCACCGATCTGCAGCGTCCTCCCGCGGGGCAGCTGCCTTGCGAGTTGCTGCCTCCCGGGTTCTCGAAGTAGCACCGTGGGCATGGGGAAGCTCGGCACAGCCGTCATCGTGACAGCGGTGCTCCTGGCTGCACCGGCGGCCCTCGCCTGTGCCACGTGTGCCTGTGGAGATCCGACGCTCACCTCCATGGGCACCGAGCAGCCCTTCGCCGGCCGCCTGCGGCTGGCCACCACGGTGCGGGCCTGGGGAATGACGACGGGAGAGGCCTCGCTGGACGCGGTCACCCTGCGTGAGCTGCGCATGGATGTGGCGGCTTCCTACGCGCCGCTGCGGTGGCTCTTTCTGTCGGCCACACTGCCCCTGCAGGCCCGTGGACTGCGCGACGTCAGTCTGGCGAGAGAGCGCTCCTGGGGGCCGGGCGATCTGGAGATCAGCGCCAAGGCCTATGTCTTCCGTGACCGGGAGTTCTCGCCGGATCACCTCGTCTCCGTCCTGGTGGGCGTGGAGCTTCCCACCTCTGCCACGGTTCATGACGAGCAGGACCGGCCGCTCTCGCTCGATGCCCAGCTCGCCACCGGCTCGTGGGATCCGTTCGCCGGACTGGCCTACACGATGTTCCGTGGAGAGTGGTCCTTCATCGCCAGCGCGACGGGCTACCTGTCCACGCGGGGCCGCATGGGCTTCCGGGCGGGAGCCTCGCTGCGCGGCACGCTCGGGGCGCAGTACCAGCCTCACCCTCGCTGGGCACTGCGGCTGGCGGCGGATACCCGGCTGGAAGGCGCCAGCGACACCCGGGGCGTGCCGGATCCCGAGGGCCAGGGCTTCATCGGCTTTCTCTCTCCCGACGTTCTCTACAGCCCGGTCACGGATGTGGTGCTCCAAGCCGGTGTGCGCGTGCCCGTCCTCAACCTGCTGAGCGGGCCTGTGCAGCAGACGCCCATCCTCCAGGTTGCCGTGGCCTATGACCTATGAAGCCAGCGCTCTTGATCACCGTGCTCGTGCTCTCAGCCCTCACCGGGTGCGGCTGGCGTGAGGAGGGCCTGCGCTTGCACGTGGGGCTCGCCCACCATTCGCAGCGCGGCTCGCGGGTCGAGGGGGGCTCGCGCCACTTCACCACGGATCGCGGTGAGTTCGTCCACCTGAGCCGGGCCTACCTCACCCTGAGCAGTGTGGAGTTCCTCCCGTGTCCGGCCTCGAGCGCCTGGCGCTGGCTGTGGCGGCTGTCGCCGGTGGGGACGGCTCATGCCCACTCCGAGTCCAACCCCAGGCGGCTGGGGACGCCTCACGTGAGCAGCCTGGAGCGCTCCGATGGCGAGCCGCTGGAGCTGGGAACGCTGCACCCGCCCCCCGCCGCCTACTGCCGCGCCCGTCTGGTGTTCGGGCCGGCGGATGAGGACGCCGAAGGGGAGCCCCTCCAGGTGGGCATGGCGGGCAAGACCCTGTTGCTGGAGGGCACCGTCTCTCCCGCCGAGGGCGAGCCCGCGCAGCCCTTCACCCTGCAGAGCAGCTCCGTCATCACGGTGGAACTTCCCCTCGAGGCGCTTCAGCTCTCGGAAGCGTCTCCGGAGTCGCGCCAGCTCGTCACCCTGGCCTACGACCGCTGGTTGGATGGGCTCTCGCCGCAGGTGCCTGGGGCGGCGGATCAGGCGCTGCGCAACGTCGCCGCCTCCGCCACACTGACGGCGCCTCCCTGAGCTGGCTTCCTGCGGCAACATGCCGCGCTGGTTACAGGATGCGACACTGGTATGGCGTGGACTTCACTCCAGGCCTCTGCCCAGGAACCCTGCCATGACCCTGCCTCCCGGAAGAATCCTGCCGCTCACCCTGGCAGCACCATGAGGAAACCGCGGTGAGTGAGGCCTCCCGCATCAATCTCACCTGGCTCGTCCGGCTGCGGTGGGGAGCGTTCGTCGGCCAGGGGCTGCTGGTGCTTGTGGTGGACGGCCGCATGGGCATCGCCCTGCCCACGCTGCCGCTGCTCGTCATCATCGGCGCGGGGCTGGCCACCAACGCGGGCCTGGCGCTGTGGCAGCCCAGGGCCACCGGAGTGGGGGATGCGGTGCTCTCGGGCGTCATGCTGCTCGACGCCCTGCTGCTCACCGCCGTGCTGTACCTCAGCGGAGGGCCTTTCAACCCCTTCTCGACGCTCTACCTCGTGAATGTGGCGCTGGCGGCGGTGCTGCTCCCGGCGCGATGGGCCTGGGGGCTGCTCATGGCGAGCCTGCTCGCCTTCGGCTCGCTGTTCCTCCTGCACGAGCTGCCTCATCCGGGCGGGCTGCCGTTGCCCAGTCACGCGGAGCTCATGCGGCTGCATGTCGAGGGAATGTGGGTCGCCTTCGCTCTGGCCGCTGGGTTCATTGTCTACTTCGTCCAGCGGGTGCGCAGGGCGCTGGCGGCCCGGGAGGCGGAGCTGGCCCGGGCGCGCGATCTGGCCAGCCGCCAGGAGAAGGTGGCCGCGCTGGCGACGCTCGCGGCGGGCGCCGCTCACGAACTGGCCACGCCCCTGTCCACCATCGCCGTGGTGGCGAGGGAGGTCGAGGAGGCGCTCACCACGGGGCCGCAGGAGGTGCGAGCGGATCTGCAGTTGGTGCGCACCCAGGTGGAGCGCTGCCGGCTCATCCTGCAGCGCATGGCGGCTGGCGCGGGCGAGGCGCCCGGCGAGGCGCTGGTGCGGGTACCGGTGCTCGAATGCGTGCGGGCGGCCCTGGAGCAGATCGAGAGCCCCGAGCGGGTGGTGGTGGAAGCGGCTCCGGGGGCGGAAGGCTGCGCGGTGAGCGCCCCGCGCCGCGCCCTGGCGGGAGTGCTGGCGGGGCTGGTGCGCAACGCCCTGCAGGCCTCGTCGTCGCCGGTGCCCGTGCGAATCCACCTGGTGCGCGAGGGAGAGCGCTGCCGGGTGGAGGTGAGAGACCAGGGACGGGGGATGACCCAGGAGGAGCTGCGTCACGCGGGAGAGCCCTTCTTCACGACGAAGCCTCCCGGGGCGGGCATGGGCCTGGGCCTGTTCCTCACCCGCACGCTCGTCGAGCACCTGGGAGGACAGCTCACACTCGAGTCCGCCGTGGGCGCGGGCACGACCGCGCGCCTGGAACTCCCGTTGGTGGAGCTGCCCGGCGCGGAGGTGGCGCATGGACACTGACGACGAGTCCCTGCTGCTGGTGGATGATGACGAGGTGCTGCGCGAGCGCCTGGCGCGTGCGCTCGAGCGGCGGGGCTACCGGGTCCGCACGGCGGCCAACGCGGATGAGGCGCTCGCGCTGGCCCGCGAGCAGCCGCCGAAGTACGCCGTCATCGACTTGCGGATGCCAGGCCGCTCGGGGCTGGAGCTGCTCCGGGAACTGCGCCTGCTCGACGAGAGCTGTCAGGTCCTCGTCCTGACCGGCTATGGGAGCATCCCCACCGCTGTCGAGGCCACCCGGCTGGGGGCAGTCGGTTACCTTCAGAAGCCGGTGGACGCCAACGATGTCGTCGTGGCGCTCGGGCGGCTGGAGGGCGCCTCTGAAGCGGAGGCGGCTCTCATCGAAACCCCTTCGCTGGCGCGCGCGGAGTGGGAGCACATCCACCGGGTGCTCGCCGACTGTGGGGGCAATGTCTCCGAGGCGGCTCGCAGGCTGGGCATTCACCGCCGCTCGCTGCAGCGCAAGCTTCAGAAATACCCCCCATCCCGGTAGTCCGCCTGCGGCTACGAGGTCAGGAGGCGGAGATGCGCCCGCGTCAGCGCCGTCCAAGACCGGCATCATCATGTCCAGGAGGATGACGCACGGGCGTTCGATCTGCGCGAGCCGGTCGAGGCCCGCCAGCCCACTACAGGCCTGGAACACCTCAGCACTGTGTGTCTCCACACGCCGTGAGGGGGCACCTGATGGACGCCACTCCAGAAGTCCGGCAAGCCTGGATACGCTCTGCTACCCGTTCATCAAGCAACGCGGATGGGCGAGCGCCGAAGCCGCTGCACCCTCCAACGCTTGGGAGTATTCGTGTCCGGACTGCCATCGACACACGAGCCCGTCCACACACGGAGGCCGGGCGCACAGCGCCTCTTCCGGTGGCTGGACCTGTTTCTTTCAGAAGAGCTGCGCCGGGCGAGCCCCACCCTCGTGCTGCGGTGCCGGGTACTGGCGGGCGCGGCCTGCGTTCTGTCCCTGCTCAACCTGTCCTTCCTGGTCCACCTGCTGGTGGTGCCTCACCCCTGGCGCTTCATGGTGGCGGGCCTCGTCACGACCGTGGCCTCGCTGGGCACGCTGGGGGTGTTGCGCCGTGGGGCCTCGCCCTGGCCCGCGGTGGTGCTGCTGGTGGCCAGTCTGCTGGCGCCGCCCATCTTCCTCTCTTTGTTCCAGGCCAACCCCTATATCGCCACCCACGCGACGGTCATGTTGATCCCCGCGATCGTGGTGTACCTGCTGGGGCCACGCCGGGGGCTCTTCATCTCCCTGTGCATCAGCCTGCTGGTGGGGGCCGCCTCTCCGCTCTACCACACCCGGTTCGCGGCGGATCTCGAACTCCATGACAAGAGCCAATACTGGCTGCTTCATATTCTGGCGGGCATCGCCATCATGGTGGGCTGGTGGCTGAGCTGGCTCTTCAGCACCGCGCGGGACAAGGCCCAGGCAGAACTCGAGCAGGCGTTGAGGACGATCCAGCTGAGCGAGAACCGGCTGCACAGCCTCATCGAGAGCACCGAGAACCTCGTCTGCTCGATCAATACGCAGGGCCGGCTGTTGACCGCCAACTCCGCGCTGCGGGCATGGTTCCTGCGGCGCTTCGGGAAGGAGCTGCTGCTGGGACAGGAGGTGCTGAGCCTGGTGCCCGCGGAGCTGGAGGAGCGCTGGCGGCAGCGCTTCGCGCAGGCCTTCACCGGGCAGCGGCTGCACTTCGAGGACGAGAGCGTGCTGGAGGGTGCCACCTTCACCCTGGATATCTCGCTCAACCCCATCCTCGAAGAGGACGGGCAGGTGGCGGGGGTGACCCTGTTTGCCCAGGACATCACGGCCCGGAAGCGGGCCGAGCGTCAGTTGGGGGAGATGCACCGCTCATTGCTGGATGTCTCGCGCCATGCGGGAATGGCGGAGATTGCCACGGGAGTGCTGCACAACGTGGGCAACGCCCTCAACAACCTCACGACCTCCGCGAGCCTGGTGGCCGACGGACTGCAAAAGCTCCGGGTGGACGGGCTGAGCAAGACCGCCAGCCTGTTGCGCGAGCACTCGGCGGATGCGGGCTTCCTCACCACGGACCCGCGAGGCCGGAAGCTCCCGGGCTATCTCACCGCGCTCGCGGAACAGATGGCAACGGAGCGCTCGGCGCTGCTGGAAGAGACGAAGCGGGTGGCGGACGGCATCGAGCACATCGGCACCATCATCCGCATGCAGCGGCAGTACGCACGCTCCTCCCGGCTGGTGGAGCGGCTGTCCGTGCCGCAGCTCATCGACGAGGCCTTGCGCCTTCACCTGGGCGCCTTCGAGCAGTTGGGCATTCACCTGCAGCGCGAGTACACCGAAGTTCCGCCTGTCCTGGCGGACCCGCACAAGCTGCTGCACGTCTTGCTTCACCTGCTGAGCAACGCACGCCAGGCGCTGCTCGAGGTGGAACGCCCCGACAAGCGCATCACCCTGCGTGTGGGGCTGGGGGGCCAGGGGTGGCTGCGCATTGAGGTGGCTGACAATGGAGTAGGCATTCCCGCGGAGAATCTCCCGCTTCTCTTCTCTCAAGGCTTCACGACCAAGAAGTCCGGACACGGCTTCGGACTGCATTACAGTGCCCTGGCGGTGGCCGACATGAAGGGCCGACTCACCTGTGCAACCCCTGGCAGTGGCCAGGGGGCTGTGTTCGTTCTGGAGCTGCCCATCGACCCGGACACCTCCTCCTCCGCCTCCTTGTAGGTCAGCAGCAGGTACTTGCCAGAGTGGGGTTTGGGAGTGGCCGCCTGGGCTGGCCAGCTTCCCTTACGAACGTGGCGAGGCCAGGGCCTCCGAGGTCTCCCTCAGCAGTGCCTGGAGATCGTCAGGGATCGGCATGGGCGTGAAGATGCCGACGTTGGCTCCGCCCGTATTGCCGAGCGGAGCACGGCCGAGCCATGAGCCGGGCGCGGCCAGGAGCAACCGCGGAATCTGCCCCGCCCACTCGCGGAAGTTCCGCCGCCGCCAGGCGAAGGCGAACATGGCCCAGTGCACCCGCAGGTGCGGCCCCGCGTGAGCCTGGCTGAGGATGTGAGCCCGCTCTAGCGAGCGCCAGGCCCGGGAGAGCTCTCCCGTGGCTTCCGACTCACCCGCCTGGTGCAGCTCCGCGTCGAAGTGTCTCCGCAGCCTGGAGTGCATGGTGGTGGAGGTGCTCAGGAGCAGAGCCCGTGCAGCACCCGCACGGGCCGTGCGGTGGAAGAGGGGGCCGCTACTCGGTGATCCCCTCGGCGCTGCAGTAGCCCGGCGCCGGCTCGCTGTGCCAGAAGCACACGGAGGGGCAGAACCGCTGCGAGGTGTAGCTGCGGCACCAGTACTCGGGCGGCCCCATCTGCACCGGCGCCTGCTCGGCGGTGATCATCGTGACCGGCTCGTGATCGGCAGCCACGGAGGCGGGCTTCAGGCCGCAGTAGCCGGGAGCCGGGGAGCTGTACCAGAAGCATACCGAGGGACAGTACTTCTGGGTGGTGTAGCTGCGGCACCAGGACTCAGGGGGCTCCTGCTGGGTCGTCTCCTGCGCGGCGGCGGGAAGCTGACCAGACTCCTCTTCGAAACCGGTACCACAAGCGCTCAGCAGACCGACCAGACCAACCAGAGCCAACAGACGCATGCACCGTACCTCCAGTGAAAGGGAGGCGAACTCTACACGACCTGCCCTCGCTGAAAATCGTCGACTGGGCCCGTCTGCGCAACGCCATCTCCTGATGAGCCTCGGGGTGGGGACTGGCCGCGCTGACACGAGCACGGCCAGCCCGCTCCGTTAGAAGTAGAAGCTCACCGTCGCCTGCGCGTTGAG
>DASVVJ010000902.1:0-4264 GCA_036389955.1 Myxococcaceae bacterium
CCTTGCCGCCGGCCTCCACGTACCTGCGCGTGTCCTCCTCGGTGGGCAGCGGCAGCACGCCGGTGCGCGCGTCCGCCAGCAGCCCCTCGCTGGCGTCCGAAGCATACAGCCGGCAGCGCCCCCACAACCCCTCCTCCATCAGCAGAATGGCCAGGGCATACGTCTCCTCGCCCGAGCCACACCCCGCGTGCCACACCCGGATGGACGGGTAGGTGCGCAGCAGCGGCACCACCCGGGTGCGGAAGGCCTGGAAGAAGGCCGGGTCCGAGTACAGGGGCTGCGGCGGCACGGCCAGCGCTCGCAACAGCCCCTCCAGGGACTCTGGGTCATGCAGTACCCGCCCCTGCAGCGAGGAGAAGCTCTCCAGCCGCTCCTCGCGCAAGTGCCGCCTCAGCCGCCGCAGCAGCAGCGGCCGCGAGTGGTGGCGCAGGTCGAAGCCGTACTGGCGCCGCACCCCTTCCAGGAGCAGCTCCAGCTCGAGCGCCTCGAGCTCCGCGCCGCGGGTGAGTGCGCTCACTCAGCAACCTCCACGCGCGGGTTGCGCTGGGTGCCGCGCGGCGCGTGCAGCCACACGCGCAGCAGGCTCAGCAGCTTCTCGATGTCCACCGGCTTGGTGATGTAGTCGGACGCGCCGGCCTCCAGGCACTTCTCGCGGTCGCCCTTCATCGCCTTGGCGGTGAGCGCCAGGATGGGCAGTTGGGCCAGGCGCTCCATGCGGCGGATGGCGCGCATGGCCTGGTAGCCGTCCATCTCCGGCATCATCACGTCCATCAGCACCAGCTCCACCGCCGGGTCGCGCTCGAGCAGGCTGATGCCCTCCTTGGCGTTCTCGGCGAAGACCACCTTCATGCCGTAGCGCTCCAGCAGGGTGTTGAGGGCGAAGATGTTACGCACATCATCGTCCACCACCAACACCTTGCGGCCCACGAGCATGGGGTCCATCTGGCGGGCCTTCTCCAGCATGCGGCGCTTCTGCTCGGGCATCTGCGCGGGGGCGCGATGCAGGAACAGGCTCGTCTCCTCCAGTAGGCGCTCGGGGCTCTGGGCGTCCTTGATGACGATGGCCTCGGCCACGCGCCGCAGCTCCGTCTCCTGGGCGCGCGTCAGCTCGCGGCCCGTGTAGACGATGACGGGCGGAGTGGACAGGCCGTGCTGCGCGTGCAGCTGGTTGAGCAGGTCCGCGCCGGGCATGTCCGGCAGGCCCAGGTCCAGCACCACGCAGTCGAAGCGGCGCTGCGCCACCGCCGTCATGGCGTCGGCGGCGGTGCCCACCGGGACAATCTGCACGTCGTCGCTGTGCAGCAGCTCCATCAGGCTCTGCCGGTGGACGGCGTCGTCCTCGACGATGAGGAGGCTGCGGCCCTTGCGGTCCACGAAGTCGCGCAAGTCCTTGAGGGCCTGCGCGGCGGCCTCTGGGTCGGCGGCGGCCACCAGGTGGCCCAGGGCGCCCAGGGTGAGCGAGCGCTCACGGTGGTCGCTCTCGGACAGGGTGTAGACCGGCAGCGCCCGGGTGGAGGCGTCATGCTTGAGCCGATCCAGCGCCACCCAGCCCGCCATGTCCGGCAGGTCCAGGTCCACCGCCACGGCCACGGGCCGGGCGTTGCGCGCCGTCTCCAGCGCCTCTTCCACCTCGGTGGAGACCAGCACCTTGAAGCCCACGCCCTGCGCGGCGGCACGCAGCCGGGCCGCGTGGTCCGGCGCGTGCGTCACCGCCAGCAGCACCGGGTCTCCGGGGAGAATCGAGGCGCTGTCGTCCTCGATCTCCACCCGTTGGACGATCGGCGCGGGCGGCACCATCTCCAGGGGCAGGATAGGCGCCGGCAGCGCCTTGACGCCCGCGCTGATCTTGTCCACCACGCCGCCCTGCTCGTTGGGCCGCGGGGCCACGTAGTTGAGCGGCAGGAAGAGGGTAAAGGTGCTGCCCCTGCCCACTTCGCTCTCCAGGCGGATCTCACCACCCAGCAGGCGGGCGATCTCGCGCGAGATGGAGAGACCCAGGCCCGTGCCGCCGTACTTGCGGGCAGTGGAGCCGTCGGCCTGCTGGAACGCCTCGAAGATGATCTGGTGCTTGTCCTTGGGAATGCCGATGCCCGTGTCCTTGACGACGAACGCGACCACGGTGGGCGCGCCGCGCAGGATGGGGTGATCCGGCGTGAAGCCGGAGACGGCCTTCTGGATGTGCAGGGTGACCTGGCCGGCCTCGGTGAACTTGAAGGCGTTGGACAGCAGGTTCTTGAGCACCTGCTGCAGGCGCTTGGAGTCGGTCTGCGCCTCCAGGGCCATGTCCTGGGCCACGTCGATCTTGAAGTCCAGACCCTTCTTGTCGGCCACCTGGCGGAAGGTGCGCTCGACGAACTCGCGCAGGTCGCTGAAGCGCAGCGGCCCCACGTCCACCGTCATGGTGCCGGACTCGATCTTCGACAGGTCGAGGATGTCGTTGATGAGCTCCAGCAGGTCCGCGCCCGAGGCGTGAATCGTCTTGGCGAAGTCCACCTGGCGGGCGGTGAGGTTGCCGTCGGTGTTGTCCGACAGCGTCTGGCTGAGAATGAGCAGCGAGTTGAGCGGGGTGCGCAGCTCGTGGCTCATGTTGGCGAGGAACTCGCTCTTGTACTTGGAGGTGAGCGAGAGCTGCTCGGCCTTCTCTTCCAGGGCGCGCTTGGCCTGCTCCACTTCCAGGTTCTTGCGCTCCACCTCGTTCTTCTGCTCGGAGAGCAGGCGCGCCTTCTCCTGCAGCTCTTCGTTGGTGCGGCGCAGCTCCTCCTGCTGCCGCTTGAGGAGTTCCTCGGACTGCTGCAGCGAGGTGGCCTGCTGCTCCAGCCGCTTGTTGGTCTCGGTGAGCTCTTCCTGCTGCTTGCGCAGCTCCTCGGTGAGCGCCTGGGACTGCTTGAGCAGCGCCTCGGTGCGCATGTTGGCGGCGATGGTGTTGAGCACGATGCCGATGGACTCGGTGAGCTGCTCGAGGAAGCCCAGGTGCACGTCGCTGAACTTGTGGAAGCTGGCCAGCTCGATGACGGCCTTGATGTCACCCTCGAAGAGCACCGGCAGCACGACGATGTTGCGCGGCACCTCCTCGCCCAGGCCCGAGCTGATGCGGATATAGCTGTCCGGCACGTCCGACAGGAGGATGGGCTCCTTCTCCAGGGCGCACTGGCCGACGAGGCCCTCGCCCAGCTTGAAGGCGTTGGAGAGGCCCTTGCGCTCGCGGTAGGCGTACGAGGCCAGGAGCTTGAGGATCTGCTCTCCCTCGATGCGCTCGGAGATGTAGAAGACGCCGTGCTGGGCATCCACCAGCGGCGCGAGCTCCGAGAGGATGACCTTGGACACGGTGAGCAGATCGCGCTGACCCTGGAGGACGCGGGTGAACTTGGCCAGGTTGGTCTTGAGCCAGTCCTGCTCCGTGTTCTTGCGCGTGGTGTCCTTCAGGTTGCGGATCATCTCGTTGATGTTGTCCTTGAGGGCAGCCACTTCGCCCTGAGCGGACACGGTGATGAACCGCGTGAGGTCACCCTTGGTCACGGCGGTGGCGACTTCGGCGATGGCGCGCACCTGGGTGGTGAGGTTGGCGGCGAGCTGGTTCACGTTGTCGGTGAGGTCGCGCCAGATGCCGGCGGTGCCGGGCACGCGGGCCTGGCCGCCGAGCTTTCCTTCGATACCCACCTCGCGGGCCACGGTGGTCACCTGGTCGGCGAACACGGCCAGGGTGTCGATCATGCCGTTGATGGTGTCGGCCAGTTCGGCGATCTCGCCCTTGGCGTCCACGACGAGCTTGCGCTTCAGGTCGCCGTTGGCGACGGCGGTCACCACCTTGGCGATGCCGCGCACCTGGGTGGTGAGGTTGGTGGCCATGGAGTTCACGTTGTCCGTGAGGTCCTTCCACGTACCGGCGACGCCCTTCACGATGGCCTGGCCACCCAGCTTTCCTTCCGTACCCACCTCGCGGGCCACGCGGGTCACTTCCGAGGCGAAGGACGAGAGCTGATCCACCATCGTGTTGATGGTGTTCTTCAGCTCGAGGATTTCGCCCTGCACGTCCACGGTGATCTTCTTGGAGAGGTCACCGTTGGCCACCGCCGTGGTCACTTCCGCGATGTTGCGCACCTGAGCGGTCAGGTTCGACGCCATCGAGTTCACGTTGTCCGTGAGGTCCTTCCACGTACCGGCGACGCCCTTCACGAAGGCCTGGCCGCCCAGCTTTCCTTCCGTACCCACTTCACGGGCGACGCGCGTCACCTCCGAGGCGAAGGAAGAGAGCTGGTCCACCATC
>DASVVJ010000903.1:0-16293 GCA_036389955.1 Myxococcaceae bacterium
CCCCAGCGCCGGCAGGTGACGCTGGTGTCCTGCCGGCTGGCGAGGCTCTCCACGCTGGCGGAACAGCTGGATCCCGAGGACTTCAGCGAGCTGGAGGCCACCTTTCACCGCGCGGCGTCCGAGGTCCTCCAGCAGCACGGCGGCTTCATCACCCTGTGCATCGGCGACGAGGTGCTGGCCTGCTTCGGCTACCCGGTGGTCAAGGAGGGTGACTCGGAGTGCGCGGTCCGCGCGGGCCTGGAGCTGCCCAAGGCGGTGCATCAGGCGCTGCGGGAGCGGCAACCGCTGGAGCCCTCCGCGGAGCTGGCGGTTCAGGTCGGCATCGACACGGATCTGGTGGTGCTCGACGACATCTCCCCCGAGCTGCGGGGCCGCACCCCCACCATCCAGGGACTGGCCCCACGCATGGCCGCCTGGCTGGGGCGGCAGGCCGGGCCGGACCAGGTGGTGCTCGGCCCCAGCACCTACCGTCTGGTCAAGCGCGCCTTCGACACGGTGCCACTGGGGGCCCGTTCCTTCGACGGGCGGCGCACCCTGGAGGTGTACCGTGTGCTGCGCCCGCGCGTGGCCGTCATCCGCTTCGAGCGCACACTGGCGGGAGAGGGAAAGCTCAGCCCGCTGGTAGGCCGGGAGCGTGAGCTGGGGGTGCTGCTCGACGCCTGGCGGCGCACCCTCGAGGGACAAGGGGGCTATGCGCTCGTCAGCGGCGAGGCGGGCATCGGCAAGTCCCGCCTGCTGCAGGAGCTGCGCGAGCGGGTGCTGCCCGAGAAGCCCCTGCTGCTGAGGCTCCAGTGCTGGAGCCAGTTCAGCTCCAGCGCCCTGCACCCCGTCATCGAGGCGCTGCAGCGGCTGTGGCTGCGCCCGGAGCGCTCGCCCCAGGAGAACCTCCGCGCGCTGCAGCCGCTGCTCGAAGGGCGGGGCCTGACGCCGGCACAGGTGGGCCTGCTGGCCTCGCTGCTGTCTCTGCCGGTGGCCGAGGACTCCCCTCACCTGCGCCTCACGCCACAGCGTCAACAGGAGGAGATCATGGCGGCGCTGGCCGCCCTGGCCATGCACCAGGAATGGGAGCGCCCGGTGCTGGTGGTGGTGGAAGATCTTCATTGGGCGGATCCCTCCACGCTGCGGCTGCTGAGCTTCCTGTTGGAGCAGGTGGACCGGCTGCGCGTGCTCCTGGTGCTCAGCGCCCGCCCGGAGTTCCGCCCGCCCTGGGGACAGCACCCCCGCTTTCAGCTGCTGGCCCTGGAGCGGCTGTCGGCGGAGTACACCGAGCAGCTGGTGAAGGAGGTGGCACGGGGCCAACGGCTGCCAGACAAGATGGTGGCGCAGCTGGTGGAACGGACGGATGGCGTTCCCCTCTTCGTGGAGGAGCTGACGCGGGTGATCCTCGAGGGCGAGACGGCGGCCATCCCGCTGACGCTCCAGGAGCTGCTGCTGGCCCGGTTGGACACACTGCCCCGCCGGCAGCAACAGCTGGCGCAACTGTGCGCGGTGGTGGGGCGCAGCTTCTCGCAGGCGCTGCTGCTCAGCCTCACGGGCCTGGCCGACAGCGCGCTGCGCAGGGATCTCTCGGCACTGGTGGCCGCGGGGCTGCTCCAACCATGGGACGAGGAGGCCGAGCCCGGCTTCCAGTTCCGCCATGCCCTCATCCAGGAAGCGGCCCTGCAGTCGCTGCCCCGGGTGGCGCGGCGGCAGTACCACCAGCGCATCGCCCAGGCACTCGAGCAGCGTCCCGTCAAACCGGCCGGCATCCTCGCCTACCACTACCTGGCGGCCCACAACGAGGCCAAGGGGCTGGAGTACACGCTGATCGCCGCGCGGGCCGCCAAGCGGCAATACGCCAATGACGAGGCCATCCACCACTACCGCCGAGCCCTGGAGGTGCTCTCCAGCGCCGAGCACCTGCCGCGCGCCACGGTCCTCGAGGACACGTGCAGCGTGAAGCTCGAGCTGGCGCAGACGCTCGTGCAGTCGGGCAACTACACGGCGGCGATCCAGATGTTCACCCAGCGGCTCGAGGAGGAGCACGCGCCCGACGTGCGCGCGGAGCTCCACGTGGGGCTGGGCCGCGCCTTCCAGGAGAAGGGAGAATCGGGCCGGGCCATTCAAGAGCTGGAGCGTGCGCTCGAGCTGATGGGACACTCGGCTCCGCGCACCCGGGCGACGCTGGTGGTGCGAACGGTGGCCCACCTCGGCCTCCACCTGCTGAGCCGCGTCTGCCCGTGGCTGCCGCGGCCCGTGCCAGAGCCCAGGCGGGCGCCCTTCATCAAGCAGCTCAACACGCTCATGTCGCTGATCCGCATCTACTACTTCGCGGATATGTCCAAGCTCACCTGGGCCACGCTGGTGGCGCTCAACATGGCGGGGCGCGTGCGCACCGAGTACGGGCTGAGCCAGGCCAACGGCTACTACGGCACGGTGCTGTTTGGCATCGGGTTGCTCAGGGGCTCACTGCGCTACCTGACCCGGGCGCTGGAGCACGGCCGGCGCTCGCACGACGCGGTGGCCGAGGGAATTGCCCTCAGCCGCCTGGGCACCCACGCGCTGTTCTCGAACGAGCTGGAGCGCGCCGTGCACCTGGAACAGGAGGCCATCGGTGTGCTGCGACAGGTGGGCGAGCGGTGGGAGATGCAGACCTCCACGATGATCCTGGCCACCAGCCACTTCCTGGCCGCGCGCTTCGAGCTGGCCGAGCGGTCCTTCCGCGAGATGGGCGAGCTGGGACTGGAGCTCAACGCGCTGATGCACCAGGGGTGGTCGCACTCGTGGGTGCCCATGTGCCGCTATCTCCGAGGAGAGGGAGACGTGGCGCACGTGTGCGCGGAGCTGGAGAAGGGTCTGGAGATCTCCCTTCAGGTGAGGGATCTGGCCAATCAGTGCGCGGCGCTCAACCACCTGGCCAACGTCTTCGTGCGCGAGCATCTTCCAGAGGAGGCCGCGCGGATCAGCGTGCGCGCCTTCGACACGGTGTGGAAGTACCAGGTGCTGGTGCCCTTCCTGCAGATCGGCCTGGTGGACGCGGCCGAAGCGGCCCTCTTCGCGCTGGAGCAGGGCGCCACCTCGGTGCCACGCGCGAAGCTGCTGCGCATCGTGCGGCTGGGAACCTTCAAGGCTCGGGCCCTGGCCCACATCTATCCCTATCTGAAGGGACCAGCGCTGCGGGTGACGGCGCGCGCACGGAGACTGCTTCAGGGCGCTGCCGCCGCCGAACCCCTGTTCCTGCGGGCCATTTCGCTGCTGGAAAAGGGGCCCAACCGGTGGGAGCTGGGGGTGGCCTACCTGGACGCGGCCGCGGCCCTGCCCCACCGGCGCGCGCAGTTCCTGGCGCGTGCCCGGGAGGTCTTCACCGCGATGGGCGCCCAGGCGGAGCTACGCCGCGTGCGGCGGCTGGAGCAGCAAGCGGTCGGGCAGCCCTCCCCCGTCTCCCGCCCCGGCACGTGGCGCGAGACACCGGTCAGCAGCCGTGGTTAGTCTGCGTCCGCCGAGACACCTATGTTCCAGCTTCAATCCGAGAAAGAGTTTCTGAGCGCCTTCCGCTCACGGGATCGCAAGACTGTCGAACCTCCCAAGGGCACCCGGTTCCCCCTTTTTGTTCGCGACTACCTGGCGTGGGTGGATCCCTACGGGGTGCGCGTCTTCCTGGTGTTCCAGGCGCAGGGCATGCAGCAGCCCGTGGGCATCGCCTTCCGCCGCGACCAGCAGGGGGACAAGGCGCTGATGTCCCGGTTGTGTGAGTGGTGCCATTCCTACGGCAGCGCGGACCAGATCGGACTGCTCACCACGGACCTGGACTCGAAGCGCCGGGTGGGCGTGAACCTGTGCCTGGACCTGCGCTGCGGCGAGCGGCTGGAGTCCGAGGCGAACAGAGCGGGCCGCAGTGCCGTGGATGATGCCAAGATGCTGCTCGAGAAGATGGAGCGCTTCGCCAGCGAGGGCCTGGGCATCGAGACGGGCCTGAAGCGCAGCGCCAGCTGACACGGAGACACCTGGATGCCGTTTGAGGCGGTTCTCTTCGATTGCGACGGCGTCCTGGTGGACTCCGAGCCCATCACCATTGGCGTGCTGCGCGACATGCTCGAGGAGCTGGGCTGGAAGCTCAGCCTGAGCGAGTGCATGGCGCTGTTCGTCGGCAAGACGGTGCGGGACGAGGCGCACCTCATCGAGGCGCGCACGGGCGTGCCGGTGACGGACGCCTGGCTGGCGCGGTTCCGGGCACGGCGCAACGAGGCGCTGGAGCGGGATCTGGTGGCGATCCGCAACGTCCATGCGGCCGTGTCCGCTCTCCATGTGCGCTACCAGGGCCGCATCGCCTGCGCTTCGGGCGCGGACCGCTTCAAGGTCGAGCTGCAGCTGCGCAAGGTCGGCCTCCTCCAGTACTTCGAAGGACGCGTCTTCAGCGGCATGGAGCTGCAACGCTCGAAGCCCGCGCCCGACGTGTACCTGGCGGCGGCACGGGCCCTGTCCGTGGACCCGGCGCGCTGTGCTGTCGTGGAAGACACTGTCACCGGCGTGACGGCCGGCGTGGCGGCCGGCGCCACGGTGTTCGGCTACAGCCCGCCCGAATCGGGCCATGACGCGCCCCAGGCCCTGCGACGCGCCGGTGCGGTGCACATCGTCACCGACATGGCGAAGCTGCCCGAAGTGCTTGCCTCCTGGCCTGCCTGAGGCCGGTATCCACTCTGGAAGCGCTGGGCGAACTCAGCGTGCCCGCTTCGCCGCGGGCTTCTTCTTGGCCGCGGGCTTCTTGGCCGCGGGCTTCGCCTTGGAAGCCGTCTTCGCACGGGTCGCGGAGGCCTTCTTGGCAGGCTCTGGAGTGCTCGGAGCCGCCGTCCCCGCGCCAAGCTGCGCCACGAGCTTCTTCGGCGCCACGGCGCGGTAGCTCTCATCCACCCACTGCCGCAGCATCTCGAGGGGCGGCTTGTCGCTCTTGGCGAACTCCGCCGATACCCACCCGCTCTTGCCCAGGCCGTAGCCGGTTGGCGTGGCGAACGGCAGCATCAGGGCGGCGTCCTTGGATTGCGGCAGCTTCACGGACAGGCCGAGGCCTCCCGCCTGGTGCCCCATGAAGAGGAAGGCCTTGCCCTTCACCTTGATGGCACGGTGGCCCCAGGGCATGTCCTCATGGGCGCCGGGGTAACTGAGCGCGAAGTCGCGCAGCGCCAGCTCGTGTGGGTTGTTCAGGCTGTTGGACTCGCCCATGGATTCCCCTCGATCGACACAGGTGGAGCCGCCTATCTAGCGAGAATCCCGCCGTCCCGCGAGTCACTCCGAGTAATCCGGAAGCGCAAGGCCTGGGAGCGCAGCGTCTCCTCGGCCCGCTCTCCCAACGCATTGGGCACGTACCAGAAGGCCCCTTCGGCCGAGAGGGCCCAGAGTTGGTACTCGCCCACGGGAATGGCGCTCAGGGGCACCAGGGCCTGCCCACCATCCGTCTTGCGTGACACGGCCTGGGCCTGGGGAACGACGAAGAGCCCCAGGCTCGCCGCGGACGCCTCGCGCGTCACGTCTCCCTGAAGCACAGGGAGGAACGGAACCGGGTTGATGAGCAGGGGCACGATGACCTGGGAAACCCCTCCATCCGCCTGAACCGGCCCCGCCTGCCCCGGCCGGGGCACGAACCGCAGGAAGAACTGCGGGAACAGCTCCGGAATGCCGTCGCCGTTCAGGTCATCCGCGTTCCCATCCCCATCCGCGTCCCGGAGCCGGACCGTGAACCGGGATTCCTCTCCCTTCAGAAGGCCCAGGCCATCCGCCTCCACGGTGAGTGACTCGCCCAGCGGAGCATCCGTCAACGTCACCACGCCCCCATCCGTCTCCTCCCCCGTCACCCGGAACGCGGGCGGCCCCTGGCGCATCCGCAAGGCCAGCGTCAGGTCCTGCTCCACCACGCCTCCAGCGGGGACCTCCAGTTCTGCCGCCGCCTCCGGAACCCAGTCGCCAGCACCAGGCTGGGCGAGCACGTCCACGGCCAGGTCCGCATCCCGGTTCGTATCCAGGAAACCCCACAGCCGGTAGGGCCCCGGAGCCACCTCGGCGAACAGAAACCGCGGATCCCCCGCCGCTAGGCGCATTTCGGGCACAGCGGTGGCATACCGGGGCACCGCCGGGCCCAGGGGAGGCCAGTCCTCGGGAGCGAAGAGGAACACGTACGCATCGCCCCGGGGCGTCCCAGGGGTGGCCACCTGCCCCTGCACGCGGCTGCGAGGCCGCTCCGGGACACCCTCTTGGGGGCACCCGATGAGCACCAGCAGACAGGCGAAGGCCGCCACCCGCGCGCAGTTCACAGCCACGCCTCACTCTACCCTTCCGGTTACCCCCTCAAGTGGGTTTGATTCGGCAGTCAACCGCCGGGAGTGCGCCGAATGAAGATGAAGGATCGCGTGGAGAAGCTCGCCGAGCACCGCCGCCGCAACGAGGGCATGGGAGGCGCTGGCCGCATCGAGCGCCAGCGCGCCAAGGGCAAGCTCGACGCCCGCTCGCGCCTGAAGCTGCTCTTCGATCCGGGCACCTTCGAGGAGCTGGGGCTGCTGGCGGCCCATCACGGCAACCTTCCGGAGGAGGAAGAGGCGGACAAACCCTCCTCGGCGGACGGAGTGATTACCGGCACCGGAGAGATCGACGGCCGCCCGGTAGCGGCGGCGATCTACGACTTCACGGTGTTCGGCGGCTCCATCGGCGAGGTGGGCGAGCGCAAGGTGGCGCGGCTGAGGGACCTGGCGCTCAAGAACCGCATTCCGATGGTGTGGTTGGTGGACTCGGCGGGGGCGCGGCTGGATGCGTCCTCGGGCATCGACCCGAGGCGGCTGGCGAACTTCGCGGACACGGGCTACCTGTTCCGCGAGCAGGTGGTGATGAGCGGCGTGGTGCCGCAGGTGGCGGCGATGGTGGGTCCGGGCGCGGCAGGCACGGCCTACATCCCGGCGCTGGCGGACTTCGTGCCCATGGTGAAGGGAACGAGCTCCATCGCCATCGGCGGGCCATACCTGGTCGAGTCGGTGGTGGGCGAGAAGGTGACGGAGGAGGAGCTGGGCGGCTCCAAGGTGCACAACGAGCTGTCCGGCGTGGCGGACGCGGAGTACGCGGATGACGCCACGTGCATCGCGGCGGTGCGAGAGTACCTGTCGTTCTTCCCGTCGAGCTGCGAGGACAAACCGCCGCGCCGGCCCTCTTCGGATCCGTTCGACCGGCGGGACGAGGATCTGCTGAAGGTGGTGCCGGAGAGCACGCGGCAGGCGTTCGACATGCACAAGGTCATCCTGTCGCTGGTGGATGACCGGAAGTTCTTCCCGATGAAGCCGCGGTGGGCGCGCAATCTCATCACCGGGCTGGCACGGATCGACGGCTATCCGGTGGGCATCGTGGCGAACAACTCGATGTTCCTGGGCGGCATCCTGGACGTGAACGCGTCGGACAAGGCAGCGCGGTTCATCAACCTGTGCGATGCGTTCAACATCCCGCTGGTGTTCCTGCAGGACGTGCCGGGGTTCATGGTGGGCACGAAGGTGGAGCAGCAGGGCATCATCCGCCACGGAGCGAAGATGATGTACGCGGTGGCGAGCGCCACGGTGCCCAAGCTGACGGTGGTGGTGCGCAAGGGCTACGGAGCGGGCTACTACGTGATGAACGGGCGGGCCTTCGAGCCGGACCTGCTGATCGCCTGGCCGGGAGCGGAGATCGGGGTGATGGGGCCCGAGGGACTGGTGTCCATCGCGGCGCGCAAGCTGCTGCAGGGAGCGGAGAGCCCCGAGGCGGCCACGGCGATGAAGAAGGAGCTCTCGGAGAACCTGCGTCAGCACATCCGCATCGAGCGCACGGCGGCGATGGCGATGGTGGACGACGTGGTGGATCCCCGGGATACGCGGAGGCTCCTGGCCCGTGCGCTCAAGCGGACGGCGAACAAGCGGGTGGAGCGTCCCTACCGCCGCCGGGAGATCTCCCCCGTGTAATCCCCTCTCCCTCCGGGAGAGGGCGAGGGTGAGGGTTTCAGGGAGCCCGTGTTCTTCCTCCGGGCTTCACCGCGCGAGTGGCGCACAGACTATCGATGTGATGGCTGAGCCTATCCTCCTCAGTCATCTTGTCCTCGAAGAAACCAACCAGCAGGAAACCCGCGTCGAGCTGTCCGCCGATCTGGTCCTCCAGGGAGTGGGCGATGCACAGGGGCTCGCCCTTGTCCGTGTAGCGGCGCCGCTCCTCGTCCGTGAGGCTGGTGAAGTCCGAGTACGGCATCTTGTACTTGAGCTGCAGCACACCCTTCTGCTCGAGCTCGGGATCGAACAGGAACCGGATCGGGTTGCAGAACCCGGCCAGCAGCACTCCACCGGGGCGCAGCACACGGTAGGCCTCGCGCCACACGCGCCGCACGTGGTCCACGAAGACGTTGGAGCACGGGTGGAAGACGAGGTCGAAGCTGGCGTCCGGGAAGACGGACAGATCCCTCATGTCCCCCTCGACGAGCCGGATGGACAGGCCCTCGCGCTCCGCCACCATCCGGTCCTGCCCGAGCTGAGCGGGCGAGTTGTCGAAGATCGTCACCCGAGCGCCCGCCGCCGCCAGCACGGGGCCCTGCTGCCCTCCCCCGCTGGCCAGGCCAAGCACCTCCTTGCCCTTCAGCTCGCCGAACCACTCGCGGGGCACGGGCTTGCGAGGCGTCAGCACCACGCTCCACTCGCCCCGGCGCGCGGCGGCGATGATTTCCGGCCCCACGGGGATGGTCCACTGGTCGCCCTTGGCGACCTGCCGGTTCCACGCCTCGCGGTTGTACGTCCGCACATCCACGTTAGCCGTCATGAAGCACCCGCCCTTCCATGCCCCCCGCGACGGTGACGACCTCGCCGGTGACATGACCGGAGACGCGATCGGACGCGAGCGTGACAATGACCCGGGCAATGTCCTCGGGCTGCGCCACCTTGCGCAGTGCCATGGTGCGCGTCACACGCTCGAGAAAACCCGGGCCCTGGAGCTTGGCCCGGTTGCGGTCCACTTCCGTCCAGCCTGGGCACACCACGTTCACGCGTGCCAGGGGAGCAATGCGGCCCACCTCGTTCTTCAAGCTCTTGAGAAAACCGCTGGCCAGCGCGCCCTTGGCTGCCGCGTAGTCTGAGTGCCCCGCCTCGCCAAACAGGCCCGCCGTGGAGCTGACGATCACCAGGTTGCCGGTGCCCGTGGTGGCCACATGCCGCAGGAAAGCCCGGCAGGTGAGGAACACACTGTCCAGGTTCTCCGCCATCGTCTGGCGCCAGCGCGAGAGCGACATCTGCCACACGGGTTCATCGGCCGACGGCCAGTGCCCCGCGTTGGCCACCACCACGTCCAGCCGGCCCAGCCCCTTCACCGCCTGGGGAATGAGCGCGTCCACCTCAGCCTCGACGGTCAGGTCCGCTCGCAGCGCCACGCCGCTCACGTCGCTGGCCAGCGCACGGGCCTGGTCGTCTCGGGTCCGGTAGTGCACCGCGACCCGGGCGCCCTCCCCCGCGAACGCGCGCACCGTGGCCGTGCCAATGCCTCCAGCGCCCCCTGTCACGAGGACGCCCTTCCCCTTCAGGTCTGTTTCCATAATCAGGTCAGCCGCAACAGCTTCCGGGCCTCGGCCGGAGTCGCCAACGTGCGGCCCTTCGCCTTGGCCCGCTTCGCCGCGTCCGCTACCAGTTCCCAGTTACCCTTGGCCAGCACGCCCTTGGACACGTAGATGTTGTCCTCGAGCCCCACACGCGCATTACCGCCCCGCTCCGCCGCGTGCTCCACGAACGGCAGTTGGTGCCGCCCCACCCCCGCCACCGTCCATGTGCTCCCCTCCGGCAACGAGGAGATCATGAAGTCCAGCGCCTCGGGCCGGGCCGCCAGCGTTCCTGGCACGCCCAGCACGAAGTCGAAGTGCGCGGGCAAGTCGATCAGCCCCTCCTTCGCCAGGTAGCGCGCCTCGTCGATCATCCCCACGTCGAAGCACTCGATCTCCGGCTTCAGGCCCAGCGCCTTGATCCGCTTGGCGATGTCCCGCACCAGCGGCCTCGGGTTCCAGAACACCTCCTCGCCGAAGTTCACCGTGCCCGTCGTCAGCGTGGCCATGTCCGGCCGGTCCTCACCGGTGAGCGTCAGCGGCCCACACCGCTGATCCACCGTCATGCCCACCGCGCCGCCCGTGGACGTCTGAATCAGAATGTCCGTCCGCTTGCGGATCGCCCGGATCGCCGCGCGGAACAGCTCCGCATCCTGCGACGGCTTGCCGTCCGCCGTGCGCACGTGCAGGTGCACCATCGCGGCGCCCGCCTCGCGGCAGCGCACCGCGTCCTCGGCGATCTCCTCCGCGGTAATCGGCAGGTGCGGCGTCTGCTCGCGCGTCGTCTCCGCGCCCACCATCGCCGCAGTGATGACCATGGGATTCATAGGTGTCTCCCTCGTGGGTTACCGCTGGATGCGCTGCTTGTCCTTGGGAACGACGCAGGTGCCCGAAGCACGGCACACCACCTGCGGCTCCGACAACAGGTCCGCCGCCGAATCGTTTACATCCGTGCGCGGCCGGATCACCTTCCTCGCCTCGAAGCGCATCTTGCGTGACGTGTTGCCCACGCTGATGATCTCGCCCTCGGCCTCGATGAAGTCCCCCGCGTACACCGGCGCCAGGAACTCCACCGAGTCATACGCCCGGAACAGGCCCTCGTCTCCGTCATGCCGGATGCACAGCTCGGTGGCCACGTCCCCGAAGAGCCCCAGCATCCGCGCCCCGTCCACCAGGTTGCCGCCGTAGTGCGCGTCATGGCTGCTCATGCGCAGCCGGATGATGGCCTTGGTGCTCACTTGGGCTCTCCCTGGTAGTGCATGTTCGGGTCTTCCTTGCCCAGCTTCTTGAGCAGCGCGTGCGCCACGTAGTTCGCCACGTCCGACGGCTTGGTGCCCGGCCCGAAGCCCGCGTCAAACCCCAGCTCCAGCGCCAGCTTGTGGTCCACCCGAGGCCCGCCCAGCAGCAGGATCGTCTTGCCGTGGATCCCCTTCGCCTTGGCCGCCTCGATGAACTGCCGCGAGTTGTCCTTGTGCACGTCCCGCTGCGTCACCACCTGGCTCACCAGAATGGCGTCCGCGTTCTTCGCCATCGCCTTGGCGATGAGGTCCTCGTTGGGCACCTGGCTGCCCAGGTTGTACGCCTCGAACCACGGGTAGCGCTCCAGCCCGTAGTCGCCCGCGTACCCCTTCATGTTCAGGATGGCGTCGATGCCCACCGTGTGCGTGTCCGTGCCGGTGCAAGCGCCGAACACCACGATGCGCCGGCCCACCTTCTCCTGGATGAAGGTGTTGAGGTCGTCGAACCCCATCTTCTTGACGATGACCTCGGGGACGTCGATCTCCGCGTAGTCGATGTACATGCCCGAGCGGGCGTACACGATGAAGAAGGTGTAGTTGTCCGCAGCGCGCTCGGCGGCGGCCACCTTCACGTCCGAGAACCCCATCTTCTTCACGAACTGGGAGGCGGCCTCCTTGGCCTTCTCCGACAGCGGCACCGGCAGCGTGAACGACAACTGCACCACGCCGTCGTCCCGCCGGTCCCCGTAGGGCCGGATGATCTGCTTGCTCGGCTTCACCATGAGGCGCTCACTTCCCCTTCGCGTACGACACGCTCTGCGCGATCTTCAGCGCCAGCGGCTCGAACCGCTCCTTCTTCTTCTGGTTCATCGAGAAGACCAGCGACCACGTCGTCTTCCCGTTGCACCCCACGTAGGTGTGCGTCTCCACCGTGTCCTTGCCGTCCTCGGTGGTGTCCGAGTCCACGCGCTTGGCCCCCGGGTTGGCGCCCAGGCTGAGCTTCTGCCAGCCCTCGCCGCCAATGCTGGCCAGGATCTTCTGTAGGCACACCTGCGGCTCCATGCCGGCTGTCTGCACCGTGCCCACGTCCAGCAGGAACCAGGCGTCCTGGGAGGGCGCCTTGAACTTCTGCGTCCCCTCCTCCACCGTCTTCTCCCAGGCAGCGGGGACCTTCAGGGACAGCGTCTTCACCTGGTGCTTCATCAGCGCGTCCGCCGAACCACCAGCGCCCGCGGTCAGCACCACCATCAGCAGAGTCCCCATCATGACGTCGTCCCCTCCAGGATTTCCAAGAACGGATTGAAGTAGTCCGGCGCCTTCTCGAGCACGCCGTCCAGGCCCTTGCCGCCCGTCTCCGTGCGCTTCACGTCGCCGAAGCGGCCCTTGCCGATGGCGGCCACCATGCCCTCGCGGTGGCACTCCTCGAGCAGCTCCATCGCCTTGCCGAACACCTCGCGCGCCCGGTTGGCGATCTTGCCGTCCTCGCGCACGGTGAACTCCTCGTCGATGCCCCGCGCCGCCCGGTGGATGTAGGCCGCCGACTTCAGCGCCACGAACCGGTCCGCCAACAGCGGCGTGTGCATCGCCTCGGTCATCATGCCCAGCAGCTGAATGCCCTGCCGCGTCCAGATGGCCACCAGGTCCGCCATCACGTCGTACGCGTGGCTGAAGAAGATGTCCGTCTCCTTGTGCTTGGTGGGCGGCATGTACTTCAGCGGCGCTTCCGGGAAGCACCGGCGCACCAGCATGGCCTGCGACAGCTCCAAGAGCAGCGTGTCCGGCTTGTACGGATCGATCTCGTACGAGTGGCCGATGCCCAGCTGGTAGTCCTTCAGCCCCGCGCGCTTGGCGAAGCACTCGTTGATGAACTGGCTGGCGATGACGGTGTGCGCCGCCTCGTAGGCGTCCGCGGTGGTGATGTAGTTGTCCTCGCCGGTGTTGATGATGATGCCGGCCAGGGCGCAGATGCGGCGGCTGAAGTACTGATCGATGAAGGTGCGCCGCATGTTGATGTCGCGGAAGAGAATTCCGTACATCGCGTCATTGAGCAGCATGTCCAGCTTCTCGTACGCGGCGCAGAAGGCGATCTCCGACATCGCCAGGCCGGACGAGTAGTTGGTGAGCTGGATGTAGCGCTTGAGCTTGCGGCTCTCGTCATCCAGCGCCTCACGCATGATGCGGAAGTTCTCCTGGGTGGCGTAGGTGCCGCCGTAGCCCTCGGTGGTGGCGCCGTGGGGCACGTAGTCCAGCAGCGACTGCGCCGTGGAGCGGATGACGGCAATCACGTCCGCGCCCGCCTGGGCCGCCGCGCGCGCCTGGTCCACGTCGTCATAGATGTTGCCGGTGGCGACGATGACGTACTTGTGCGGCGCCGGAGACATGGGGAACTGCTGGCGGAGCGCGTTGCGCTGGGCAATGCGCGACTGCAGATCCTCCAGCGCCGCGCGAGCCTCGGCACGCACCTCGGCGCGCAGGTTCTGCTCGATCTCGGGCGACAGCGGCCCCAGCTTCTCGGTGGGCAGTGCCGTCAGCCGTTCCACGGCCTCCAGCGGGCTCTTGGCGCCCAACTGCAGCGCCCGGCCGTACCAGTAGGCGGCCCCTCGGTTGAGGACCCCGGCGGCCTTCAGCTTGTCCACCATCAAGTTGGCCAGGGGCACACCGCGGGCCCCCGCTCCCGAGATGCCGAAGAAGCGCAGCACCGTGCGCTCGATGGACACCGTGGTGTTGCGGCGGATCAGATCGAAGATCGGGTTGACGATCTCGTCCGCCAGTTTGCGCGCATGCGCGATCTGCTCGTCTTGGATGAACGGACCCGGCATGGAGGCACCTTAAACGCCAAACGGGCGGAAGTGCTCAACCTCCTTACCTTCTGCACCGGTGGCACCGATATTTCGGTGGACCTGCCTCACCCGTATTTCGGTGTCAGCTTCTCACCCAAATCCGGTGTCTCACCGTCATTTCGGTGTCTAGGGACTGTCTATCCTTCGTAACCCATTGGAATGACAGTGTTGAAGCTTTGGCATGCGCTCTGCTTAGGAGGTCTCCCGCTTTTCCCCAACCCTGGAGACTTCAGTGAACACGAAGGCCCTCATTACCTCGGCGCTGCTCATGAGCAGTGCGGCCCTGGCGGCGCCTCCGCCTCTCACCACGGACTCGGGTTCCCCCGTGGGTTCCAATCAGAGCTCGAAGACGGCGGGCCCCCGCGGCGGCATCCTTCTGGAGGACTTTCACCTCATCGAGAAGCTGGCGCGGTTTGACCGCGAGCGCATCCCCGAGCGCGTGGTGCATGCACGCGGAGTCGGTGCGTACGGCACCTTCGAGAGCGCGGGAGACTTCTCGAAGCTGACGCGCGCCTCGCTGTTCTCGGCCAAGGGCAAGAAGACGCCGATGTTCGTGCGCTTCTCCACGGTGATCCACTCGCTGGGCTCGCCGGAGACGGTGCGCGATCCGCGCGGCTTCGCGCTCAAGTTCTACACGGACGAGGGTAACTGGGACCTGGTGGGCAACAACCTGCCGGTCTTCTTCATCCGCGACGCGATCAAGTTCCCAGACATGGTGCACTCGCTGAAGCCCTCGCCGGTGACGAACCGGCAGGATCCGAACCGCTTCTTCGACTTCTTCTCCCACCAGCCCGAGTCCACGCACATGCTGACGCAGGTGTACTCGGACCTCGGCATCCCGGCGAACTACCGGCAGATGAACGGGCACGGGGTGCACGCCTTCAAGTTCGTCAACGCGCAGGGCGAAGTGAAGTACGTGAAGTTCAACTGGAAGTCGCAGCAGGGCGTGAAGTCGCTCACGGCCGAGGAGGCCACGCGCACCCAGGGCCAGGACTTCCAGCACGCCACGCATGATCTCTACGAGTCGATCAAGGCGGGCAAGTTCCCCTCGTGGGAGCTGACGGCGCAGGTGCTGGATCCGAAGGATCTGGACGCGTTCCCGTTCGATCCGCTGGACGCCACGAAGATCTGGCCGGAGGACAAGGTGCCCTCCATCACCCTGGGCAAGTTCACGCTGAACCGGATGCCGGACAACTTCTTCGAGGAGACGGAGCAGTCGGCGTTCTCGCCGGGCGTGCAGCCCGCGGGCATCGAGCCGTCCGAGGATCGGCTGCTGCAGGGCCGGCTGTTCTCGTACGCGGACACGCAGCGCTACCGCATTGGCGCCAACTACCAGTCGCTGCCGGTGAACAAGGCGCGGTCGGCGGTGAACAACAACAACCAGGGCGGCAACATGAACGTCGGGAACACGAAGTCCGACGTGAACTACGAGCCGAGCATCACGCGGGAGACGGAGGACGCGCCGGCGTACCTGCTGTCGCGCATGGCGCTGAGCGGGACGACGCAGCAGGCGGCGATCGCGAAGACGGACAACTTCTCGCAGGCGGGAGCGTTCTACGCGGCGCTGAGCCCGGCGGAGAAGGACCGGCTGGTGAAGAACCTGGCGGGAGACCTGAGCCAGGTGCGTGACGCGAAGGTGAAGGCCCGGATGATCGGGTTCTTCTACGCGGCCAACGTGGACTACGGCACGCGGCTGGCGAAGGCGGTGGGCATCAAGGTGGACGACGCCAAGGCGACGATCGCCCCGCTGGCCACGCGCGAGTAACACCCGCAGCCGCGCCCCTCCCTCTCCCACCGGGAGAGGGCCGGGGTGAGGGTTCCCGAGCACCCGTATCGAACACCCGAGAGCAGTCCCTCGAACCGTGTGGATGGAGTGAAGCAATGCTGCGCAAGGTGATGAAGCTGGCGGGGTTGGTGGCACTGGTGATGCTGATGGGCACGGGGGTGATGGCCGCCTACCTGTACTGGGGACAGAGCCGCTCGCCGTCACAGGGGCGCATGCTGGCGGTGAGCGAGGCGGAGCGCTACCTCATCGCGGCGGCGCGAGAGGGCGACCTGGAGCTGGTGGCCGGCCTGGTGAAGGCAGGCACGCCGGTGAACAGCCAGAACGAGCGGGGCTTCACGCCGCTCATCCTCGCGGCCTACCACGGGCACACCGAGGTGGCGCGGGTGCTGCTGGCGGCGGGCGCGGACGCATGCGCGGGAGACTCTCGAGGGAACACGGCGCTCATGGGAGCCGCCTTCAAGGGCCACGTGGACATCGTGGAGATGCTGCTCCAGCAGCCGTGCGCGGTGAACCAGTCCAACGGCGTGGGGCAGACGGCGCTGATGTTCGCCAGCCTCTTCGGCCGCAAGGATGTGGCGGAGAAGCTGCGCCAGCACGGCGCCTCGGCCGAGCAGCGGGACGCCAGCGGGCGCACCGCGGAGGACTGGGCCCGGACGCAGACGCCCGAGCCCCCTGTCGCGGCGCCCACGCCCGTCACGCCAGAGGCCAGCTCCGCGGCGCTGGCTCGCTAGCCGGCCGCGCTCACACGTAGCGCGTCTCGAACAGCTTGCGCAGCGCGGGCTCCGAGCGAAGCAGGTCCAGCGTCAGGTCGGCGTGAGCGGGCACATAGCCGTTGCCCACGAGCATGGTGACGTCCTTGCCCACGCCCTCGGCGCCCAG
>DASVVJ010000904.1:0-11250 GCA_036389955.1 Myxococcaceae bacterium
GAGTTGAGCCGACCTAGTCGAAGGCCCCGATCCGCCAGGTGCCGCTTCAAGGAACGAATGATTCGGGCTTCAGGGCCGGTCATAGATCAGAGAGCTTCGCAGTTGTTAAGGAGCCTGCGGCTCCTGAGGATTGCCAGCTCATCGCCTAAGGATGTCTCCCGAAGAGCACCGAGCATCTAAACCACTGGGTTCCGCCGGATACGGGACAGGTGACCGTGTCCCTCTAGACCGAAGCGCCGCAGCAGCTCGTCCCGGCCCGTCTTCCCGTGCTCCAAGAGGTACGTCAGCTCCGACGGCAACAGCACTTTGACGGTGACGAGCCGCACCTTGCCGGCTGGCATGGTGAAGTTCCGGGGGAGCGTGCTCGGCTCCATGCCCAGCAGCACGCCCACCCTGCCCTCCTGGGTGACGAGCGTCTCGGGCATGCCTTTGCCGGAGACCTCCATGGACATGAAGCCCGTCTTCACCTTCTCGCGCACCCACTCATGCTCCGCCACCTCGTCCCCCACCCGCTCCAAGAGCAGCAGGAACCAGTTCCTCTCGGCGTTCTGGAGGGGCTCGTCCGTCTCCAGGGCCAACTCCAAGCCGAAACCCACGGACGGCTCTACGCGGTCAGCGAAGAAATCCGAAAGCCCGTCCGTTACCAACAGGGTGTGCCCACCCTGACGGTGGATGATGCGCCATACCTGGCGTCGGGCCGGCCATGCCCCGCCTACAACGATGGGGATGATGACCTCCTCGTCCAGTTGCCCAAGGGTGAGCCAAAAGGCTTCGCGGGCGGCGTCTGTCTGCTCTCTCAGGTCGAGGAGCCTCCGGTTCCGCTGACGCTCTTCCGGGCTGATGGCACTCGGGCCCGTCACTTCCGTGAACTTCACCCCCGTGACACCCGCGCGCTCCAAGGCGTCCTTGATGTCCTCGGACACGATGAGGGCCACCGTCCAACCCCAGGGACGGAACACCTTCGCATCCCTCACCTTCGCAGGGTCGATGCGCATGCCGGAGACCGCCCGGTACTTGCCGACCTTCTCCGGCTGCCCGTCCTCTGGCTTCCAATACCGCACCTCTTCAGAGGCTTCATCATCAATGCACCTGACGGTACAGGCGACGTTGACGAGGAAATACGGTTCAGACTCCGAGGCGACCTTCACGGGGAAGAGCTGCACGTTATCGGGGGCCAGTCGGGTGAGGATGGATGCCATCCTCGCGTGAACAACAGGCGTAACTCCGACACTGGTCGTGGAGAAGTCCAATGGTTTGCCTGGGCGGTCGAGGGGAACCTTCAGGCGCTCTTCGAGATGGACCGGCTCTCCCTTCCTGAACATCCACAGGTTGCTGAGTCCCCTGTCATTCTCGTCAGTCGGGTCGCCCAGTTCCCAGCGTCCGGGGAAGTCAACGTCATCGAGCAGTTCGAAGTACCGCATTGACATGATGGGCTCCGACCCCCCTCAAGTCCGAGTGATCAACTTGTTGAGCTTGGTGCCTGGGGTAGAAATCTCCACAGCAAGATTCCGGAGTGCGTTGGTGAGTGACTCCCGGCACTGCTGGAGACTGCTACAGCCCTCCATTGCTCCGTTCAACCGCTTGAATACTTCGCGATGATACTCCTCGGGGTGAGGCCCCTTGTGCCCTTTGACGCGGACTTTATTGGCCGCGTCATCAAGCGACATGCCCGCCTGGTCGAAGAGCCTCTTGAACCTGGGTGACCACGGGCCCCCCTTGTTGATGGCGTCCCACCACTTGTTGGTGGCGATGTGATGCTCGTGCCCCTTGGCGTCGACCCCTTCTGTGGCCGCAGCGCTCGAGCTTCGGGCCGGCACGTCCACCGCTCCTGGGCCCAACGTGATGGTGACGACGCCGCCTGAGGAGACAGCCACTGCCTCTATCTCCCCCACTGCGGCCAGCCGGAAGCCCGCCTGTTCCACGCCCACCAGCGAGGCCTGTGCGGAGCCGGGCAACGTGGGAAACTTTGCGGCCATCGTCTGCGCCGTGCTGCCCAGGGCTGCAGTTGCCAGCATGACGAAGACCCGCGCGGCGTTCTTCCCCATCACCTTGCCGTACCGCTCGCCTGCGTTCCGTATTTCATCGAAGGTGGTCGCCGCCTTCACCTGAGCGGCCAGTACCCTGAATCCCTGGATGAGGCTCCACACCGTGTCCCAGCCCAGGTAGGCAATGAGCCCCACCGTGAGAACGGCGGCTACGCCCTTGGACACCGGCTCCGGTAGCAACCACAGGCCGAAGTAGACAGCTCCCGTGGTGGCGAGCATGGCAATCATGGCCTCCTTGCTCGTCAACTCCCTCAGTGCCTCGACGGTCTCTTCCCACACCGAGTCCAGGGCGATGTGAAATGCCAGGGTGCGCTTGGCCTCCTCGTCCAGCGTGAGGTTCTGCTCCAGTAGACACAGGCAGTCCTCAGGTGTGCCCTTGCGCTTGCACCAACGTCCGTAGGCGCTCACCAACTCCGTGTCCGCAGTTGGCTCCTCGGATACCAGCAGGCGCCCCCTCCGCGGTTCCTCCAGCGAAACGACTCCTAGATGCCCGCGGAGGTTCGACCAGGCGTCTTGCCGTAGGGAGTCCCCGAACAGGTGCAGAGCAGCCTCTCGCGGATGCATAGAAACTGGAGCCCCTCGCGCCAGTCTCTGGACGGACTCCTCAAACGCCTGGCCGTCCAACTCCACCGGTTCGATATCAGTGCGCGGGGCGAAGACGATGGGTTGGCCCTGGCCTGTCTCCAAGCGCACGGCCTTAGAGGCCGTACCGCAGCCCACGAGCAGGACCAGCAAGGAGGGGATCAGCCAGCGCGTCATGTTGCCCCTGGAGGCTCAGGGCCCAAAAAGTGAAGGCCCTGGAGTCACCGGCTCATCACCGGAACTCCAGGGCCTTCGATGGTCGGGGCGACAGGATTTGAACCTGCGACCACTTGCACCCCAAGGAACATCGAAGGCCGTCCAGACGTTACCAGCGGTTCACAACCCTTCGCAATCACTCGGGTTTCTTCGCCCGGGGCTGTCCAGCCGTCCCATCCAGTACGCCAGAACACCAAGATTTTTGCTGCTACCTTGCTGCTGCGCCCTGCCCCACTGCCTCCTAGGCCCGGTGAGCCTGAGCGGCTGCTGACCGTCCGGGAGGTCGCGGAGCGGTTGGGGGTGTGCCGGGCCACCGTGTACCGGCTCTGCGAGAAGGGCACATTACCCCACATCCGAATTTCCAATGCGGTTCGGGTCAAGGCGGAATCCTTGGAGCAATTCCTGCAGGAGCACACAGAACAGGTGCCATAGCTCAGCCCCTGGCATTCCCTGGTCTGCTCCCGCTGATGGGCGACGGCGGACACCCGGCTAAGTCTCGGGAGGCGCTGGGCTCACATGGACCGCGCAGCGAGCGGCACCAAGCTCCGCTTGCTGGACTCCTCCCCAGAAGATCGGGTGTGCTGCCTGCACGAACCCCCTAACCTAGGAGAAACGAATGCCCCGGCTACCAGAGGAACAGCTTCGCCGTCTCCTCATTGAGTGTCTTGAGGCTGACGCGACCCAGGTCATTGTTCCTACAAATATTGAGGGGCATGTCGAGGTTCAGCTTCGGCCCACCACGGGCGGGGCCCTTCGCAATTTCCACCTTGCTGCACGCACCGTGACCCGTGACACCCGGATAAAAGGGGTATGGAATCCACGGCTAAAGATCCAGAAGACCGGGCTCGCAGACGTGCAGCACCTTGATGCGCTCCTTGGGCTCTCCCTAATCGGAGATCAGGTCATTGTTGTAGCTGCAGACGTAGCACGACACCTCCCCGTCACCGGCAGGTCAAACAATGTGCAGTTCCCCGAAGACTTACTTCTTCGAGCGTATGAGTCGGGAACGGTAGTCCACTTCACTAAACCGACGAATGGCGAGGTCGTCGTAGCTTTTCCAGGAGAGCTGCTGACGCCCTTCCTCCTTGGACAGATTCCTGTCCAGGTGCCCCCGCAGAGCGCCAGCACGCAGGGCGGGGCACAGGTAACAGCGCAACCAGTCCTCTCAGCCACCCCGAGTCCCGTCGTCACCACCCTCTCACCCCAGACGTCCCTGAAGATGGTTGTTCGACGTGCTCTTGCCAGAGATCCGGCCTTCGCCGTGACCGTCCGGAAGATGTATAAAGACCGCTGCGCAGCGTGCGGAGTCTCCCTCGGAATCACAGAGGCCGCACACCTCGTCTCATACGCCCTCTCGCGCGACAACTCGCCCTTGAACGGCGTGTGCCTCTGCCCGAACCACCACACCGCGTTTGATTTAGCGGACTTGGTGAGCTTCGGCCCCGACCGCACGATATGGGTTAATACAGCGAAGCTCAGAGTACTCCAGAAGCGGGACCTGCTCGAGGGATTCGAACTCTTGATCGGCTGCTTGAGGCCACAGCTTTTGCCAGTTCCTAACGTGAATCAGGCGCAATATCTCACCCAGCGGCATAACCTAGACCTCGCAGAAGGGGTATGGAAGCCGCGTAGCGCGCTGTAAGGCGGGCGACCATAGCAGACCTACGCGACCTGGGTCGGGCAGTGCCACCGAAGTTGGCTAGGGCATTGCCGACAGCCCCCGGGAGCTTGCGTCGCGCAATCGCGCTCGACTGCCCGCCGGTTGGTTATGCTCATGAACAGATACATCGCCTGTTGGACGATGCGAGGATTGAAGCGATGCAGGCGCTCATCCAAGCGTCGAAGGTCAATGCGCCTAGCAAGCTCCATGACGAAGGCTCTTCGAGCGTCGTAGTCGGAACCGCCGTGATACCCAATCCGGCGTAGAAAACGGTCAACATTGCTGTCGATCACTACGAACTCCGCCCACTCCACGCCATCGCTCCAAGGCGTTAGCTCTCCAGATAAGTCAGGATTACAGACTGCGGAGAGGAAGAAGGCAGCGAGCTTGCGTTCGATCCTCCAGACACGGCTGATCTCCCGCTCAAGGCGTTGAGCGCGTTCATATGGATCGGAAACCTCCGAGAGGACTTGAGTTCGGAGCGCGCCCAGATCCTTCACCCCTGCCTCTCGACAAAGCAACGCCGCAGAGGTGGGCATCTTCCCGAAGTCCCCGTAACGTTTCAGTAGCACCGTGTGACGCTTCAGGTGGCAGGCAGCCTTTGGGTTCGCTGTACACCCGCCTTGTCCGTTCTCCTTCAACAGATCGCAGTGGAGTGAGAGCCCCACATTACTCCTAGCATGGGGGCACACTCCTTTATCTACGAGCATCAGCAGGTGTCGCTGGCTCGTAAGTTCGTGGGCATCACGAGGCGCAATCCCACGTAGAATGCGCATGATCTGCAAGTCCTGACGCCGCTGGAACATTGCGGCGGTCACAAGGATCTTGAAGAGCGCCCGCCCCTCGCCGCGTTGCACCTGGGCCGCGCTGGCAGCGAACGCGCCAAGGCGCGCTCGGTCGCAGAACATTGCGGCCGTGCCCAGATCCTCCGATGAGCGAAAGTATGTGCGCAGGTACCACTTCACCACTGCTCTGGTGGTGCTGACCTGTGTATCCGTCGGCCTTTCAAGGCCTTCGCTCGCGCTACCTGGCACGCTTCAGACCACCGCTCTTCTCACTCAATTCGCGGACCCGCTCGTAGCTCACCGATCCTAGGTCGAACCCCCGCTCCGCCAACTTCCGCAGCAAGGCGGAGTGAAGGAACTGAACGTTGCCCTTCTCCCCAGGCGCAGCCCGCAGAATCTCGCGGAGCAGTTCCGTGATCGCCTTGTTGTCGGCCGCAGGACGAGGACGCACCGACGTGCGCTTGCTCTTCCTCATTGAGAGCACCACGTCAAAGTGCGCAACATCCTCGTCGCCAGCACGCCCCTTGTAACCCTTGTGGCTCTGCTGTTTGCGGTCCAAACCAGCGGCCGTCTCAATCTCGAATCCTGCCTCCGTAGAGGCAACTTGTAGCGCCCGCCAAACCGCTGGATCAGTGTTGTGGAACACCAGGGTAACCCAACCACCGGGCTTGAGCACGCGGTGCATTTCCCTGAGCGCCTGGGTCATCAACTGCTCGTAATCCGCTACGCTCTTGCCCCCTTGCTCCATCGGTAGGGAACGGTTCACCACCGCCTCCGTCTTGCTCGCGGTAATCCCCCCGAGCCATGATTCCCAGATCAGGTTACAGTCCGCATAGAAGATGTTCGAGCCGAAGGGCGGATCAGTGAAGACGTAGTCCACCGTGCCCTCAGGAACCACGCTAAGCGCCGTCGCACTCCCGAGGGAGATGACCGGCAGGGGCTCGGTGTTCGGCCGATACGATCGATAGAAGGCCGCAAGCTGTTTCACCTTGTTGCGCATGACCTCCAGGACATTTGCCTCAGAGGACAACTGTGGGATGTATAGCGTCCCAGTAAGTGGGCGCTGACCTCCGCGCGCGTTGAAGCGGCGCATCCGGGTTCCGTGCCATGCCGTATTCGTGAAGGCGAATGCAAGAGCGTGTCGAACACGGAGGTCCTTCTCGGTATTGATTTCCCTCCAGAGTAGTGCCAGGGCCCGAAGGTTCCGTGCGGTGTAGAAGTCCGCGACAGACGAGACCTGTTGCAAATGGAGTGCCGAACGAATGTACATTTCCCGGTCGGGCCCAAGAGGTACCTCTGGGTACCAATCGGTGATCGTGTCGCGGCGAAATGCTCCAATGTGCTGCAGGTCCCATGAGGTCGGAGCCCGCTCGTGTCGCTTCCCAGCCCGCGTTTCATAACTAATCAGAACAGGGCGATTGCCTTCGTACTTGAGGCCCTGCTTTGGGAATATCGCTTGGCAATGCACGCAGGTGATGGTCGTGCCCATACGTCCGGTCTTCCGATCAATCACGTCCCACATCGAGAAGAGGCCGTGGCACTTAGGGCACCGGGCATCTCGGCTCCACAGCGTATAAAGCACGTACCCCTGTACGCCATTCTCGTCCCGAGTCTCGTAGAGCTGCTCGAACTCAGGGCGCAGCCGCTCGTAAAGCTCACCAAAGCCAAGGAGAAGCTTCTGGTGATCACAAGGGCGAGTGTGGTTGTAGCCAAGATGAGCAGCAGCGACCGAGAGGTCGTTAAGGATGGCCTTCCGGCCAGTGAGCGACGCAGCCACTCCGGTCATTCCGGAACCACTGAACGGGTCCAACACTACGTCTCCCGGACGGGTGTAATGTTCCAGGAATGGGATAATTGCCTCGGGGGGGACCTTCGTGTGGTAGCTGTGCGCGTTGTACAATTCCGTGTTTCGCGTCCCCTCGACCAACTCCTGCTCGAAAGGGCCAACGGCCTTGGGTGCACGCTTCTCCGCCTCCGCAACTAGGACACCAGGATCTCCCACGTACTGCGTCGCCAAACACCCATACGGCGAGTCCACTGGAACGTAGAGCAGCTTGGCTGCTCCGTCAGGGAGCCGCCACATCCCATCCTCAGTCTGCACCAACCCCGCGCATGCTGTCCGCACGCTCTGCATAGTCACCCCCGCGACAGAGACATGCTGTTCAAGCAAACGGCGTACCACTGCGGCAAAAAGCTCGTCCGTAGCTGCCGTCCGAGGAGCAATCTCCTGGAGATAGCCTTCCGCAAGGGTCCGAACCATCTCCGATGTGGACTGCCGTCTCGCGCGCTGGACGCCTGAGCGTGCACGCAACGAGATCACCGCATCGTACGAGGCGACCTCCTCCAGTTGCTGGCGGCCCTTCACACCCTTAATTGAGGCATGGACTTTGTCCAGACCTGAGGCTGCCGCCACTTCAAAACCTGCATCTCGGATAGCATCTTGCAGCGTTACCCAGACCTGATCGTTCGTGTTGTTGAAGACCAACACGGCATAACCGCTAGGCTTGAGAACGCGGCGCATCTCCGAGAAAGCCGCGGTCATGAGTCGACCGTAGTCCTCCAGCCGCTTTCCGCCCGAGCTTGGCGTCCGATGCACATTTACTACCATCTCCTCACTGTGATCGGTTAAACGGCCAAGCCATGCATCCCAAAGCAGGCTGCTGTCCGCGTAGAAGATGTTTGAACCGAATGGGGGATCGGTGAAGACGAAGTCAATAGAGGATGCCGGAATGTGCTCGAGCCGCGTGGCAGAGGCAAGAAGGGTTGCCGCCCGCCCCTCCGGCTGACCCAGATGCTGGTAGTACCGCACCACGTCCCGCACCTTTCGCTGAAAGAGGCTCCACACGTTCCACTCATAACGGAGCGAAGATACGTAGAGCGTTCCCGTCATCACATTCGTGGGTCGCTTCACATTCCACTGGTACCGCTTCGATGCGCGGTTCACCATTGCGGTGAATGCGAATAGCAGCGCATCTCGGAGGCGTACGTCAGGCTCCTCCATAAGGATTGCATGGCGGAGTGCCGCAAGTGCGAGGAGATTCCTGCGTGTGTAGAAGTCGGCCACGGAATTAATTCCGCTCGCCTTGTGTGCGGCACGCCACATCTCGCGGCTGCTGTCAAAGGGGACTTTCGGGATCCAATACGGTATCGGCTTGGCATTAGCGCGGGCTATCAAGTCCATCTCCGCCGCCGTGGGCGGATGGACCTGCCGAGTTCGTATGCCAGCAACGGACAGGTTGGTCTCGACCGGCCGTTCCCCTACCCAGGTAAGGTCTCGCTTCTCAAAGGTTCCCTGGCAGTATGGACACCGCACCTGGTCCTCAACGGCGCCGGTCTCACGATTGCGCGCCGCGTCCCAGTAGACCAATTCCTTGGTACATGCTGGACACTCAAAAATGTCACTCCAGGTCGTGTGCTCCACCTGCGCCGCACGCCCGTCAGGCCCCGGGACTTGGTATAGCCACTCCATGAGCGGCTCGACGGCCTGAGCGACCCGAGTGAACGCCCGCTCAAGCTCTACAGGACTGCAAGGGGTCGTGTAGTTGCGCGCGATGTGCACCGCAGCAGGCGACAGATCGCTAAGGATCGCATGACGGCCCGCGCGAATGGCCGCCACCCCCGTCATGCCACTTCCACAGAACGGGTCGAGCACCACCGCACCAGGAGCCGTGTAGTGGTTGAGTACAGTCGCGATGGCCTCAGGCGGAACCTTGGTGTGGTAACTATGAGCCCGGTAGGCAGTGGTATTCTTCCCGGCGCGGAGGGAGCCCTCGAACGGCGCCCGAGCCACCGACAAGGGCTGCGTCGTGGAAGGCTGGAGTAGGTGTACGAAGTCAGCCGGAAGATGAGTAGGCAGCAGTAGGGCTTGGTTCTCGACCTCCTGGCGGATGGAGGCCGTGATCTCGAACGTCCGTGTGGCGACGAGCGGGTCCACGTCCGGCGGAAACTGGCCTGAGGAGAGCCGCAGCACGTCTAGCGGAATGCCCAGGACCCGCTCTAGCTGCACTAGCTGCTCAGACGTGGGGGCGCGCCCCCCAGACTCCACCCGGCTTAAGTAGGACTTGGAGCAGCCAAGCTTGGTCGCCAGCTGCTCCTGACTCCAGTGCCGCCGCTGACGCTCCCCTTTAATCAACTCCCCGACCGACGGCTTCACGCAGGCTTCCCCTTCCAGCCCAACGGGCGGCGGACCGGCAAGAAACCTCTGTTGCCAAGTTCTGTCAACTAGTTCCGCTGAGGGTGTCGCGCTATCCCTCAAGCAAAGCTTGTGCCCTATGCCACCTGAAGTAGCCGCGCGAGCATTCGGTGGAGCGCTTCCTGCCCCGTCCCAGGACGCAGCGGCACCGCCCCTACCCCACCTCCCCCCGTCAGTCCCTCGGGATGGACATGCTTGGTCCCATCCACCGCAAAAAACCGGAACTCTCCCCCCGGGTAGAGGACCCAGGCAGAGTCCACTTGAGCGAGCGCATCTCGATAGCTGTGCATCTTGTAGAGGTCGGTTTTCTTGAAGGTCTGTGAGACCTCCTCCTCTCCCTCTTCATCCCAGCCGTGAACGGTTTGCAGCTTGTACTTGGCGTCGAATACGTGCTCCCGCCCAGCCCAGCGGACGCTGATATCCGGGCGAAAGGTCGTCGAGTATGAGCCCTCAGTAGCGTGGTGGGGATAACTCCGATTATAGCTGATCCTCGCGCCACTGGAGAGATCGACATGTGTGCCGCGTGGAAGCAGTACTCCCAGGTCACCTACTGCGGCCAAGTGCGGCTGAAGGGCCGCTGCCCCGGTGAGCTGAGCGACCACCTTCACCATCACCAAGAACGCCCAGTACTCGTAGAGGGTGGCCACATCCTTCCCATCGAGAAAGCGCTGCATCTCTACGGCATCTGTGGGAAGGGAGACCGCCTCCGACAGCCGTCGGTAAAGGCCGAATACCTCACGATAACCAGCCTGTTTCAGCAACACCTGGCTTGGCATTGGTGGCGCCGCAAGTGGTGGGACTCGCTGCAGAAAGGGCACCCGCGACAGGACCCGTAACTCCTCGGCCATCACTTGGCAGTCGTGCTGCAGCCGTCGACCGATATCGCGTCGCCCTACGAAGTGCACCACCACCTCCGCGCAGGCATCGAGCACGGTACGAACGAGGCGGTTCTCCAGGGTGTCGAATGAAAGCCCCTGTTGTGGCTGCCTCACGGATACCGGGAAAAAGCGCCCCCCTGAGGGCGCACATGCTCCCAAGCGCTCCGCCAGCGGATGGCCTGCCAAGCTGTGACCGCTTGGCAGCCGGACGAGATGTTCTGGGTGGCGCGCTAGCTCACCAAGCGTTGTGATGTCCACATCTTGGACCGAGCTGATCGGAGTCTGGACATACTGCTGTTCGAAGCGGCGCACAGGGGCAGCGGCGATCGTAGCGACCCAATCGCTGAGACGTTCCCCACTTGGAGCGCTGAGAACGCAGCTCCGTACCAGCAACAGGTCGTGATAGGCGATTCGACGTCGCCGGAGCCCCGCGCGACCAGCCTCGAAGGAGGTTCGCGACTTCCAGCCGTAGATAAGCTCAGCAGCGAGCACCGCCGTTTCAGTGAGGAGCGCCTCAAGACCACCCTCGCCAAGCTTCGTAGAACGCACACGAACCGCCACTTGGCCGATACGCAGTTCCCCAACGTAGTTGGCGAAGGTGAGCAATCCTTGGGTCTCGGTCAGCCATTCGAAGCCAAGATCGTGCAATCGCGCCAAGTCCGCCGCCGACGGCCGCTCACGGAACTGGAGGAAGTACTCTTGGTTCTCCTGAAGCTCGATGACCTCGCCCGGGCGAGCGGGAAGCAGCGGCGGTCCTGCCCCTCGTCCGGTCCTGAAAAAAAAGACCGCGTCCATGATGCCCGTCACTTGAAGAAGGACACGAAGCCGAACTCACGTAGTGTCGTCAGCATCTCTCGGGCGCGCCGAGCAGAAGCAGGGAACGCGGCGGTTC
>DASVVJ010000905.1:0-2778 GCA_036389955.1 Myxococcaceae bacterium
AGTCTGAGACCGCGACCCAGGCCGCGTCGGGTGTGGCCGTCAGCTCGACCCGCACCCGTCCCCCTTGAGGCGAGTACTTGATGGCGTTGCTCAGCAGGTTGTTGAGCACCTGAGAGATGCGCGTGCTGTCACAGCGCACGAGCAGCGGTTGCTCAGGCGGCTCGAGCACGAGCTGGTGCGCGGGTGATACCCCCTCGTGGAGCGTCACCGCCTCGCGAACCAGCCCCACCAGGTCGTGAACCTCCGGGCGCAGCTCCAGCTTTCCCGCTTCGATTCGGGCCGTATCGAGCAGGTCTTCCACCATGCGCTCGATCCGCTCCACCTGGCGGAGCACCACCTCGAAGCGCTCACGCACCTTCTCTTCCGGGGGCAGCGGGCGGTCAGGCCTCACCGCCGCGGCGCTCAACTTGAGCGCACTCAGGGGATTGCGCAGATCATGCGCCACCCCTGCGATGAAGCTGAGCTGCACCTCGCGCTGGCGTTCCAGCCGCTCGGTCATCCGGTTGAACTCGCGTGCGATCTCCCGCAGCTCCAGGGCTCCGAGTTCGGGGGCCGCGATGCCGGTGCTCCCCGGTTGGAAGTGCACCAGGGCGTGGCGGATGGAGAACAGCGGCCGGTACACGTTACGGCGCATCATCCAAAGGCTCAGGCCGATGCCGACGAGCAGCAAAGCAGCCACGACTCCCCCGATCAGGTTGGCCCGCTCATCCCAGTACTGAGTCTCCTGCTTGGCCCGGCTGGCATCCGCCATGTTGATCTCGACGAGGCGATCGGAAGTGGGGAGCACCCGGTCGACAAGCAAGGGGTTGCCCACGAGACTCTCCCGTCCCTGAGTCATCAGCTCGTCCGTGAGTGCCAGGTACTCCGTGGTGCTTGCCTTGAGCTGCTGGACGACCGCCTCCTCCTCGGCGCTTCCGACCCGGCTGTGGGCCTCGTCCAGCCACTTGCGGAGGTTTTCTTCCTCGCGCCGCATCTCCGCGGCGTGGCGCTCGTCCCCGGTGGCTCCCAGCAGACGGCGTGCCCTGCTGTGACGCAGAAGCGTGATTTCGAGTTCCTCCGCCGCGCGCACGCTCGAGGCGGCGTTCCACATCAACGCGCTGTTTGTCTCCATGCGGCTGGTAATGAAGACCAGGGCGCCAGCGGCCATGAAGGCCAGGGCCATGATGGCGACGGTGATACCGATGAGTAGACGTCGAAGGCTCATGCCTCACCTGAGCTACCTGGGATGGGTGGCAACATGCCTGGGTGTGCTTGCGTCTTGCCACGATTCCACGCCCGGACGTGTGGATTCCCGAGCAGAGAGGGCCAGGCATGCACCTTGCTCCAAGGCAGGAAGCAGGCCGTCTCCAGGGAGGAGCCCTGGATTGAGCCCGAAGAGGAGCATGGTGTCGATGAAGAGCTGGATCCCAGTGGCAGTGCTGATCGTAGGCACCCTCTCCGCGTGTGGGCCATCGAAGGAGCTGAGGCAGGTGCGCTCGGAGGCGAGCGGGCTTCGCTCGGAGGTGGACTCGCTGCGCGCGGAGGTGCGCGTGCTGCGCGCGGAGAACAAGCGCCTGAAAGGGAAAGTGGGAGAGCTGGAGGGCAGCCTCGAGGTGGTGACGCAGGAGCGTGACGAGCTGAAGCTCGCCGCCGAGCGGCCGCCCCCTCCGTCGAGGAAGACCGGCCGCAAGTAGCGTTGCTGAGACGAAGAAGGGGCAACCGTGGTGCTGGGGCCTGGCAGAATGCCTGGCTGCTCAGTTCCATGAGGGAGAACATCCGCATGCCAAGGTCCCTTCTGCTCTGCGTGCTCTGCGCGGCGGTGTCATGGAGCGCGTGCGCCACCGTCAAAAAGAGCGAGCCGGTTCAGGAGCCGACGCTCATTGCCCGAGCGATTCTGCCAGCGGACGCCTACCAGCCCGGGCCTCCCTCGGGAGCGGGCATCCAGCCCGACAACGGGGTGACGTTGCCGCTGCCTAGCCAGCCGATTCCGGGGTTCTCGGCGGTGCTCGAGGCGGGTGGTGGCGAGTTCTGGGCCATGCCGGACAACGGCTACGGGTCGAAAGCCAACTCCGCGGACTTCCTGCTGCGCATCTACCGGATCCGGCCTGAGTTCCGAACAGCGAGCGGAGGGAGCGGCACGGTGGCGGTGCTCGACTTCGTGCAGCTCAGCGACCCGGACGGAAAGGTGCCGTTTCCGCTCACGCGGGGCGACCGGATGCTGACAGGGGCCGACTTTGATCCTGAGTCCGTGCGGCGCACGGACAATGGCGACTTCTGGTTCGGGGACGAGTTCGGGCCGTTCCTGCTGCACACGGACGCGAAGGGCAGGGTGCTCGAGGCGCCCATCCCACTGCCCGGCGTGCAGTCTCCGCAGAACCCGCTCCTCGCTGGGCCGGAGGCGTGGACGCTGGGCGCCAGCCAGGGCTTCGAGGGAACGGCGCTGAGCCCCGATGGCAGGTGGCTCTATCCGATCATCGAGGGCCCGCTCCGGGACGATCCGGATCCTCGGCGAAGGATCATCCGTCAGTTCGACCTGGCGAGCCGCCAGTACACCGACCAGAAGTGGAGCTACCGGGTGGACGATCTCCCGAGCGTGGTCGTCGGCGACTTCGCGGCCGTGGATGACCACCGCTTCGTCCTGATCGAGCGCGACGGCACGCAGGGAGAGCAGGCCCGGCAGAAGAAGGTCTACCTCATCGACCTACGCAGGGTGGGAGCCGATGGGTACCTGGAGAAGAAGTTGGTGGTCGACCTGTTGCGGATCCGGGATCCAGCGGGAGTCTCGCTCCCGGCCCGGCC
>DASVVJ010000906.1:0-12923 GCA_036389955.1 Myxococcaceae bacterium
GCAGCTGTCCCCAGAAGGACCGGACGCTGTCCCGCGTCGGCCGGCGCATCATCGACTGCACCAGGGGCTTCAGCACCGGCAGCGTCCCCAAGCGCAGCTGAAGCGGCAGGGTGCGGGTAATGCCCGCCGGAGCACCCACCAGCACCAGCCGAGGCACCCGCTCCGGATGGGCCAGCGCGAATTCGACGGACCAGAGTCCCCCCATGGAGCAGGCCACTATCGACGCAGCGGGCAACTTCTCCGCATCGAGGATCTCGCCGATGAAGCGCCGCGCGTGCTCCAGCAGGTCCACGCCCCGGTAGTCGAACGGGTCAGCCAGGCCGTGTCCGGGCCGGTCCACCGCCATCACCCGATGCTTCCGGGCCAGCGCCGGGAGGATGTGGCCCCACTGAATGGCCTCGCCCAGGCCTCCATGGAGCAGCAGCACGGGAGGCCCTTCACCCAGTTCGATGAGCTGGGTCGACCCACCGGACCAGCGGACCCGGCGAGTGCGGTGTCCCGGCGCGCAGCGGTCGAGGTAGGCGGCCTGTGCCCGTTCGAAGGCACGATCACCGCTGCTCGCGGGCTCCGGGGTCGCTGCGTTCTTCTGCATGCGGCGCAGCATTACAGACCGCTGCGCCGGGTTCGAGCGGTGACTCAGCTCCTGGGAGCCAGGACCGCCGCGGCCCGCACCGCCTGTGCCACCTCGGTCAGCGCTACCGGGATCTGATCTCCGCCCGCCATCGGCTTGAGCTGGGCCTTGCCGCTCTCGCGCTCGGCCTGCCCCAGCACCAGCGTGAACCGCGCCTTCGTCTTGTCCGCGCGCTTCATCTGGCTCCGCAGGCTGCCGCCTCGCGTGTCGAACTCCACCTTCAGGCCCTCGCGCCGCAGCCGGCTGGCCAGCTTCAACGCCTCGTCCGCCGAGCCCTCGTCCGCCACCGCGATAAACACGTCCGGTGGCGAGCTGTACTGCTGCCCGCCCTCACGCAACAGCAGCGTCAGCCGATCCAGCCCCAGCCCGAAGCCCACCGCCGGCACGTCCGGCCCGCCCAGGCTCTTCACCAGCTTGTCGTAGCGCCCTCCCCCGCCCACCGTGCTTGCCGTGCCCAGCGCCGGGTGCGCTGCGATGAACTCGAACGTCGTGCGCGTGTAGTAGTCCAGCCCGCGCACCATCTGCGGGTTGATCACGTACCGGATCCCCAGCGCGTCCAGCTTGCGCTTCACGTCCTCGAAGTGCGCCTTGCACGGCTCGCACAGGAACTGCAGCACGTCCGGCGCCGCCTTCGCGATCGCCTGGCACTTCTCGTTCTTGCAGTCCAACACCCGCAGCGGGTTCTTCTCCATGCGGCGCTGGCAGTCCTCGCACAGCTCCGCCCGGTGCGCCGTCAGGTGCTCCACCAGCTTCTGCTGGTACGCTGGCCGGCACGCCTCGTCTCCCAGCGAGTTCACGTTCAGCGACACGTCTTTCAGCCCCAGCTTCTCCAGGAGCTGAACCACCATGTCCATCACCTCAACGTCCTGCGCCGCTTCCTTCGCGCCGTAGGCCTCCGCGCCGATCTGGAAGAACTGCCGGTAGCGGCCCGTCTTCATCCGCTCGTACCGGAACATCGGGCCGATGTAGTACCAGCGCGTCAGCGGCTCCTGGTTCAGCACCGAGTGCTCGATGAACGCCCGCGCCGCCGGTGCCGTGCCCTCCGGCCGCATGGACAGGCTGCGCCCCGCCTTGTCCTCGAACGTGTACATCTCCTTGCCGACGATGTCCGTCTCTTCACCCACGCTGCGCACGAACAGCGCCGTGTCCTCCACCATCGGCGTGCGGATCTCTCCGTAGCCGAACTGCGAGAACAGCTCCCGCGCCGTGCGCTCCACGAACTGCCACGTCTCCACCGGGGCCATGTCCCCGCTCAGCTCGCCGGGAAGGAGATCGTTCATCCCCTTCACACCGCTGATCTTCTGGCTCACGGAATCTCTCCGATGCGCTTGCCCATCCGCACCACCGACTCCGGCTGCAGGCTGTCGTCCCACTTCACCCGCTGGGGCTCGAACAACAGGATCACCGTGGACCCCATCTCGAAGCGTCCCAGCTCCCCGCCCTTCTCCACCGGAAGGTGCGCGTTGTACTTGTGCACCTTGCCCGGCTTGCCCGTGTGCGTGAGCACCTCGTCGTACGCCGCCTTGATGCGCGACACGCACGTGGCGCCCACCTTCACCACCGCGCACTTGCCCGCCACCGTGTCCAGGTACGTCACCAGCCGCTCGTTCACGCAGAACAGCGACTGCTTGTTCTTCACCGACGCCGGGTTCACCGGCCAGAACTCACCGGGAATGTACGCGTAGCCCGTAACCATCCCGCCCAGCGGAGCGTGGATCCGGTGGTAGTCCCGGGGCGACAGGTACAGCGTCGTCCACGCGCCGCCGTGGAACGGCTTCGCCGCTTCCTTGTCCCCCAGCAGCTCGTCCACCGTGTACTCGATGCCCTTGGCCTGCAGGCACCGCCCGTGCTCGGCGTAGCCCACCTGCGACACCCGCCCGTCCACCGGTGACACCACCACCTTCTCGCCCGCGTCCACCGGACGCAGGCCCGGCTTCAGGCCCCGGGTGAAGAACTCCGCGAAGGTGGAGTAGCGCTCGAACGAGTGCTCCGCCTCCTCCATGTCGATCTTGTACGCCTTCGCGAAGGCCTTCATCGCCGCGCGGTGCACGGGCGCGGGCGCCGGCACTCGCGTGGCCAGCCCCACCAGCGAGGACAGGGCGGACTTGGGCAACAACTGCATCAACTTCATGAAGGTCTGTTCGTTCATTGCGACCGGAGTTCAGCTTCTCGTGGAGAGAGAGGATGGAGTGTCAGAAGGCCTTTAACGCCCGCCGGGCGGCCCGCCATCCGGCCCGATATAAGTGACGCGAATGGCGCTCTTCGGTAACACCGTCAGCACCCGGCCGTCTTCGATGAGAATGACCTGGTCGTAGAAGGTGGGGTACGACTGACGGCACGCCGACCGGCTCTCCATCTCCCACGTCTCCCGCGAGCCCTTGCCGTCCACGTTGACGGGCTCGCCCCGCCGGAAGCAGCGCTCATAGCCGTACGGGAGCTCGGACGCCGGGCTGCCCGCCACGGGACCAGCCCCCGGAGGCGGAGGTCCCGCGTCCGGAGGACCAGCGGCCGGAGCCGGCGGCTCTTCCACCGGCGTGGGCCTGCCCGGCTCGCTCGGCGGGAAATCCTGCACCTCGCGCAGGGACGCGACGGCGTCCTCCTTCTCCTGCTCGGCGGCCTGCATGCGCTCGCGCCCCTCGCGGATGCGCTGGAGCAGCTCCTTCGCCGACTGCGCGTCCATGCTGTCCGGGGACACCTGCTGCAGCAGCGCTTCGATCTCGTCCATTGCCGGATCGAGGAACGCCTGATCCAGCTTCTGGCCGTAGAGCTTGCTGAAGCGCTGGTGCGCCTGCTCGTACTCGCGGGACGCAGGCCCCGGAGATTTGGTGCACGCGGCTAGCGCCAGCGCGATCAGAAGGGTGATGACAAGGCCCGTGAAGGGCCGACACAGGGACGTCTGGCCGTGGTTCCGCACGGGGCGCGGTTATAGCCACTTTCCCCGGGCTGCGCCGCATTTCCGCCAACTTAGCGGCGCGCGCCTTCGTCCAACCTCAGACGCCCAGGAACAGGCGCTTGCCGAAGTTCAGCGCCAGATCCGCGTCGAAGATCTTCTGCGCGGACGTCTCGATGTCGTACTCCACGCGGGTGTACTCCACCGTGCGCGCGTCCGTGTCGCAGATGACGAAGCAAGCCCGGTTGTCGTAGTCCCGCGGCTGCCCCACGCTGCCCACCGAGATGATGTACTTGTAGCCCCGGCGGATGCCGAACTTCTGGGCCACCACGTCGTTCACCTCGCCGTTGCCGATCGCGAACGCCTTGCACAGGTGGCTGTGCCCGATGAACGTCACCTCGGGCAGCTCCGCCACATACGGCGTCAGCTCCCGCGCCTGCTCCAGCGCGAAGATGTACTCGTACGCCCGAGGCTCGATCGGCGAGCCGTGGCAGAAGCCCACCTCGCCCATCCGGTACGTGTACGGCAGGCTGCGCAGCCACGAGAGGTTGTCGTCCGTCAGCACGCTGGCGGACCAGTCCAGCGCGTGCCTCGCCGCGTCGTAGTAGTACGAGTAGTCCATGCGCCCGGCCACCGCGGCGTCATGGTTGCCCAGCAGCGTCACCTCCGTCACCGAGCGCACCAGATCGCAGCACTCGTTGGGCGAAGCGCCGTAGCCGACGATGTCTCCCAACGAGACGATGCGGTCTACCTTGTGCCGGTCCGCCGTGCGGAGCACCTCCGTCAGTGCCTCGATGTTGGAGTGGATGTCGGAGATGACGGCGATCCGCATTCAAGCCTCTCAGGCGCCCGGCCAGCGCGCCTGCTCATGGGAGATAATCTGCCTCAAGCGCTCGAGGCTTGCTGCATCCAACGCCTCAAACTCCAGTCCCATGCCCGGAGGCCAGGACTGCCCGCTCTGCCGGGTCCACACGACTTTCACCGAGGTTTGTAACTCCGGGCCGGAGTCTTCGCCCGCTCCCAGCCGTACCGTGGCGCGCACGCCCTGCTGCAGCGGCGTGCTCGTGCGCAGGAACAGTCCGCCCTCGCTCAGGTTGCCCACCCGCGAGTACAGCGTGACGTTGTTGCCCTCGCACCAGCAGCGCATCCGGGACGGTACCCGGCTGTACCTACGGTTCTCCATCGACCCGACTTCCTCGACTGCGTAGCCCATCACCCCGGCTCCCGCTTGTCCGACAGCCTGGAAAAAAGACAGTGTGGGCGCACAGTACGGTGGGGGCGTACACCCGTCAAGTCTGGGAAAGCAGCTTTGTCAGCCCTCCAAGGGGCCAAGGTCATCAAAGTGGGTCAAGCGCTTGAATTCACTGAAACGGGCGTAAATTTCGCGCTGCGTCAGGTCGCGCAGGCGGTCCAGGCTGAAGCGCTCGACGGTGAAGGAGGCCATCACACTGCCCATCACCATGGCGCGGCGGAGCACTTCCTGGTCGTAGCGGTCCGCGGTGGCCAGGGTGCCCATGAAGCCGCCGGCGAAGGTGTCCCCTGCTCCAGTGGGATCGAACACGTCCTCGAGCGGCATGGCGGGGCAGGCAAAGATGTGCTCGCGCTCGATGAGCATGGCGCCGTACTCGCCGCGCTTGATGACGACGCGGGAGGGACCCATGGCGAGGATGGCCCGGGAGGCCTTGAGGATGTTGTGCTCGCCGGAGAGCTGGCGGGCCTCGGCGTCATTGACGAAGAGCAGGTTCACCCGCTTGAGCGTGTTGAGCAGCGCGGGGCGGCTGCCGGTGATCCAGAAGTTCATCGTGTCAGCGGCCACCAGCTTGGGGCCCTTCACCTGGTCGAGCACCTGGGACTGGAGCTCGGGGTGGATGTTGCCGAGGAAGACGTAGGGCGCGTCGCGGTAGGACTCGGGCAGCCGGGGCGAGAAGCTCTGGAAGACGTTGAGCTGGGTGTCCAGCGTCTGGGCCTCGTTGAGCTGGTAGCCGTACTTGCCCTTCCAGCGGAAGGTGCGGCCCTTCTCGCGGATGAGCCCCTCGAGCCCCACGTTGCGGGACTTGAGGAAGTTCACGTGGGCCTCGGGGAAGTCATCCCCCACCACCGCCACCAGCTTCACGGGATTGAAGAACGAGGCCGAGGTGGAGAAGAAGGTGGCCGAGCCGCCCAGCACGTCCTCCTTCATTCCGAAGGGGGTTTCCACCGAATCCAGCGCGACCGAGCCAACGACGAGGAGGGACATGAGGCTTCCTGAGGGGGGCCGGAGCGAGCACTCCGGACACGGCGACGCGGGCAAGGACCGTGCCGCAGCGGGGTACGATGAACGACGCTCTGGGTCAAGCCGCCAGCGCTAAGGTGAGGGCACGGCCGTAAGGATGGCCCTCAAGTCGTCGTCCGTGAAGAAGAGGCCGCCGCCGAAGAAGACGTCTCGGCCGGCGAGCAGGCGGTTGGTGGTGGGTTCGCGCTGCCGGGCATTGAGGATGTCATCCATGCCGGCGATCACGAACAGGTGGTCGAACGCCTGGGCCCGGAGCGTGGCGCGCAGGCGCGGGTAGCGCAGCTCCTCGGCGGAGAAATTGAACGCGTCCAGCCTCAGCTCCAGCGCGTCCTTGAGAAAGTGCAGGTCGGCGCCCACACCACCGGTGGATTCGATCAGGCCGAAGCGCAGGGTGGTGAAGTAGTAGCGCTTGGCGAACTGGGCGCTGATCTTGAAGGTCTCCCGGGTGATCTTCTGCGTCTGCACCACGGGCTGGCCGGCGTTGGGCGGGTTGTTCTGCACCACCTGCACCTCGACGCGGCCACGGGGATCGTCGACAACCTCGAGCAGGTAGTACTTGTCCGGCTTGGGGATGATGCGCAGCGAGAGGCTGTTCTTCGAGCGGCCCTGGGCGGCCAGGTACGAGGCCTGCAGACCCACCTCCGTCTGGAAGCCGGTCAGCCGCGAGGCAAAGTCGGACACGTCCTCCACCGTCTCGCTGAGCTTCTGGCCCATGCGCTCGTCGGTGAGTAGCGCGCCCACCACGCTGTCGCCGTTCTTCACCTTCGAGGAGATCTCCTCGAGGTTGCCCAGCGTCCTGTCCAGCTTCTCGATCGTCTGCTTGAGGCTGGCCACGCCCTCCTTCAGATCGCCCTCGTTGCTGCCGACGATCTTCTTCACCCCGCCCAGCACCTCGCGCACGTCCTGGGTGATGAACTCGATGTTGTCGATGATGCGGGTGACCTCTGCCTGGTTCTCGCGCGTCACCCCGCGCACGTCGGCCGATACGCCCTCGAAGTTGACCAGAATGGAGTTGAGCCGCTCGCCGCTGGAGCGCACCGTGGCGTCCACCGACTCGGACAGGCGGATGAGGTTCTCGACGATGCGCTGCAGCGAGCCGGCGCCCCGCTCTCCGCCCAGCACGTCGCGCAGCGCCCCCGTCACCTGCTGGATGTCCGCGGTGATCTGGCTGAGCGACTCGAAGACGGCCTCCATGCCCTGGGTGTCGATGACGCGGCGGATTTGCCCGCCGTTCTGAATGGGCTGGGACTGCTCGGTGCCGGGCTTCAGGTCCAGCAGGTAGTCTCCCAGCAGGGACTCGGAGCGCTTGGTGAGCACCGCGTCCTCGCGCACGTCCACGTCACGGCGAATGCGCAGGAACACCTTGGCGCGCGTGCCCTCCAGTTGAATGGAGCTGATCTCTCCCACGGCGATACCGGCGATCTGCACCCGGCTCTTGGCGCTCAGACCCGACGCATCCCGGAAGTACGCCCAGACGTTGGTGGCCTCGTCTTCACTGAGGCCTCCTTTCTTCGCGAACATGAAAAACGCGAAGAAGAAGCCTGCGGCGGCAAGCACCAGCAGTCCTACACGGAACGGCGTGACGAGCTTCTTCACCGAGAGTGACTCCGAGGGGGTCCGGCCGCAGTGACTCTAGCCGTTTGGGGCGTGCGTGCCATCATTTCCCACCTGAGCGCTACTTGTTGCCGAACCAGGTCTGCAGGAACAGCTTGACGGCGGGATGCTCCGAGGCGCGCAGCTGCTCGGGCGGACCGAACTCGACAATCAGCCCCTTGGACAGAAAGGCGATGTAGTCCGCCACGTTGAAGGCCGAGGAGATGTCGTGGCTGATGACGACGCTCGTCACCTTCAGCTCGCGCTGGGCCGCCAGGATCATGTCGTCCACATAGTCGGTGGTGATGGGATCCAGGCCGGTGGTGGGCTCGTCATAGAGGACGATCTTCGGCTCCATCACCACCGCGCGCGCCAGGCCCACGCGCTTGCGCATGCCGCCGGACAGGTCCGCCGGGTAGCGGCCCTCCACCGAGGTGGACAGACCCATCAGCTTCAGCTTGGAGCGCACCAGCTCGCGCACCTGCTCCTCGGGCATGGTGCCGCGGTGCTCGCGCAGCGGGAAGGCCACGTTCTCGAACACCGTCATCGAGTCGAACAGGGCGGCGGCCTGGAACACCATGCCGAACTTGCGCCGCACCTGCTCCAGCTCCGCGTCGCCCAGGGGCACCAGGTCCTGCCCGTCGACAATGACCTGGCCGCTGTCGGGCTTGAGCAGGCCGATCATGTGCTTCATCAGCACCGTCTTGCCCGAGCCCGAGCCGCCCAGAATGACGCAGGTGGCGCCCTCGGGAACGGTGACGTTGATGCCGGTGAGCACCTTCTGGGCGCCGAAGGTCTTGTGCAGGTCGACGATCTGGATCATCGGCCGCTCGGAGGCGGCCGGAGCAGGGGTGCCAGGCATCGATTAGTGCAGCATCACGCCGACGAAGAAGTCGAGGATGAAGATGGACAGAGCGCTGGCCACCATCGCCTCGGTGGTCGCCTGGCCCACGCCCTTGGCGCCGCCCGAGGCGTTGAAGCCCTTGTAGCAGCACACCAGCGTCACCGAGAGCCCGAAGATGGCGCCCTTGGTGAGCCCCTCGTAGATGTCGATGGGGTCCAGCCACTGCTGGGTGCGGTTGAGGAAGGTACCGGCCGAGATGCCCTTGGCGACCACCGACACGAAGTAAGCGCCCGCCATGCCCGTGGTGTTGAAGAGCATGGTGAGCACCGGCACCATGATGAGGCCGGAGAGCACCCGGGGTACCAGCAGGTACTGAATGGGGTTGACGGCCATGGTCTCCAGGGCGTCCACCTGCTCGGTGACGCGCATGGTGCCCAGCTCGGTGCACATGGCGGAGCCTGCGCGCATGGTGACCATGAGCGCGGAGAACACCGGGGCCAGCTCGCGCGTCAGGGTGAGCGCCACCGTGGGGCCCACCATGCTCTCGGCGTCGAACAGCTCGAAGGCGCGCGAGGTCTGGTGGGCGAACACCATGCCGGTGAACACCCCCGTGAGCGCCACGATGAAGATCGACCCCACGCCCACGAAGTCCAGCTGGGCGAAGAAGTTCTGCAACCGGAACGGCCGCTTGAACGTCCAGCGGACGACCTGGATGCCCAGGTAGGTGACACCTCCCACGTCGCTGATGATCGAGACGGCGCCCTTGCCAAAGTTCTCGATCGACGTGGTCAGGAGCCCAGGCTCCTTGGGTTGGGGGTCTGCGTTCTCGGTCGCCATGTCAGGTAGGACTTACTCTACGTGCCCGGCCCGGGGGCACAAGTGTCAGGCGTTTCAGACCGGTTGTACGGACTCGGTACGGATCGCTATGTTGCGCGCCCCATGGCTACTCACAAGGTCGGCGGCGAGGTCGACGCGTTCTGCACTCGCTGCAAGCTCACTCTGGCGCACACGATTCTGGCGATGGTTGGCACCAAGATCGCCCGCGTGCGCTGCAACACCTGTAACGGCGATCACGCCTACCGCAGCGCTCCGGGCGCCACGGACAAGCCCTCGGCTTCCTCCACGCGGAGCACCACCTCGCGCGCGTCCGGCGGCTCCAAGGCGGACAAGCCCGAGAAGGTCGTCATCTCCTTCGAGGAGCAGCTGGCGGGCAAGGACATCGCCAACGCGCCCAAGTACAGCCCGAAGGACACCTATAAGGTGGACCAGGTCATCCAGCACCCCACGTTCGGGCTGGGCCTGGTGACCGCGGTGCGCGGGGACAAGGCGGACATCGCCTTCAAGTCCGAGACGAAGACGCTGGTGCACGGCCGCGGCGGCGCGCTCAACGAGCGCCCCTCCTTCCAGCCGCCCAACGCCAGGTCCTCGAGCCCCGCCGACAAGCCGCTCCCACCTTCGGCTACAGAAGAGGCGGCTCCGGAAGGGCAGACGCCGCCTCCTACCTCCGAGGATTGACCTCGGCCCCGAGCTGGCGATGGAGTAGGCTCGGTATTCCACATGCGCGCAGTGTTCCTGCTTTGCCTGGCTGTGATCGTCCTGCCGGAAGTCGCGGCGGGCGCGGCGCCCGAGGTACGGGCAGAACCGGCTCGGGTGCTGCTGGGGCGGGACACGAGCGTGACGCTGGAGGTCCGGGTGCCCGAGGGCAGCGGACCCGTGAGGGTGGCGGCCTCGTCTGGCACCTTCTCTCAGCAGGGGGTGGAGGACGGCCCGGTTCAGGTGCTCCAGTGGACGCCGCCGGATGTGCGCTACCCGCTGGCCGCCCTCCTGGTTTTCTGGGTGGAAGGGCGTGAAGGCGCGCCCGAGGTGGCGGTGGTGCGCATCCCGCTGATGGGGCGCACCGACATGCCCATCACCACGGATCCCGGCGCGGAGGTGGTGGTCGAGATCGACGGTGCCCACTTCGGGCCCGTGAAGGCCAACCGCCGCGGCAAGGTGCAGGTCCCGGTCGAAGTGCCTCCGGGCGTGAAGCAGGCGCGGGTACTGGCCACGCGCGGAGCACTGAAGACGGACCGGCTCGCGCCCATCGAGGTGCCGCCTCACCAACCGTTGGTGGCGGCGGTGACTCCCAATCCCCTGCCCCGCTCGGGCGGCTGGCTGGTGGTGGCCGGCGAGGGCACGGTGGACGCCTCGGTGCTGGAGTTCAGCCCGAAGGGCGCACGGCTCGAGCCCCAGGAGGGCGCCAAAGACGGCTCGAAAGAGGGCGCTGCCCTGCTCTACCGCGTAAGCCCCGAGCAAGGCGCGGAGGCCTTCTCCGTGGTGGTGCGGCGCCGGAACGCCAAGGACACCGCGCAGGCGCAGGCTTCCATCCTGGCCGAGGAGGAGGCGGTGGCGGCACGAGAGGAGCCTTCGACTCCCGCTCCCGTCATGCCGTCCTCTCCGCTTGCCATGCACGTGCTGGCGGGGGCCTTCTTCGCCGGTGGCGCGAACAGCGGGCCCATGGCGGCGCTGGGCCTCTCCCACCAGCTGCCCGTGTGGGACGGCCGGCTGGCGGTGGAGCTGGAGTTCGGGCTGCGCCAGGCTTCGCTGGAGGCTCAGATCAACGGCTTTGGAACCCTGCGCTCCCGCGTGCTCGCCGGCCCGGTGCTGGCCTCGGGGCGCGCGGCCCTCTTCGGACGCTCGGCCTTTACCCTGTATGGGCGGGTGGGCGCGGGGGCCATGCCTTTCCGGCACGCAGTGTCCAGCGATTTTCAGCCTGGCTTCAACGAGAGCAAGGTGGGGCTGATGGCTTTCGTCGCGGCGCAGGGCGCGTACCGTTTCGGGAGAGTAAGCGGACTAGTCGAATTGCGCGGGGAATACGGACCGGCGCATACTTCACGTCTGGATGCGCAGTTGGGTGGGGTCGGGGTCAGCCTTGGCGTGAGGTATGAACCATGATGCGAGCCACCTGTGCCCTGCTCGTTCTGTGTTTCCTCGGAGCCTGTGAGCCGGCCGAGCTTCCGGCCCCGGCCATCGTCTCGGTGACGCCCGAGCGCATCGCCGAGGGAGGCCCCTCGGTCCTCACCATCGAGGTGGACGCGGTGCTTCCCGTCTCGGTGGACTACGGGTCGGGAACGGCAGACCTCTCGCCCCTCACCCTGTTCATCGCGGGAGAGGAGACCGAGGTCGCCTTCAGCCCGCGGGAGGGGAAGTTCGTCACCGCCGCGCCCGCGGGGCTGGCCCGGGGGGCTTACGACGTCGAGGTGGCGCTGGCGGATGGCCGCCAGGCGGTGCGCCCGCAGGCGTTCTCCGTCGTCGCTCAGGCGGAGCTGAGGCCCGAGGACACCGTCCTCCTGGGAGGCCTTACGGGCTTCAAGTTCGATCCCATCGACGAGCAGGTGGCGGACGTTCCCTTCAAGGTCACCCTCCGCGCGCTGGGGCCGAGCGCGAGCAACTTCCAGGGCACCGGAGAGCTGAGCGCCAACAAGGGCCAGCAGATGCCGGTCACCACCGACGCTTTCTCCGGAGGCGTGGTTCAGCAGCAGTTCACCGTGGGCAAGCCCGGCAAGGTCGTCCTCATGTTCAAGGACGCCCTGGGGAACATGGGCGTGTCAAATCCGTTCCGGGTCCGGCCCAAGTGAGCCAGCGCCCGGTTCCAGGCCGAGGCAAGAGGTGTGAGCGGAGTATGACGTCGTCCGTACGCGGTTGGACCTCAGTGTTCGCGCTGCTGCTGCTGTGTGCCTGTGGCTCCTCCGAGCCGCCCGCGGCGTCCATCCTGTCCGTCGCGCCGCAGAGCATCTCGCGGAGCGAGTGCGCCCTGCTGTCGGTGGAGCTGGAGGGAGCGCTGCCGGTCAAACTGGACTACGGCAACGACTCGGCGCAGATGCCCGCGCTGGTGAAGGTGGCGGTCGGCGGGCGGGACGTTCCCGTGGAGCTGGTGGAGCAGCAGGGCCGGCGCATCGCCGCCCATGTGTTCGCGGGGCTGCCCACGGGGACGCACGACGTCCACGTGACACTCTCGGATGGGCAGCAGCTGGTGCTCCGGGATGGCATCGAAGTGACCGGGTTGCTGATGCTCGAGACGTTCTACATCGAGCCCATCCCGTCCCAGGTCCGCGAGGAGTCCTTCACGGTGACCATTCGTGCGGTTGGACCGGACGCGCAGAAGTTTCAGGGCCGGGTGCTGCTGCGCTCCAACAAGGGCAAGGTCGAGCCGGAGTGGAGCAACCCGTTCCAGCAAGGGGTGCTCACGCAGGAGGTCTCGGTCGAGGCCTCCGGGGGCAACAACAACCTCATCATCGAGATGGTGGACTGTGAGGGTCGGACGGTGAACTCGAACGAGTTCCGTCTGGCCCCGAAGCCCTGAGCAGCTCCAGCGCCCGGGCCATGTCGCTGGCCAGGGGGGCCTCCACCGCGCGCGGCTCCACGCCGGGCAGCGCGGGCCACTCCAGCCGGACCGCATGCAGCGGCGTCCTCGCCAGCACCGGTGTGTCCCCTGCTCCGCCCAGCTCCTTCTCGCTCAGGGGCTCGGCCCGGCCGTACTGGTGATCCACCAGCAGCGGGTGCCCCATCTCCAGCAGGTGCACGCGGATCTGATGGGTGCGGCCCGTGAGGGGCTCGGCCTCCACCAGTGAGGCGCGGGCGAAGGTCTCCACGGGCCGGATCCTCGTGCGCGAGGGTTTGCCCTCCTCGCCCGGCCGCGCCACCCGCATGCGGC
>DASVVJ010000907.1:0-9911 GCA_036389955.1 Myxococcaceae bacterium
TCAGCTTCAGCGACCCGTACGTGCTCAAGCAGCTCGAGCACGTCATCGGCATCACCAAGGGCCGCCACGTGCCCAGCTTCGCGCTGATGAAGAAGGGGCAGATCGACCGCGGCGCGCTGTGGCCCAAGTACAATATCCAGCTCGTGGAGTACGAGGACCACGGGGCTCCGCTGGCGGAGTTCCTCAAGGGGCTGGCCCAGGCCGCGTTCGGGCCGCAGAGCCGCGCTCCGGCGACGGCGCCAGCACTGCCCGCGGCGCCGCCTCCGGTGCTGAGGCCCAGCCTGGAGCAGGAGTACACCCGCATCCTCCAGAAGGAGCACCGGCTGGTGCTGCTCGCTCCCGAGGAAGGCGGAGCCCGCTCGCTGGCGCGCCGCATCGCCGAGCAGTACGGCAACCGCGTCACCTGGCTGGCTCCGCCCAACGTGCCGGACTGCACCGAGGCGGACTACTGCCGGGCGCTGGCGGGGGACAACGCCATCACGACGTTCGATGCGCTGGTGGACCACCTGCGCGACAAGGCGGCCAGCCTGGGCCGCGAGCACCTGGTGGTTGTGCGCTACGAGTGGGGCCCGCTGGAGCACCTGAAGTCGCTGGGCAACATCCTGCGGCGGATGCTGGATGAGCCCTCGAAGGTGCAGTTCCACTTCCTCATCGCGGGAGGCGAGCGCTCAGCGTGGCTGCTGCACAACGTGCGCAACTTCTCGGTGTTCTCCGGCGCGCCGCAGCGCGAGGTGCCGGACCTCACCGTGGACGAGGTGCGCCAGTTCCTGGAGATGGAGAAGCTGGACGGCAAGCGCTGGGCGGCGAGCGTCCACGAGGCCACCGGAGGCAACCTGGGCCTGCTCAAGGAAGCGCTGAGCAGCGACGGGCCGCTGGACGCCGATGCCGTCACCTCGCGCCTGGCGCGAAGCCCGTCGCTGAAGGCCGCCGTGCAGGAGTGCCTGCGGCGCGACGAGCGCAACGGCTACGTGGGGGACCGCAGCTGCCGTGCCGTGTTCGAGAAGCTGCTGTCGGGCCAGAGCGTCGAGCCGCTCGAGCCGCTGGACCACCAGGTGCAGTACCCCGAGGTGCGGCTGTATTTCGCCGGGCTGGTGCGCGCGGACGCCAAGGGGAACACGGTGCTGCGCTGCAAGGCGGTGGAGCTGGTGGCGCGGGAGACGTTGGCCCGCCAGGACGTGCGGCCATGACCATGAGCCGGAGCGGCGGGGCCCGCGGGGTCCTCCTGGCGCTGGCGGTGACCCTCATCGCCCCGGTGAGCCGCGCCGCTGAGCGCGTGGTGCTGGTGCCCGAGGGCGAGGACCCGGCGCTCCTTCAGCAGGCCAACTGGTCCCGCCTGTCCGAGAACGCCACCGCGGTGGCCTTCAGCCCGGATGCGCGGCTGGTGGCCTCGGGTTGGGACGATTACACGGTGCGGCTGTGGGACGTGGCCACCGGGCGCGAGTTTCAGCGCATGGTGGGCCACACCGACGCCGTGCACTCGCTGGCCTTCGACAAGGACGGAAAAACGCTGGCCTCGGGTGGCAGGAGCGGCTCGATCCGGCTGTGGGAGGTCAGCAGCGGCCGCCAGTTGCGCCAGCTCGAGGGCAGTGAAGCTCCGCTGCTGGCCTTCAGTGAGGACAACCACCTGTTGGATGTGGGCGGCGCCAGTGAACCGCGGGCCTGGGACATCCAGAGCGGCAAGCGATTACCGCCCAAGGAGGCCGAGGATTACACGGCAGCCGCCTACGGCAGCCGCCGGATCCAACGCTACAAGGCCCAGGCCAAGGAGGCCGAGGGCAAGACCCAGGCGGAGCCCGACAGCCAGCTCAATGCCCCCGCGCAGGAGCAGGGGCCGGACATGATCGTCAGTAGGATGGGGATGAGGGCCTGGCGTGGCCCCGAGAACACCGTGCAGCTGCTCTTCCCCGACTGGGACGGTGCCTCCCGTGCCCTGAGGGGCCACCGCGGCCCCGTGCAGTCCATCGCCTTCAGCGAGGATGGGCGGCTGCTGGCCTCGGGCGGCAGCGACAGCACCGTGCGGGTGTGGGACCTGCCCACCCGCCGCGAGCTGCGGCGCTTCGAGGGCAATCTGCAGCCCATGTGGTCCGTGGCCTTTGAGCAGGATGGGCGCACCCTGGCCACGGGCGGAAATGACGCGCTGGTGCACCTGTGGGACACGCGCACGGGCCACGAGCTGCGCCGCCTGAAGAGCCACACCGGCCCAGTCCGTGCGGTGGCCACCAGCACGGATGGACGGCTGCTGGCCTCGGGCGGAGACGATGGCCTGCTCTACCTGTGGGAGCCCGACACGGGCCACAACCCCCGCCGCATGGAGGGCCACGCCGGTTCCGTGCGCTCCGTGGCCTTCAGCCCGGATGGCCGGTGGCTGGTCTCGGGTGGAGACGACTTCACGGTGCTGCTGCAGCGCACCGACGCTCCTCAGCCTCCCAAGCTGCTCAAGGGCCCTCAGGGCCGCGTGCTCTCGGTGGCCTTCAGCCCGGATGGGTCGCTGGTGGCCGCCTCGGGAGAGGACAGCGGCGTCTTCCTCTGGAAGGCCGAGACCGCCCAGGAGCTGCGGCATCTGCAGAGTCCGACCACCTCCGTGCGCGCGATGGCCTTCAGCCCGGACGGCAAGCTGCTGGCCTCTTCAGGAGACAAGACGGTGCAGCTCTGGGAGGTGAGCACCGGGCGGCTGGTGCGCACCCTCAAGGGCCACGAGAAGGCCGTGCAGACGCTGGCCTTCAGCCCCGAAGGGAACACCCTGGCCTCGGGCGGAGGCGACAGCGCCGTGCGGCTCTGGGACGTGAACACCGGGCGGCCGGTGCGTGCCCTCGAAGGCCACACCGGCTGGGTGTTCTCCCTGGCCTTCAACCGGGAGGGGAGCCAGCTGGCCTCGTCGGATGACAGTGGCGCCGTCCGGCTGTGGGCACCGCAGAACAACAAGCCCTACCTCGGCCTGCTGCGCGCGGCGGGGCATGGGTGGCTGAGCCACCTGCAGGGCCGGCCCGTCCTGCGCCACGATGATGGGCGCTTCCTCGCCCAGGCCCGGGCCAACGGGGAGCTGGATCCCCTGCCTCCCAGGTCCGAGCCCGCGCCCAGCCTCACGGTGAGCAGCCATGATCTGCTTACGCCCCCCGGCGACTTCGGGGAGCTGGGGGAGCTCGTCCTCACCCTCTCCAACGCCAGGAACGCGGGCCGGGCGTATTGGGTCCGCGTCGAGGCGGTCGAGCTGCCGCCAGGCATGCTCCTGTTGTCCCCCGCGGCGGTGCCGCGCCTGGAGCCTGACAGCTCGGCGGAGGTGCGCGTCGGGCTCTCGTACGTGCGGCCCAGCCTGAGTGAGTTTCCGAAGGAGCCGAAGCTCCGTCTTCAGCTCGTCGACGCGTGGGACCGGAAGTTTGTCATGGAGGCGCCCATTCCCCTGCGACTGCGGACCCCGGAGTTGCAGCTGGTGGACTCGCAACTCGACGGTGAGCGGCTGAGCTACACCCTGGGCAATGGCGGCACCCAGGCCACTGGAAAGTTCATGGTCGCCCCTGTCCTCACGACCGACCGGTTCTCGTTTCACCGGTATCCCTCCGGCCCTTACCCGAGCATCAAGCCAGGGCAGGCCCTGACCATCACGTTCGAGCTGGATGATCTGGTGGGGGCCACGAAGGTGACGTTCCTCCCCTCTGTCCAATTCGTGGAGTGGCCGAGCACCTGGAGCGGGTCCTACGTCGAGGTCGAGGCGCCGTGGCCTTATAAGATGTTCACCCTCGTCGGCCTGGTGCTCCTGGCCGGGGCGTTCTTCCTGTATTACGACCGCGTCTACCGAAACCCCATGGTGGTGCAGGCGGCGAAGGCTCCGTCGGCGCTCAAGACGTACTCCCTGCCGCACCTGCCCCAGGCGGACCAGGCGCTGCGGCGGGCGCGGAGACGGAACTCCACCCTCACGGCGGCGGGCATCCCCGTTACCCGCTGGGAGCGTGCGCTGCGCGGCGCGAAACAGCCGCACGAGGCGGTGGTGGCGTTCGCGGAGGCGATTGGCGGACGGCTGGGGCCCAGCGTTGCCACGGATGCCTGGACGCTGACGCTGCCGCCGCTGCGCCTGCGTTTTGCCCGGGACACCGCGGTCCTCGTCATCGACGGCACCCGGCTGGAGTCCGGCGAGGCCGAGCGCCGCATGGCGGATGTCTTCCAGGACGGGCGCGGGCCCAGCCAGGTGCTGGTGCTGGACCGCACACAGGCGCAGAACGCGCTCAAGGTGCTGCAGGACGTGCCCCGGGTGCGCAGCGTGGTGGTGGACGCGGACCGGCTGCGAGACCTCCTGCTGGCCGAGGAGCCGGTGCGCCTCCTGGAGACGACCATCTCGGAGCAGGTGGCCGTCGCGGAGCTGTCGCCCTACCAGGTGGCGGGCGGGGTGAAGCTGGACAATCTCTTCTTCGGCCGCGAGCGCGAGGTGCGCGCCATCGCGGACCGGACGATGCGCAACTTCCTGGTGGTGGGCCAGCGGCAGATGGGCAAGAGCAGCTTGCTGCTCGCGGTGCTACGGCGGCTCCAGGCGCGCGCGGATGTGGAGGCGCACTACGTGGAGCTCGCGGACGCGGACCTGCACCGGCGGCTCGCCCGGGAGCGCGAAAAGCTGCCCGCCCCCGGAACGCCCCTGCCGCCCCTGGCGGACATCGCCGCGGGCGTGCCCTCCAAGCCCCGGGTGTGGCTGATTGACGAGGCGGATGACTTCATCGCCGCGGATGCGAAGGCGGGCTACCCGGTGTTGCAGGAGCTGCGGGCGCTGGCCGAGGAGGGCCGGGCGTACTTCGTGCTGGCGGGCTTCTGGGAGCTGTACCGGGCGGTGGTGTTGGACGAGAAGCAGCCGCTGCGCAACTTCGGCGAGCACCTGCGGCTGGAGCCGCTGGATGCACGGGCTGCTATGGACCTCGTCACCGAGCCGATGAAGGCGTTGGGCCTGCAATGGGATGAGCTCTCCACGCCCGAGTACCTGCTGGAACAGGCCGGGCGCAGGGCCAATCTCCTGGTGCTGGCATGCAAGGCGCTGGTGGAGTCCCTGTCCTCCGCGGCGCACACGCTCACGCGTAAGCACCTGGAGCGCGTGCTGCGCGAGGACAAGGACCTGAGAGATCAGGGCCGCCGGTGGCGAGGCGACCATCCCCTGCACCGCGCCGTGGTGCGGCAGGCGCTGCTGCTCGGGCGGCCCACGCGAGAAGAGGTACGCCAGGCGCTCAAGGCACGCGGGGCGGACCTCCGCTCCACGGACTTCGATGAAGCGATGGACCACCGCGAGCTGAGCTACGTGCTGGTGCCAGACAGTGAGGGGCGGCTGTACTGCCCGGTGCCGCTGATGCAGCGCTACATCGAGTCTGAGCGTGGACTGGAGTCCGGACTCACCGAGGACCTCGAGGACCTGCGCCGCCGGGGCCTGTCTGGTGTTCCACCTCCGGTGTGATTCCCCTGGTTGCTACAATCCCGGACACGACCAAGTCAGCTCGACAGCACGCGTGACGCTGAGACACAGTAGGCGGAACTGAACCCTCACCCCATCCCTCTCCCGAAGGGAGAGGGGGTTTTCAGCTCGGCCTCAATCTCATTGCAGACGGTTTCCCAGTCACCTGCCTCTGGTGCTCCGGCACGCGCTTCATGAGCCCGGCGCTCGATCTCCTCGGCCCAGGCTGTTTCGGCGTCGGGGTCCAACTCTCCCTCAAGCCGCATCAGCAGCTCCACCTGCTGGGCGCCGCGCGTCATGCCCAGACGATAATGCTCCCACCCTGTAGCGTCGAGCGCCGTACCGTTGCTCGCTGGACGTGTGAGCCTCTCCACCCAACCCGAGAGGTGAGTATTACACGAAAAATTTCCTACCCCGCTTGACGGATCGCCCCGCGAACGATCAGATGTGCCAGGTCACTCCTCAAGGAGGGCGACATGTCGAACAACACCTGGGTACACGAGCTGTTCGCGAAGCTCGACCGAGGCGACATCGAGGGTTGGGCCTCCTATCTGTCGGAGGATGCCGCCTTCCGCCTGGGCAGCGGCCATCCCGTCTCCGGCCCACAGGGCGCCAAGCAGGTCATCGGCGCCGTTCTCTCCTTCGTCCGGGACGTTCGCCACGAGCTGTTCGACGTCTGGGACACCCCTCAAGGCGTCGTCGTCCGCGGCGAGCTGTCCATGCACCGCATCAAGGACGGCCGCCGCATCACCGTGCCCTTCTGCAACGTGCTCGACGCCAAGGAGCAGCGCATTCAGCGCTACATGGCGCACCTGGACCCGTCCCCCATCTTCTCCTGACGCGTATGACGCCTCTTCGAGCCGCTGCCCTCACCACCCTGCTCTCGCTGTGTGTTGCTCCCCCCGCGGCCGCCGGAGAGAAGAAGTCCAAGCCCTCCGCCACCCGCAAGTCCTCCGAGGACTCCGGCCCTCAGTGGGTCGAGAAGTCCGACATCCGGGGCTTCTCCCTCAAGCTCCCCCAGGGCTTCACCGCCTCGCAGGATGACTGGAGCACCACGTACAAAGCCGTGCTGCCGCCGGACGCCGCGCAGGTCAAGGCCGTCATCGCCTTGGAATCGCTGGACGAGCTCAACCCCATCACCAACATGGAGACGGCCGTCTCCTTCATCACCTCCAAGCGCCCCGCCGGGGTGAAGACCACCCTCGCCGAGCAGCAGGAAATCCCCAACGGCTACCTGGTGGTCATCGGCCCGGACTACGACATCTACACCGTGCACGTCATCCGCAACGGCAAAGAGGTGCAGGTGAGGGCTCAGTGCAGCGGGCCTCGCTCGCACCTGAAGGAACTCAAGGAGATGTGCCTCTCGGTGAAGCCCGCCAAGTAGTCACGCGGAGCTGACGCCCGGGCCGTCCGCGTAGGCGCCCCACTGCTCGCGCGCCAGCGCCCGCACCCGGGCGTTCTCCGGCACCTGGCTCAAGAAGCGCTCCCGGGCCTCCCCGGTGGGAAGGTCCGCCGCCCTCAGGTGCAGGCACCGCAGCGCCTCACGCAGGGCCCGCTCCCCCGCCTCGCCGTCCTGCTGCTCGAAGCAGACCTCGGCCAGCGTCAGCCAGGTGCTCACCGAGGACGCGCCCCCCACGCCCTGCGGCTCCAGGGTCCGCACACCCCGCTCCGCCTCGGCCCGCGCCTCCTCCAACCGCTGCTGCGCGCGCAGCACCGTGCTCAGCGTCACGTGCGCCATGATGCGGTACGCCGCGACCAGCTCCAGCAGCTCGCAGGCCGTGCGCGCCCGGGCCTCCGCCTCGGACAGCTGCCCCTGCGCTTGCGCCACCCTCGCCAGCACCAGGTGCGAGATGCCCAGGCGCACCACGTTCACCGTCTCCGTCTCCAGCGCCTGCAACGCCAACTGGCGGGCCTGCTCCTGGTGCCGGGGCTCGGCGCTGCTGGCCAACACCAGCGACAGGTGCATCTCCGTGTAGTGGATGGGGTACACCAGCCCCGCGCGCAACGCGTTCTCCAGGCCCTCGTGGATCCGCTCCACCCCCCCGGGCACGTCTCCCAGCGCCGCCAACGTGAGCCCCTCCAACGTCTGCGTGGCCGTGACGTTGCTCTCCGAGTTCACCTCGAGAAACGCCTGCGTGCCCTGCTTGGCCCACAGCCAGCTGCGCCAGGGCCGGGGCTGGCAGTAGTGCTCGAAGACGCCGCGCGCGCTGCACAGCCAGCCCCGGGTGATGCCGTCCTCCTCGGCCACCGCCGAGCACACCCGGTCCATCTGCTCGACCACCTCGGCCGCCAGCGCCGCCTGGCCCGCCCACGTGTTCATGCTGGCCAGGAACCCCGCCGACTGCGTGTACGAGGGCAGGGTGCCAACCTCGGGCGTGGCCGCCAGGAAGAGCTGGCGCAGGGCCATCAACTCCTCCCGCCAGCCAATCTGCCCCGCCACCAGAATCAGCGAGCCCAGCACCCGCCCCCACGCCTCACTGCCTGGCCGCAGCTCGGGGAGCACCTGGCGGCCCACGGCGTAGGCCTCCTGGAATTCCTCCGCCCAGCAGCGCGTCACCGTCTCCACCGCGCGCAGCTCGATGAGCAGCTCTCCCTGGGGCTCACACGCCAGCGCGAGCCGCAGACACCGCTGCGCCCCCTCCATCACCTGACGCTCGATGAGCCGCTCGGCGGCGCGGGTGTAGTACCAGGCCGCCTTGTGCAGGTCCTGCCCCAGTTGGTAGTGCTCGGCCAGCACCAGCGGATCCTGCTCGCCGGACTGCTCCAGCCAGGCGCCCGCCTGCCGGTGGCTGATGGGCTTGAGCCGCTCCGGCACCAGCCCATAGGCCGCGTCCCGCACCAGCGCGTGGCGGAAGCGGTACTCCGGCTTGCCCGGGAAGCGGCTGGTGCGCTGGCGCTCCACCACCTCCAGCTCCGCCACCTGCCGCAGGCACTGCTCCACCTCCAGCGAGGACAGCTCCTCCTCCACCAGCGCGTTCACCCCGCTGGCCCAGAAGGCCCGGCCGAAGATGGCTCCCGCCAGCAGCACCTGCCGGGGCCCCGGCTCCAGCCGCTGCAGCCGCGACTGGAGCATGGCCAGCACCGTGCCCGGCGGCTCCTCGCCCCGCCCTTCGGCCTCCCCGCGAATCAGCTCCTCGAGGAACAGCGCGTTGCCCGCCGCCTGCTCCACCAGCCGCGCCACCACCCGCGGGGTGGCCCGGGGGCCCAGCACCTCCTGCACCAGCCTCGCGCTGGCCTTCTGGCTCAGGCCGCGCAGCTGCACCTCCTGCAACCACCGGGGCCAGAGCTGGGGGAAGAGCTCCTTCACCTCGGGGCGCGCCAGTGCCAGCACCAGCAGCGGGCTCTCGGCCAGCAGGCTCAGCACCTCTTCCACCAGCTGCACCGTGGGCGCATCGCTCCAGTGCAGATCCTCCAGCACCAGCAGCACCGGGCCGTGAGCGAGCTCGGCGCGCAGAAAGCAGACCAGGGCGCGCAGCACCTGTTGGCTCATCACCCGCGGATCCGCGCGGGCCGCGCGCAGCTTGGGGCTGTCCTCCGGCGAGAAGGACACCCCGCACAGCTCGCCCATGAACTCCGCCGTGTCCTTCATCTGCTCGGGCAGCAGGTAGCGGCACACGCGCTGGGAGAGCTTCGCGCGCCGCGTCTCCACCGGCTCGCCGTCCACCACGCCGCACAGCCGCCGCACCGCGTGGCCCAGCAGCCCGTAGGCGGAGCCGGCATGCATCGGATCTCCCCGCCCCAGCAGCGTCAGGGGCGGCGTGCCATGGCGCTCCAGGCGCCGGAGAAACTCGTGCCACAGCCGGGACTTGCCGGTGCCCGGGGGCGCCGTCACCAGCAGGGCCCGGGCGGACGAGTCCTCCACGCAGGCGAAGAAGGCCACCTCCAACAGGCTCAGCTCCTGCTCGCGGCCGACGCAGGGCGTGGGGCGGCCCAGGAGCGGCCGGTCCTTGTCCGCGTCCAGGTGCTCGCTGAGCAGCGTGAAGTGCCCGGACCCGCTGCGGTCCAGCACAAACCGGGGCTCGAGCAGCCCTGCCGTCGTCTCGTCCAGCCGCACCTGGCCCGAGCCGGCCCTGGCCTCGCTGTGGCGCAGCAGCTCTCCGGCCCGGTCCATCGCCTCGCCCACCGGCAGCGGCTTGCCTCTCAGGCTCAGCCCCGTGGTGAGCACCACCAGGCTCTCGGGCCACCGCTCCTGCACCAGCAGCGCGCAGTGCCCCGCCAGCGCCGCCTGGTCCGTGGCGGTGCCCCGCTCCAGCAGAAAGGTGGCCAGCAGCGAGCCGTTGGCCAGCAGCGCCGCCTTCGCGCCCCGGGCCCGCAGCTCCTCGAGCAGCGGCTCCAGCCGCTTGCGCACCTGCGAGCCCCCCTCCTCCATCGTCCGGGTGGTGCTCTCGCCCGAGGGAGGCTCCGGCGTGGCCAGCAGCACGCTCACCAACTGCTGCTCCAGCTCGGCGCGCTCCATCACCAGCGACATCTTCGAAACGGCGGGCGGTGTCTC
>DASVVJ010000908.1:0-6162 GCA_036389955.1 Myxococcaceae bacterium
GAGGGCAACCGGCAGACGGTGCAGGACCGCGACGGCCTGCCGCTGGTGCTCTTCCGCGATGATTGGGCGCTGCAGCATGCCGAGGAGAAGCACCCCGACCTGAAGTTCCTCACCGAGGCGCCCCAGCTCCACACGGTTGCCCAGGCGCCCACCGGCACCTGAGCACCCTGAGCGTCCGGCAGCCAACCTGCCGGGTAGGAAATCGCGCCCCATCCTCGCTGAGAGGGTGGGGCGTTCGTTTTCTGCGGAGAGGACTCGCCTTCAGGTGACGTGGTGAGTAATATGGGCGGGAGCCTACCTGATGGGAGGGACACGGCATGGCGTCGCGGGTGGTGCATCCAAGTTGTCTGGTGGCCGGGGAGTGGGTGGGGCCCTGGCTGGTCGTCAAGAAGCTGGGCTCGGGCGCCTTCGGCGCCGTCTACAAGGTGGAGTGCGAGGGGGACTTCTTCGCCCTCAAGCTCGCCTTGCGGCGGCCCGAGAGCGGGGACGCGAACCACACGGACGCGAGGCTCCAAAAGGAGCTGGCCTGCCTGGTGCGCATCCATCACCCCAACGTGGTGCGGATCCACGCCTTCGGAGGTTGGCCGCATCCCACCAAGGGCTATCACTACCTGCTGATGGACTATGTGGAGGGTCTTACCATGCAGCGGTGGACGGAGCAGCGGGTGCCCACCATTCGCATGGCCTTGCACGTCTTCGACCGGCTGGCCCTGGCGCTGGACAGCGTGCACCGCGAGGGCGTGGTCCACCGGGACCTGAAGGCCACGAACATCCTGGTGCGAGAGCAGGATGACGAGCCCGTGCTGGTGGACTTCGGCTCGGGAGACCACGCGGGCGCACCGCGGATCACCACCGACTCGCTCTCTCCCGGCACGCCGCACTACCGCTCGCCCGAGGCCATCCGCTTCTGGCGCGAGAACTTCCACACCCATGGCGTGCGGTACATGTTCCGCGAGACCGACGAGATCTACTCCCTGGGCGTCGCGCTGTACGAGGTGCTGACCGGACGGCCTCCGTTCTCACCTCTGCTTCCCTGGGAGGTCCTCAACCTTCACATCGAGGGCAGGGTGCCGCTGCCCCCGAGGAGCTTCGATGAGCGCATTCCTCCGGCCGTCAGCGCGCTGGTCATGAGGATGCTCGCCAAGCGCCCCGAGGATCGGCCCCAGAGTGGCCAACAGGTGCACGAGGAGATCCAGGCGGTGATGGACACCGAGGGCTCCGCGCTGGAGGGCCGGGTGCTGGTCCGGACACCGGACCTCATCACCACGGAGAACGGGCTCTAACGGGGCTTACTTGTGGGGCACCACCGTGCCACCGCGATGTGCCGAGTCGCGCAGCACCAGCCCCTCTTTGAAGAGGCGGGCCGTCTTGGGCCCCACCAGGAAGTCCTTCGGGTCTCCCCGTCGGTAGGTCTTCTTCAGGTGCTCCTGAATCTCCAGATACAGGCGCCGGAATTTGTCCGAGGCCGCCTCCTTGCGGCCCGTCTGAGGCGTCACCTCCAGCTCCGCCCACATCTGCCCGCTCAGCAACTCTCCCTCTTCGTTCTTCCGGCAGCGCTCGAAGAAGATGACGGGGGAGCGCACCTCGTCGATGCGCCAGGAGCCCTTGTCCGGCCCTCGCTTCACCTTGTCGACGATTGCGGGGCCCACTTCGCTCGCCACCAGGTACAGGTCCTCTTCGGGCAGCTGGGGCATGTTCTCCTCACTGGCCCGGAAGGTCTCCCAGTCCGGGGGGACGCGCCGGGGGTATACCTCCAGCACGAAGCGCTCGAGGAAGCGGAAGAAGGCAACCTCGTCCTCAGGCGCCATGAAGAACTTCTGCACGTTGGCCATGGTGAGCCAAGGTAGCACTGCCAGAGCGGCTCGGGATGGCCTAGAAGGGGGGAATGGATCGTTCGTTTCCCCCCCTGCTCGCTCGGATGCAGGAGCTCAAGGACCTTCACGGCATCATCGGCCTGGCCTCCTGGGACCAGGAGACGTACCTGCCCGCGAAGGCCGCGGACGCCCGCGCCCACCAGCTCTCCACGCTTCAGGGCCTCTACCACGAGCGGCTGGTGGACCCGCGGCTGGGGGAGGCGCTCGCCTGGGCCGCGCAGGAGCCGAGCCTCTCCGCGGACCAGCGCGCCATGGTGCGAGTGCTCCACCAGGAGCGGGAGCGGGCCGTGCGCGTGCCCCACGCCCTGGTGAAGGCGCTGGCCGAGGCGCAGAGCCGCGCGTTGACTGCCTGGCGCCAGGCCCGTAAGGAGAAGCGCTTCGCCGTGTTCCAGCCCGCCCTCCAGCGGCTGCTGGAGCTGCGCCGCGAGCAGGCGGATGCGTACGGACACGAAGGGGAGCGGTATGACGCGCTGCTCGAGGGGTACGAGCCGGGCATGCGGGTGGAGCGGCTCACGCCGGTGCTCACCGCGCTGCGGGATGCGCTCATTCCCATGGTGGCGGCCATTGCCTCCGCGCCGCGCCGGGTGGTGGACGTGGTCCATGGCCGCCGCTTCGACGTGGAGGCGCAGTGGCGTTTCACGCTGAAGCTGCTGGAGGCCACGGGGTTCGATCTGGAGGCGGGGCGGCAGGACCGGAGTATTCACCCCTTCACGGGCGGCACGCACCCGCGGGACGTGCGCCTCACCACGCGCCTGGACGAGAGCAACCTCTTCTATTCGCTGTTCAGCTCGATTCACGAGGTGGGCCACGGGCTGTACGAGCAGGGCTACGCCGAGGCGGACTACCGCACGCCGCTGGCGGCCTCGCCCTCCATGGGCCTGCACGAGTCCCAGTCCCGCCTGTGGGAGAACATGGTGGGGCGGGGCCGGCCCTTCTGGGAGCACTTCTTCCCCCAGCTGCAGGCGGAGTTTCCGCAGGCGCTGGCCGGGGTGGACCTGGACAGCTTCCACGCTTCCGTGTGCCGGGTGACGCCGTCGCTCATCCGTACCGAGGCGGACGAGGTGACGTACAACCTGCACATCGTCCTGCGCTACGAGTTGGAGCTGCTGCTCATCCACGACGAGCTGCCGCTGGAGGATGTGCCCGCCGCGTGGAACGAGCGGATGAAGCGCTACCTCGGGGTGACGCCTCCGGATGACACGCAGGGCGTGCTGCAGGACATCCACTGGTCCTGGGGCGAGTTCGGCTACTTCCCCACGTACTCGCTGGGCAACCTCTACTCGGCGTCGCTCTACTTCGCGGCCGAGCGGGCCATGCCGGACCTGAGCGAGCGCATCAGCCGGGGCGAGCTGTTGCCGCTGCGCGACTGGCTGCGAGACAATGTGCACCGCCAGGGCTACCGGATGCCGGCCGAGGAGCTCATCCGCAAGGTGACGGGCCAGGGCCTCACGGACGCGGACTTTCTGCGCTACCTCAAGGGCAAGTACGGCGCGCTATACGGCGTCTCACTGTGAGGAGGTAGGCCCGGGCCACGGGCCACCAGCGAATGAGTGGCCGCGGGTTCGATTGCCGCAGTCTCTGCTTTTTTACTCCGTAGTGACGGATCGTTGGACGCTGGCCATGTTGCTCCGAAATTGCAGCGCCCCCTTGCTCCTGCTCCTGCTCTCGGCCTGCGCAACGGCGGATCCGAGCCCGGGAGAATGGGACGCCCCAAGTCCGAGAATCACCAACCTTCAGCGGGCAGCTCAGTACCCCTGGGCGGATGAAGGGCACTGCGTGGTGCGCGAAGCATCCAACGAATGGCCAGTTCTGGCGGAGAGGTGCTACCACGCGCTTGAGCACGACCGGGTCAAGTTCCGCGATGTCACGGGAAGATGCGCTGTCGCCTCGGCAGGGACAATGGCCATGGGGGTGGGGCTCTGCGTCTTCATGGCACCCGAGATCATTGTTGGAGCGGTGATCATCATGGGCGCTGTCGTAGTGGCAGGCGCCATTAAGGAGGGGCTGGATGCATATGAGCGGAACGCATCCCGTGAGCGTGGAGGTCCCAAGCCCCTGACATGGCCATCCCCTGAGAAGGAATCCAGCGCGAATCGAAAGCCTAAGCCGGAAGGATCCCCGATGGGCCCGGACTGGCTCCCACCCATTTCAACTGATCCCGCGGAGCGCCCAGAGTGCAAGCCCATCCCGGTGCCGCACAGAGGCGGCAATGACCCGCACAACGACTGCGCCGATCTCCTTCCGCAAAACAGCTTCCCCGGCTGGGACGTGCTCGTCAATGGCAAGCAGTTCGATGCGCTTCAGTTGACCACGCGCACGCTGTGGGATGTCAAAACGGATGACTTTGAGAAACAGCCGCCCCGATCACAGGATTTCTTTGTAAAAGTTAAACTGCCAGAGATAAAGCGCGAGAAAGAACTGGCAGAAGCCTGTGGGTATAACTTTGTCATCGGCGTTCGTAGCCTGGCGCACAGGCAAGCGCTGCTCCGAGCAGACAGCAGCCTCAAGGTTGTTCTCATGAATTGGTGTTAAATGCCGACCGCGCAAGACTATTTCAGCCTTATTGTCTACGCACCTGCGCTTGTGGGCGACGATGGGCGTCCTCTTGCCATTGTCCATGGAATGGAGCGTGCGCTTTCCGGCTTGCGACTGGGGTGGACGACGTCTGAAAAAGGAGACCTGATTGCACTGCTGCACCGCGATGAGTGGGTCGCGGCAGACAGGGCAGACGGCGGGTTTCCGTTCCTCTGCAACGATGACGACAACAACGTCGTGACACTCACGGGATGGGGAAGCTCGACAAATTCCAGCAACCAGCCACAGTTTGAAGTCCACGCGAGGCTGCCGCTGAATGCGACCGTGACCTCGGCGGCAAGGGATATGTTGGAGGCCATCGCTGAGAGCGCACGCGCCCGGTGGGGGGAACTGACGCCTTTTCTCGCGGCGGCGGACATCGCCGAACAGATGGCGCCCACCTTGGCCGGGCCGCCTTCCCCACCGCGAGGGCTGCCGGCACTCAAGCTTCCAGAGAAAATCCGCTCGCCTGAAATTCCGCATCGCCTGGGGTGGCTGAACTACTGGTCGGCCGCTGCCGCACGGGCCATCGGGTTCCCGGAACCAGCTCGCGACACCGAACTGCTCGCGCGGGCGTGGCGCACGGCATCGGGCGGGTGGGTCATGCAGCTCACAGAGGCACCGCTCGATTTGGATAACCCTGCCCACCTGGATGCGCTCAAGCGGGCCTACGAGCGCTTCCCGGAGATCGGCGGGCGCTTGGTGCCTTGACCCGCTCAACACGGGACGTGCTGCGCGGGTGCCGACAGAACTCTCACTGGAGAGGGGAGCACATTCGCGTACAGGCCCACGGGCGTGGCTGCGGGCGGTGCGCTGCGGGAGCACCCGAGATTCATGGAGTATCTTCTGGCACTGGATAGGAGGTAGCCACAGTTGCGTCGCGCCGTAATCCTGACCGCGCTCCCGGAGGAGTGCCAGGCCGTCCTAGCTCACCTCGAGAACATAGAGGAGGTGATTCACAAGGAAGGAACGGTCTACAAGCGGGGGCTGTTCACGTCACCTGTCGGGGACTGGGAAGTCCTCCTTGGCATGACGGGGAAGTACAATTCGCGTGCTGCCTCTGCGACAGAGCGAGCCATCCAATTCTGGCAACCCGAGGTGGCCTTGTTCGTGGGCATCGCGGGAGGGCTCAAGGACGTCGACATTGGGGATGTCGTGGCCTCCGACAAGGTGTACGACTTTGAAGCAGGCAAGGCGAACCTGGAGTTCGAGCCCCGGCCCGAGGTGGGGCACAGCAGCTCTCGTCTGGAGGAGCGCGCGAAGTGGATAACGTTGGGCAGCGATTGGCTGAGCAGATTGAGAGGCCCGCCTCCGGGAGCTTCCGCGCGGGCATTCGTGGGGCCCATCGCGACGGGCTCCAAGGTCGTGGCTGCAACGGAATCCCTTCGCGTTCGAGCTGCTTGCGCAGTTCAAAGAGCCTTCTAGTGCTGCTCAAGGCAGCGACAGCCCGACGGTTCCCGAAGGGTAAGCGTTCACGGGACTGGGCTGCCTGAGGGGTGAGCGGGGGTAGACAGAGGGGAGAGGACCCTATCGACAGGGTAGGAAGAGAAGGTTACTACCTGGAGGGTGACTGCGGTTGACCCGAGAGATGCGCGCATCGCAGAACTGGAGCGACAGCTGAGCGCGGCGCTCGCGCGAATCGAGCAGCAGGACGCCCGCATCGCCGAGTTGGAGGCGCGGCTGCGCAGCACCTCGCGCAACTCCTCGAAGCCCC
>DASVVJ010000909.1:0-7207 GCA_036389955.1 Myxococcaceae bacterium
CGCTGCGGCGGCTGGTGTTGGGGAAGAAGGCGCGCGCCAGGTACTGGGTGGTGTTCACCGGGTTCACGTCGAACACCACGGCGCTGTTGCGGTTGGTGCAGTTGCCGTCCTGCGCGCTGACGTGAACGAAGTTCACCTTGGCCGAGGCCTCCCACGCGGCGGTGGCGCTCGCCATGGCGCTGACGACGGCGTTGTAGTTCGAGCCGAACTTCGTGCTCACGCAGTAGGTGAGGTTCTGCGCCTGGCTGGCGCTCCACTTCACGTCCTTGCCTCCGCTGTAATACACGGCCAGCTCGCCCGCGTGGGTGTCCGGGCCGTGGCCCAGCACGTAGTTCTCGTAGAACTCGCGCAGCTCCGCCTCGCTGGCCAGCGGGATGTCCCGATCCACGATGAAGACGCCGTCCTCGCCGGGCTCCTGGTAGACGTTGGCCCTGAACTCCTCCCAGCTCATCGGCTTCGTGTCCGCGGGAGCGCTCTCGGGGCCGCACGCGGTACCCAGCACAGACACACCGGCCAGCAGCGCAAGGGAACGGAACTTGATCATTGAGACAGTCCTCGGGGGATGCGGGAAAAGCGCCACGCGCTGAAGGGCTCCCCCTCGCGCGGCGCATGCCCTCTGCTTGAGCAAGCACCGAGCCAGCTCCGCCCCGCACGGAAAACCTCAATGATTCCGCACCCGCACCTTTCCCACATGGTGCATGGATGCTCCAATCCACCCTCTCAGAAGCTGAGAGTCCGCACCGATTTGCTTTGACTTCCCAGCGTTACGCGGTGCACCAAGGCTGTCCTGGCTTTGGACGGGGAGTGTCCTCGAATGGGGCACCCTGCCCGCAAGTAAAACGGGCGGCCCCTGAAGAGGAGCCGCCCGTGAGGACTTCATGAGGTTGGGGTGTGACGTCGTCGGGCGGGCGGGGGATGGTCCCCGTCCGACGGTCGCTCGCCTGAAGAGCAATCTCCAGGCCACCCGGGGAAACCAAGAAAACTGAAGGGTTGGAAGAGGGTTCCTGTTGAGCCTGGTGCGCCCGCGCTCCACGCCCCGTGAGCCACTTGTCACAGAGCTTTACACTCCCGTGACGGGGGCCAGCCTTTTCAGCAGGTTACGAACGCTCAAGTCACTGTCCAAAAAAAAGACACAGGTTGTGGTTTTTTAGTACAAGCAACCTTCTCCAGTGTCTCTGCACAGCTACTACCGCCTGTTAACGCGGCTTCTGCACGTTTTCCAACGCTCGGCAGAGGGGGCAGGAGAGGGGGGTGTGGGGCACCTCGCGGCGGTGCACGTCGAGCAGGGCGCGGGAAGTCTCGGCCAGCTCGCGGCGCACCTCGCGCCGGGCGCCCTTCACCCGGGCAATGCGCATGTCGTCATAAGCGGTGGTCTGGTGGCGCAGCCAGGCAATCACCGCCGCCTCGGCGCGGCGCTCGAGAGGAATGCGCTCCGTGCGGGCCACGGTGCCGCTGCCCACGGGGACGGCGTGGGCGGTGACGAGCACGGCCAGCTTCTTGGCGTGGGGGGTAAAGGTGGGGGCAAAGGCCAGGAAGCGCAGCACGGCGTTGGCGAAGTCCACCTCATACTCGGCCTGCTCGCGCTCGCGGCGGGCCTGATCCGAGGCGCGGCGTTTGGCGTAGGCGGGGGTAGCACGCTCGGCCTCGAGCTCGGCGCGGGCGGCGGAGATGTGGGCCTCGGGGGCCCAGATGCCGCGGGAGAACGTCTTGCGGCCCTTCTTCTCCACCACCGTCCAACTGGGGCCGGCGGCCTTCACGCGGCGGGTAAGGCCGGCGTCCCCGGGGGGCAGCAGGGCCCAGCCAGCGGGGGGAGTGAGCAGGGAGCCATCGGGAGCGCGCACGCGGCGCGGATCCGGGGTGGGGGCAACAGTCAGGGAGTCAGCCATGGGACAGGAGCGCGGCTGCATAGCGCACGCAGCGTCAGTCGAAAAGTCACCTGGGCGTCGAAGCCTGCTAAATGGCCGCCACGCGCGCGCCCGCGGTGCCCTCCCTCCTGCTGGGAGGCCGGGACGCTGACGCGGGAGGCCTCGTCTTCGTGGGAAGCGCCGGTATGTCCCTGCTCAGGCTCACCTTCCTCGGCACTTCCGCCGCGCAGCCCACGCTGCACCGCAACCTGTCCGGACTGGCGGTGAAGGCGGACGCGGACCTGCTGCTGTTCGACTGTGGCGAGGGCAGCCAGCGGCAGATGGTGCGCTACGGCACCGGCTTCAGCGTGGACGCGGTGTTCTTCACCCACTTCCACGCGGACCACTACCTGGGAATCATCGGCTTTCTGCGCACGCTGGGGATGATGGGGCGCGAGCAGCCCATGCAGCTCTACGGGCCGCCCACGGCGCGGCGGGTGCTGCACCAGGCGGTGCACCTGGGGGTGGAGCAGCTGGCCTTCCCGGTGGAGCTGCACGAGCTGAAGGACGGGGACGTGGTGCGCCGCAACGGCTACAGCGTGCACGCGGTGGGCGTGGACCACCGCATCAACGCGCTGGGGTACCTGCTGGCGGAGGACGACCGGCCGGGGCGCTTCCACCTGGAGAAGGCGCGTGCGCTGGGCGTGCCCGAGGGCCCGAGCTTCGGCAAGCTGCAGAAGGGCGAGGCGGTGACGCTGGACAGCGGCACGGTGGTGCGGCCGGAGGACGTGCTGGGCTCGGCGCGGGCGGGGCGGCGGCTGGTCATCTCCGGAGATACGCGGCCGTGCGCCTCGGTGGTGCAGGCGGCGAAGGGCGCGGACCTGCTGATTCACGAGTCCACCTTCAGCGACGACGAGCAGGAACGGGCGCTGGAGACGCGGCACTCCACGGCGCGCGAGGCGGCGCGGGTGGCGCGCGAGGCGGGCGCGCGGCGGCTCATCCTCACGCACCTGTCCAGCCGGCATGACACCGACCCGAGCAAGCTGCTGACGCAGGCGCGCGAGGAGTACAAGGGGCAGGTGGAGGTGGCCCATGACGGGCTCACCGTGGAGCTGCCGCTGCGCGACTGAGGTGGCGGCTACGGCCCCGGGGCTGGGGCGTGCGGGGTGCTGGCGCGGGTCCAACCGCCCAGGTGCTCCAGCACCAGCGCGGCGACCTGCTCGGGGGCCTCGAGCGGGGCGAAGTGCCCTACGTTGGGCAGGTAGCGGACCTCGACGGGCTGCTCGAAGTACGGCTCCAGGCCGTAGGTGAGCTCACGCCCCAGCGCGGGGTCCTCCTCCGCCCAGATGAGACGGAACGGAGCGCGGATGCGCGGGTAGCTGCGTATCCGCCGCAGGCCCTGGGGTGTCAGCGCTCCACGGATGGCCGTGCGGTAGTAGGCGATCGCGGCGCGAGCGGCCTCCGGGTGGGCGAAGTTTTTCGCGTAGGGCTCGAGCTTCTCCCGGGGGACCCGGTCCTTGTTCACCAGGCTGCGGCGAATCAACCAGGGGACGGCGGCACCGCCGCGGGCGGAGAGCTGGCGCTCGGGCAGCAGCGGTAGCTGGAAGTAGAACATGTACCAGGAGCGCGCCAACTGGACGGGGTTCCACATGCGCCGCGCCATCACCGAGGGGTGCGGCGCGTTGACGACGGCCAGCCGGTCCACCACGTCCGGTTGCATGGCGGCCAGGTGGTAGGCGATGGCGCCGCCCCAGTCGTGCCCCACCACGTGCGCGGGCCGGCCTGGTTGGAGCCGGCGGGCGAGCTGGTGAATGTCCTCGGCCAGGGTGTCCAGATCGTACCCATGTCTGGGCTTGTCCGTGCCGCCATAGCCGCGCAGGTCCGGCGCCACGGCGTGGAAGCCCGCCTGGGCCAGCACGGGCAGCACCTCGCGCCAGCTCTCGGACAGCTCCGGGAAGCCGTGCAGCAGCAGCACGAGCGGACCGTCAGCGGGGCCCGCCTCGAGTGCCTGCATCCGCAGAGAGGGCAACGATAGGGAGAGGGAGGCAATCGGAACCATGGACGCCTACCCTACCGATGCCCATATTGGGCGCCACCTATGTTTCCCATCAGCGATGACAACCCCACGCTGCGTACCCCGGTGGTGACGTACCTGACACTGGGCGCCATCGCCTTCGTGTGGTTCTTCTTCCAGGGAGCGGGCTTCAACACCGTCGCGCTGGCGGTGAGCGTGTGCAACTGGGGCATGTTGCCCGGAGAGCTGACCGGCATGGCTCCCTTGGGGTTCCCGGTGCCGCTGGGCGAGGGAATGAATTGCCTCGTCGACAACGAGGCGAGCAACCGCCTCACGCCGCTCACCTCCATGTTCCTGCACGGGAGCTGGGGCCACATCATCGGCAACTGCCTGTTCCTGTGGGTGTTCGGCAACAACGTCGAGGACAGCATGGGGCGGGTGCGCTTCGTCATCTTCTACGTGCTGTGCGGGCTGGTGGCCGCGGGGGCGCATGTGCTGGTGGACCCCTCGTCACCGGTGCCGACGGTGGGAGCCTCGGGCGCCATTTCGGGGGTGCTGGGGGCGTACCTGGTGCTCTACCCGCGGGTGCGGGTGAAGCTGCTGTTTCCCATCTTCATCATCCTGACGTTCATCTCGCTGCCGGCCTGGGTGGTGCTCATCTACTGGTTCGTGCTGCAGGTCATCACCGGGCTGCCGCAGCTGATGCCGTTGCGGCCTGAAATCTCGGGAGGCGTGGCGGTGTGGGCCCACATTGGGGGCTTCGTGGCGGGGGTGGTGCTCATCAAGCTGTTCGAGAACCGGCGCTACACGGCGGAGCGGACCACGTGGAGACACCGGCTGCACCCGGACCACCCGTGACCTCTCCCTCCGGGAGAGGGACGGGGTGAGGGTTCCGCGGGCACCGAGGCCGTAGCCAGCGCCGCCCGGGTGCGCCAGAGTGCCGCGCCCGCGCCCCGGCGTCCGGGGCGGGACCATGGCAGGTGTCTCGATGCGAAGTGTCCGCAGTTCCCTCGCGGCGGTACTGCTGGCGTTTGTCACGGGCTGCGCCCACCGCGCTCCCGAAGCCACGCCCTCCCCTTCCACCACGGTGTACGTCGCCCGCCGCGTGCGGACGCTTGATCCGCAGCGCCCGCTGGCCGAGGCGTTCGCGGTGAAAGACGGCAAGGTGCTGGCGACAGGAACACGGGACGAGGTGCTCTCGGCCGCCGGCGCGGACGCGCGGGTGGTGGACCTGGGAGAGGCCACCGTGGTGCCCGGGCTGTCCGATGCGCACGGCCACCTCTCGGGCCTGGGCCGCGGCCTCTCCTCGGTGATTCTGGTGGGAGCCAACTCGCGCGCCGAGGCGCTCAAGCGCCTGGAGGCCGCGCCGCGCTCAGCCTTCCAGGCCGACTGGTTGATTGGCCAGGGCTGGGACCAGAACGACTGGCCGGAGAAAGCGTTCCCCACCCGCGCCGAGCTGGACGCGCGCTTTCCCTCCACACCGGTGGCCCTGTCGCGCATCGACGGGCACGCGCTGTGGGTCAACGGCGAGGCGCTGCGCCGCGCGCGCATCACCCGTGACACGAAGGACCCGGAGGGAGGCCGCATCCTGAGAGGCGCGGACGGCGAGCCCACGGGCATCCTGGTGGACAACGCGATGGACCTCGTCTTCGCGGTGATGCCGCCGCCCACGGACGAGCAGTTCGAGGCGCAGCTCGCGGCGGCGCTGACCCGCTGCGCGCAGGGCGGGATGACGGGGGTGCACGACGCGGGCATGGACCTGCGCACCTTCCGGCTGCTGCAGCGCTGGGACGCCGAGGACCGGCTGCCGCTGCGCGTCTACGTGATGGTGGACGGCATGGGCTCGGACCGCGAGGAGTACCTGCGCATGGGGCCGGTGCAGGGCAAGAAGCTGACGGCGAGGGCGGTGAAGTTCTCGGTGGACGGAGCGCTGGGCAGCCGGGGCGCGGCGCTGCACTCGTCATACAGCGACGAGGCGGGCCACCAGGGCCTGCTGCTGCTGACGCCCGAGGAGTACGAGGCGCGGGTGCGCGCCTTCATCGGCAAGGGCTTCCAGGTGGCCACGCACGCGATTGGAGACCGGGCCAACACGCTGGTGCTGGACACGGTGCTGAAGGTGGCGGGGCCGCAGGCGGTGCGCGAGGGCCGGCACCGGGTGGAGCACGCCCAGGTGATGCGGCTGGAGGACATCACCCGGCTGGGCGCGCACGGTTTCATTGCCAGCGTGCAGCCCACGCACGCCACCAGCGACATGCCCTGGGCCCAGGCGCGGGTGGGAGCCGAGCGCATCCAGGGAGCCTACGCATGGCAGCGGCTCAAGGCGGCGGGAGCCACGCTGGCGTTGGGCAGTGACTTCCCGGTGGAGCAGCCGGACATGCTGGCCGGGCTGTACGCGGCCCGCACGCGGCAGGACGCCTCGGGACAGCCGCCGGGTGGGTGGCTGCCGGAGCAGCGCCTCAGCGGGCAGGAGGCGCTGGAGGGCTTCACGGTGGGCAACGCCTACGCCTCATTCGCCGAGGGGCAGCGGGGACGGCTCCAGCCGGGCCAGGACGCGGACTTCGTGGTGCTCTCGGTAGACCCGGTGGACGCCCAACCCTCGGAGCTGCTCACGGGCCAGGTGCGCCTCACCGTGGTGGGAGGCGCCGAGGTGTACCGGGCGCCCGAGCGCTGACGGCCCCAGCCACTTTCCAGTAAACAGTGCGCTCCCGTGCCAGCCGCCTCGAGGCCCAGATGACGAACACCCTCCTCCGTAACTGCAACGCGCTCGTTCCAGATGAGCGCGGCGTGCTCACCGTGGCGCGCAACCAGGACATCGTGGTTCGCGGCAATCAGATCGCCGCGATCCGGCCCACGGGCCAGCCTCCCGAGGAAGGTGTGGAGGTCATCGACGGCCAGCAGATGCTGGCGATGCCCGGGCTCATCAACACGCACTCGCACGTGCCGATGGTGCTCTTCCGGGGGCTGGCCGAGGACGTGCCCCTCGAGCGCTGGTTCAATGAGTTCATCTGGCCGCTCGAGAGCAACCTCACCGAGGAGACTGTCTACTGGGGAATGCTCCTGGGTCTCATCGAGATGATCGAGGGCGGCGTCACCACGGTGGCGGACCATTACTTCTATATGGACCACGTGGCCCGGGCTGTTAACGAGGCCGGCACCCGGGCGCACCTGGGCTGGGCCGTGTTCGGCAGCCGGGGCCGGGCCGAGCTCGACAAGACGGCTGACTTCGCGCAGCGCTGGAAGGGTGGCGCAGGTGGCCGCATCACCACGTGCATGGCTCCGCACGCGCCGTACTCCTGTGATGACGGCTTCCTGCGGGCCTCGGTGGAGCATGCCAAGCGGCTGGGAGTGG
>DASVVJ010000910.1:0-5300 GCA_036389955.1 Myxococcaceae bacterium
GGTGCTCAAGGGGGACATGAGCACCACGGCCGTCGAAGAACCGCGAGTATCCCGAACCCAGGGGTCGGGGCCCGGTGTCCGGAAGGGGTCTCGCGGCTTACCGCAAATCAGTCACCGGCCTTGCGCAGGTCTCCGCTGCGCTTGATGTTGCGCTTCACCAGGTCCTCGGCGCCGCTGCAGTCGCCCTTGGCCCGGTCGTCGATGCGCAGCACGCTGCCATCGAAGGCCACGTCACCCTTCTGGATGCAGCTGGCCAGCGGCAGGCCCTCGAGCCAGATGGCCGGGTTGAGCAGGGTGATGAGCACGCCGCCCTCGGGAACCTCGACGCCGGTGGCGGACTCGAAGCGCGCGTCCTCGCTGAACTTCAGGCGCAGCTCCAGGGTCTTGTTCGACGTGTCCATGAAGCTGGCGCCCACCAGCATGCTGTAGCCGATCAGCGGCTCGTTGACGGCCACCTCGTCGGCCCGGGCCTCATCCAGCCGGAAGTCGATGCGCTTGTAGGTGCCGGCTGGAATCACCAGCCCGCCCAGGTTCGGCGTGGTGGCGCCCGTCAGCAGATCCACCACGATGGGGCCGTCGACGATCAGGGTGTTGGACGACTCGCTGCCCTTGCACTCGACGCCCGCGCTCAGGCCCGTCACGTCTGCGCACGAGGTGCCCTGGGGCAGGTCCAGGCGGATGTCGCGCAGGTGGATGCGCGCCTGCGTCAGCAAGAAGCCCATCCCGTCGCCGGAGTTGAAGGTGAGGGGGGGCTCGGACTCCATGGCGGTGACCCGCTGAGCAACCGGGCTGAGCGACTGCGAAGCGATGCGCCGGGTATCAGCGCTGAACAGCAACGAGGCGCCCTTTTCTCCGCCGCACGCGGTGAGGGCGAGGGTGGCGGCGGACAACAGGGTGGTACGCAAGGAAGGAAGAGTCATGGGGGGTGCAGGACGAGTGGATAGACGCCCCGGCGGCGTCTGGTTCTGCCAGGAAGACCCCGCGGGCCGGCAAGCGGCCACAGCCCTGACAGGTATGACAGGGGAGCAGATCCGCCTCCAACGTGGTTCCGCAGTGGATCCGGGCGGTTCCACGCGAGGCGTTGGGCGGCGGACGCCCGGGGCCCGGGGGGCGGAAGAGGGAGGGGGCGGGCGGTTATCCTTCGAGGCCTCACCTTCCTAAGGAGGAGTGCATGAGCCTGGTTCGAGCGGCCCTGGCCGCGCTGGTGCTGTGGTCCACGTCCGCGGTGGCGGCCCCGCCGCGTGCCGAGTCCAAGCGCATCAGCATCGACGTGGTGCGCGCGGACATTCATGACGTGCTGCGGATGCTGGCGGACCTGGGGAAGGTGAACGTGGTGGTATCCGAGGACGTGCAGGGCAAGGTGACGCTCAAGCTGCGGGACGTGCCGTGGAACCAGGTGCTGGACACGGTGCTGAGCTCGCACGGGCTGGGGCAGGAGCGCACCGGCAACGTGCTGCGCATCGCGCCGCTCAAGAAGCTGACCGAGGAGGCGCATGCGCGCGCCGAGGTGAAGAAGGCCCGCGAGGACGTGGCGCCGCTGCAGACGTACTTCCTGCCGGTGAGCCACGCGAAGGCGGGAGACCTGCTGCCGCACGTGCAGGCGCAGCTGTCGCCGCGCGGCAGGGCGAGCGTGGACGCGCGCACCAACACCATCATCGTGACGGACATCGCGCCCGTAGCGCTGCCGTGAGGAAGGTCCCCTCTCCTCCCGGGAGAGGGCGGAGGGTGAGGGTTTCCGTGCCCTGATCGCCTGCCCCCGGAAGGGAGTCCCACACAGAGGCCGCGGGGCCCTTGGGCTCAGGGCGTGGTGGGAGGCCCCACGCCCGGCGGAACCGGTTGGGGCAGGTTCAGCTCCTGCCCACACCGGAAGATGATGTCACTGTTCCTGGTGTGGATCTTGTTCACCCGCTCGCGCACCTGGGGAGCAATGCGCGCCTTGGGGAACTCCTTGAGGAAGGCCTCCAGGCCGGCATCCACCACCTCGTGAGAGCTGCACGCGCAGGTGGCGGACGTGTACACCTGCTCGAGGTGGGTGAGCTCGTCCTTCACCGTGTCTTTGTAGGCGTTGGGGTAGCTGGCCTGGAACTGCGTCCACGCCTTGTAGAGCGAGAGCATCTCCCGGCTGCCCACCTGATAGCAGGCCGACATCTCGTCGAGTTGATCCACGTACACGCGCGTGGCGGTGCCCTTGAACGTCTGGTGCAGCAGCTCGAAGAAGCGGCGGTCCACGGCGGTGCCCCGCTGCCGGGCCAGCTCGAGGAAGGCGCTCGAGTCGGCGATGACATAGATGGCCGGGCTGATGCCCACGTGGAACCCGGGCAGCTGGCGCTCGAAGCGCTTCCTCGGAATCTTCCCCTGGGCGAGGGTCTGATCCCACTCCAGCGTCGCCTGAAGGTGCTCGCGCGCCGCGGCCTGGGCCAGTGCATAGACCTTCTCGACCGTGCCGCCCTTGCCGTTGACGAGCCGCTCCAGCGCCTTCACGTACTCTTCACGCGAGGACACCGTGGGCTTCTCGGGAGGCGGCACCGCGTCCAGCACGGAGCCAGGCTGCGGTGCGGCGGGCGCGGGCTCTGCGGCGGGGGCCGGAGCAGGCGCGGGCTGCTGCGCGGCGGGCGGGGACGGTTGCTGGGCCCGGGCGGCGGGGGAAGACAGGGCGAGCAGCAGCAGGCTGGGGAACCACACGGCTCGGGACTTCGGCACGGGGAGGCCTCCTCGGCTCTCCCTATCGCTCTCCAGCGCCCGCGCGCAACTCAGACGCCCAGCTTCTCTTCCAGCTCATCCAGCTCGCGCTTGACGGAGGCGTCCGTCTCGCGCAGGCCCTCCACCTTGCGGACCGCGGCAATCACGGTGGAGTGGTCCTTGTTGAAGCGCGAGGCAATCTCGGGAAACGAGCTCTTCGTCAGCTTGCGGCACAGGTACATGGCCACCTGCCGGGCATGCGAGAGCGCCTTGTGCCGCCGGTCCTCGCGCAGAGCCTCGACCGTCACCTTGTAGTACCGGGCCACTTCGCGCTGGATGAGCTCGACGTCCACCACCCGGTTGGCGGGCAGGATGTCCTTGAGCACATGCGAGGCGAACTCCACCGTGAGCGGCTGCCGCGACAGGCTGTGGATGGCCGACAGCTTCACCAGCGCGCCCTCCAACTCTCGCACGTTCTTCTGCACGTGCTTGGCGATGAAGTGCGCCACGTCATCCGGCAAGGTCAGCCGCTCCGCCTCCGCCTTCTTCTGGAGGATGGCCACGCGCGTCTCGTAGTTCGGCTCACGGATGTCGGTAATCAGGCCCATGGTGAACCGGCTGCGCAGCCGCTCCTCCAGGCCCGGAATCTCCGAGGGCAGCGTGTCGCTGGTGAGCACGATGGCCTTGTTCATCTCGTACAGCGTGTTGAACGTGTAGAAGAACTCCTTCTGCGTCTCCTCGCGCTTGCCCAGGAACTGGATGTCGTCGATGAGCAGCACGTCGCACTCCTCCCGGAACTTGCGCCGGAAGTCGCTCATGCGGTGCTCGCGCACGCTCTCCACGTACTCGTTGGTGAACTGCTCGCTCGACAGGTAGACCACCCGCTGCGACGGGTCCCGCTCCCAGATCTGGTTGCCCACCGCGTGCAGCAGGTGTGTCTTGCCCAGCCCCGTACCTCCATAGACGTACAGGGGGTTGTAGTAGTGGCCAGGCTTGTCGGCCACGGCGGCGGCGGCGGCCGCGGGCAGCTGGTTGCTGTCCGAGACCACGTAGGTGGCGAAGGTAAACCGGACGTTCAAACGCGTCGGACGGGACGGATTTAGCTTGACTGTGGGTGTGGGCGGTAGGCTCGTCCCAGAGAGCGGGGCCTCCACCACTTCATAGGACACTTTGGCCAGGCCCTCCCCTACCCGGGCGAGCGTGGACTCCAACAATCCGCGGTAGTGGTCGTCCACCCAGTCGCGAAAGAAGCGATCGGGAACCCCCAATACGAGCGCACCTTCCCGTACGTCCAGCGCACGCATGCGCTCGAGCCACGTGAGCGCGTAGGTCTTCCCATCCTGGCGGATGGTATCCAGCGTCCGGGCCCAGATAATTCCGGCACTTGGCGGCGTACTGATGGCTTCGGCGAGGGCGCTCACACGGGTCTCGGAAGTGCAAAACCGGCCTCGGGCCGGGGAGCCGCCCGTGCTAACAAACGCACACTGTACGATCAAGCACCCAACTCAAATCAGCGGAAGTCCGATGGTTTCTCCCGCCGTTTTTGATCGGCAACCGCCGTGCCGCCCGGACCCGATTGTGGTGGTACCCGCCTAACCCCCCAGGTCTTGGGGTCGCCTGTTCCCACTTCACCATGAGTGAGAGTGGTGCAAAATCGTGGAGGGCCCCCAGGAGGGGCAAGCGAGGAAGCAGGCGTCCCACCCAGGGGGGATGAGTTCCAACGTTGACTTGGGTAGGGGAACGGGTTACGAGCGGCGCCTTTTCCATGGGCCGCGTCGGATCAGAGACGCCGCCGTCGTACAGGAGTTTGCCGTGTCCAAGCGCACGTATCAGCCGTCGAAGATTAAGCGCAACCGTACCCACGGTTTCCGCAAGCGCAACAGCACCAAGGCCGGCCAGGAGGTGCTCAAGCGCCGCCGGGCCAAGGGCCGTAAGCGTCTGGTGGTGTCCGCCGCGAAGAAGTAGGCCGAGGGCCGCACGTGACGGCCAGGAGCGAGGAGCCAGTCAGCCGGGGTGAAGCGTTCCCCAAGGCCCTGCGCTTGTTGCGCCGTCACGAGTTTCTCCAGGTCCAGGAGGGCGGGCAGAAGGTGCCCTCGGACTGCCTGCTGGCGCTGGTGAAGCGCAATGGCCGGGGCTACACCCGGCTGGGGCTCACGGTGTCCAGCAAGGTGGGCAACGCCGTGGTGCGGGTGCGCCTGCGGCGCCTGCTGCGAGAGCTGTTTCGTAAGCGGCGCGGGCAATGGCCCGCTGGCCTGGACGTGGTACTGGTCGTGCGCTCTTCGGCCAAAGAGGTGTCCTTCGCCGAAATGGCGCGTGCCTTCGACGGTGTTACCCGCAAGCTGCAGCGCCAGTTTCCCTCCGTGCCGGCAGGGGCCCCCACATGAGTCCGCTCGCCTTCCTGCTCGCTCTGCCCATCCGCTTCTACCGGAGGTTCCTCGGGCCGCTGTTGCCCAAGGTCTGCCGCTTCCATCCCTCCTGCTCCACGTACGCGCTCCAGGCCCTGGAGAAGCACGGGGGGCTCAAAGGGGGCTGGCTCACCGTGTGGCGCTTGCTACGGTGCCACCCCTTTCACCCCGGAGGCATGGATCCGGTGCCTTGAGCCCGCTTCCTGCCTCGCTCAG
>DASVVJ010000911.1:0-8774 GCA_036389955.1 Myxococcaceae bacterium
CCCGGGCCCTGGCGTACTCCGGCCGGAGCGCTCAGACCTCCGCCTGCTCCGTGAGCCCAGGGGCCGTGTGGGCCGCCGCCACCGCCTCATCGATGTGACGCTTCATCCCGCTCCAGGTGTGGTCCCAGGACAGGCGCGAGAGGAACGCGTCCACCCGCGGGAGCCACTGCTCGGCCGGCTGCGCCAGGCTCTCCTCCACCGCCCGGACGAAGTCCTCCGGTGTGTCCGCGATGCGCACCAGGCCCTGCTCGCCGTAGGGGCGCACCACGTCCCGGATGGAAGTGGACACCACGGGCCTGCCCGCCGCAAGGTACTCGGGTGTCTTGGTGGGGCTCAGGAAGCGCGTGGCTGGGGTGCGGGCGAAGGGCGTCATGGCCACGTCCCAATGGGCCAGGTAGGCCGGCAGCTCCTTGTAGCTCTTGCCCCCCAGGTAATGAATGTTGGGCAGGCGAGGCAGGCTCTCGGGAGAGATCTTCACCACGGGCCCCACCATCACCAGTTGCCAGTCCGGGCGAGCCCGGGCGACACCCTCGACCAGGCGCAGATCCATCCGCTCGTCGATGACGCCACAGAAGCCAATCCGGGGATGAGGCAGCGCGGCCTGGTCCGGAGGATCGGCCGGCCGCAAGCGGGCCTGCGCGAAGTGCGGCACATCCACGCTGCTGGGGAACGGATGGACGTTCGGGTGGTGCTCTCGCTTGGCCTCGTAGAGGTGGTGGCCGCCCGTGAACATCACGTGTGCGCGGCGCATCAGCTCTCTCTCGCGCTGCACCAGCACAGGGGGCGCACCGGAGAAGGCGGACAGCTCGTCCATGCAGTCATACACCACCGCGCTCGGCCGCAGTTGGTGCGAGAACGCCAGGCTCATGGGCGTGTAGTACCAGAGCACGAAGTCGCTCACGCCCTGGTCCACCAGCATGGCCTCGAGCAGCTGGCGCTGCACTTCCACGAGGACCTCCGGGTCCACATGGGTGCCTGGAGGTGGATCGGGCGTCACCTGCGTGGCGCCCTCCACATGAATGTGAGGAACAGCGACCCAGACGCCCTCGGGCGACTGAGTGAGTTCCAGCCGGGTGGGGCCCGGGCCCCAGGCGGGCTCTTCCATGAAGAAGACGCGTCGCTCGCGCGCGAAGCGCGACATGAGGTGCTGCGGACGTTGGAAGACGAACTTCCAACGCAGGTGCGATAGGCAAACGAGGTCCGGCAGCGCTCCGGGGTTGGCTCTCCGCCTATCTGTGCTCCGCATGCAAAATCCCTCCGTCAAAGGTCAGCGTTTGACGGAAGGATGAGCATTCCCCAGCGCCTCACCTATGGACGAAAGCACGGGTGAGCGACGTCACCGTGCCCTCGTCCGCTCCCCCGCTCTCCGAGAAGCCAGGAGGCTAAGCGTCCGCCGCCATCACCAGGCCTTCGATGGTGTGCGCCTGAACGATCGTCTCGAGCTGGTCGACGACACGGTACGTGAGGTGCTGGCGCACCTGCTCCGGCAGCGTCTCGAAGTAGCGGCGGCTGACCTGCAGGTCGTGCCGCTCCGCGTTGCGGGCATCCGGCGCGTCCACCCCGAGGACCAGGGTCGGCCGGGCCTTGTCCGACTGGTTGGCCGTGCCACGGTGAATCGTGAGGGCCGAACGCGCCGAGATGTCGCCCATCTTCGGCATCCGGCGCTGCGCGCGCTCGGTATACCGGGGATAGAAGGACTTCGGCGGGAACATGCCGTGCTCGAACTCGGGAGAGTCGTCCCACTGCGTGCCAGGGGCGATCTCGAAGGGGCCCATGTTCTCGTAGACGTCCACCGTGGTGAGGTTGAACGCCAGCGAGTTCAGACGCCGGCCCTTCACCGTCTCCTCGGGAGCGGGGAAGTCCCGGTGCCAGGGCTGGTGCTGGGCGCCAGGGAATGGAATGTCGAAGCCCAGCTCCACGATCTTGTAGTTGGGGCCCAGCACCGCCTCGCACACCGCCATGACCCACGGGTGGGAGACGAGCTCGACGAAGCCACGGATCCGCTCCGGGTGGACCTCGACGTAGTAACGGTTGGGCCCACGACCGAGCGCGCCACCTGGCTGCTTCATCGCTTCCTTGAAGAGGAGGTCGATGTCCTCGCCCAGTTGCTGCACCCAGGTGCGCTCGAAGGCACCTTTCAGGGCAATGATGCCATCTCCATAAAGGCCGCCCATGATGGTCCCGATGTCGTACTTTGGCTGTGGGGCCACCTGCGCCGTGTTCATGGGGCCTTCCACCGAAGGCCTCTCCATCCCCATAGCCGCCTGAAGTTCCTGTCCGTCGCGTCTCATGCGCACTACAACCACGGACGCAAACCCAGGCCGTAGAGCCTGGCTGCTCACCATTCGAGGGAGATTCCCAAAGGGGAAAGACCTGATAAATCGCGGAGGTGATGGCAACCGCTCTCCACCTCGAGGAACACCGCGCGGCACTCACGGGTCACTGCTACCGGATGCTGGGCTCGGCTGCGGAAGCCGACGACGCTGTCCAGGAGACGATGGTCAAGGCGTGGCGCAGCCTGGACCGATTCGAGGAGCGCGCGTCGCTTCGCACCTGGCTGTACCGCATTGCCACCCGCGTGTGCCTGGACCTGCTGGGCGATCGCTCTCGCCGCGCACGCCCAATGGAGAGGGGGCCCGTGGGCACGGTGGACGACTCGCTCGCTTCCCTGCCCAGCTCTCACTGGATCGAGCCCATTCCGGATACGCATGCTATCCCCTCGGATGCCGATCCGTCCGAGCTCGTGATGTTGCGCCAGAGCATCCGCCTGGCCTTCGTGGCGGCGCTCCAGCACCTGCCGCCCAAGCAGCGCGCGGTGCTGCTGCTGACCGAAGTGCTCGGCTGGTCCGCCGCCGAGGTGGCCGACAGCCTGGAGACCTCAGTGGCGGCGGTGAACAGCGCCCTGCAGAGGGCCCGGGAGACGCTGGCCACCCGGGACCTTACCCAGGCCCGTGCCCCGCTGTCCGACTCGCAGTCCTCACTGGTGGACCGCTACGTCCATGCCTTCGAGCGGTACGACGTGGAAGCGCTCACCGGACTGCTCCACCAGGACGCGACCCTCTCGATGCCGCCCTACTCGCTGTGGCTTCGTGGCCATGAGCCCATTCGGGCCTGGCTGCAGGGGCGCGGCGCGGGCTGCCGTGGGTCCCGGCTGGTGCCGACCCTGGCCTGTGGCTCGCCTGCGTTCGGACAGTACCGGCCGCCCAGGGAGCCCGGGGGCCGGCACCAGGCGTGGGCGCTGATCGTGCTCGAACTCTCGGGCGACCGGATCTCCGCGATGAACTCGTTCCTCGATACGGCGGCGGTTTTCCCGCGTTTCGGCCTTCCCCTGGAGCTGGGCACATAACGCCGTTTTTTTCGAGGGACCGATGATTTCGCCAGAGTGGGTCCGTCTATAGGGCAAAACCCCTTGGATGGAGGCTCACATGGCTGCGACACGTTCCCGGAAGATCTTCGTCAACCTGCCCGTGAAGGACCTGAAGCGGTCGATCGACTTCTTCACGAAGCTCGGCTTCACGTTCAACCCGCAGTTCACCGACGACACGGCGACCTGCATGATCTTGAGCGAGGAGGCGTACGTGATGCTCCTCACCGAGGAGAAGTTCAAGAGCTTCTCCAGGAAGCCGGTCGCCGATCCGCGCACCACGACCGGGGGCATGTTCGCGCTCTCGGCCGAGAGCCGCGCCGAGGTGGAGGATCTGGTCAAGAAGGCGGTCGCGTCGGGTGGAGCGCACGCGGCTGACCCGATTGACATGCCTGGCTTCATGTTTGGCTGGAGCTTCTACGATCCCGACGGCCACCACTGGGAGGTCGTCTGGATGGACCCGGCGGCGCTCCAGCAACAGGCCCAGTAGGATCACCCTGAGCCAGACGCGCGGCGGAGGTAACGTGCGGCAGATGGTCGACCCAAGCAGCTACGTACCCTCCGGCCCTGGCTGGTGCTGATGGCCGCGGCCGGGGTGGCGATGGTGCTCTGGAGCCAATCCCGGCCTCCCTCTGTCCCTGCTGAGCACGTGGCAGACAGCGCGCCGGAGCAGGCTCAGGCGTAAAGCAGGTGCATTAGGTGTCTCCTCTCACGAGCTGTCTCTGCCGCCGAAGCTCGGACGCGATGAACGGGGCGCGGTACTCGAGGTGCGCGAGGTCGAAGCCACCCGCCCCCGGGCCGAGGCGGTAGCAGCGGACGTACTCCTCACGCTCTTGCACGCAGAGCCGGTGGTTCAGCACCGGGAGCGTCGCGCCGATGCGGCCCCACTCGGCCTCTGGAGCCGCGTCGCCACGTTCAACGTGCAGCGTGTTCAAGTTGAGCACGAACCAGCCCGGCCCGATGGAGAACGGATCGGCCAGAGTGAGCAGCGCGCCCTTCTTGGAGTTGATGATCGCCGCGCACAGCCGGTAGTTCGCCCATTCGTAAACCTGGTTCCACGCGTAGGATTTCGGCAGCACGTGATCGACCGTCGGATTGCCGGTCGCGTGATGGATATACATCGCGAGGTATGCGCACCTCCGCTCGTACGCGACGAGCATCTCGGGGAGCACCTCACGCCAGTACGCCGGGAACGCGTCGGCAGGGATGTCCTGCTCCTTGTCAGCGAGCTTCTTCCGCTTCGGGCCCGGCCGCTTCAAACGCGGCTGGCGTCCGGCCAGCTCGTCGATGGCGGACAGACCGGGCTGCCGGACCTTCGCGTCGAACTCGGGAGGCTCCTTGGCGAGCACGACCGGGATCATGACTTCTTCTCCGGAGTGGCGGCCTTCCTGGCCTGCTCGACGAAGTAGTCCCATCGAACCCAGAAGGGATCGATGTCCGGCAGACCGGCCTGGCGGAGCTGGTTGTCGGCAGCTTGGATCTCCGCGAGTGAGGGGCTCTTTGCGCTCATGACGTCACGGGCGGCCCGCACGGCCCGCTCGCCTTCGAGCGAACGCGGCTCCTTCAGGTCGAAGGCATCGCTGACCAGCCAGTTCCCGACCTCACCGAGGCGGACATACTCTCGCTTGCGAAGCTCGACCTGCCGGCCTTCGAGATCGAGGTCGAACCACGCGTCCTTCTCAAGGTCGAAGAGCGGCTCTACCGATGCGAGCACCAGCGGAGAGTGCGTCGCGGCGATGAGCTGGACCGACGCCCCTTCATCCTCGGTCAGCGTCTGCACGACCTTCAGCAGCGCGGGCACGACGGCGCGCTGCCAGCGTGGGTGGAGGTGTGCCTCGATCTCGTCGAATAGCATCACGACGCGAGACGACGGCTGCTGCCCGAGCTGCCTCGACGCGATGAGGTGCTCGCGCCATGCCCACGAGAGCATGTACGCGAGCGCGGCGATGCGGCGGACGCCGAGCGAAGCGTAGAGAATGGGAACGTCCTGCCCGTAGCCCATACGGACCGTGGGGATGTCACGCGCGTCGTTCACCGACAGCCGCGCGAAGCTGTCACCCGGCTTCAGGCTGTCATCGCCCACGGCCGGAGCGAGCAGCGCCAGCACGGCCGCCATGCGCTTCGCGTCGTCCCTGCCTTCGCGAATCCAAGATGCCCAGTCAGCGACGAGGCCATTGCTCACCTGCGTGGGCTTCCCATCGACCGAGAGCCGCAACCCGTCCCACACCTCCTTGGAACTGAAGACGTAGGCGGGCAGCCGCTCTTGAACGTCGATGTTCCCTTGCCTCTTCCAGTAGTTCCGGGCCGGGTCCCAGACCGCGAAACCGCCGTCGGCGAGCGCATAGATGACGAGCCCTGGGTTCCACGGACGCCCGGCCTTGCCCTTCCACGCCTGCTCGTCGGCTACGTACGGGCTCTCATACTTCACGCGTCCTGTCTTGCTCTCAACCTCGAACGCGATGGTGGCCCTCTTCGTGACGTCGGTGGGGCGCGCGGCGTAGCCCGACGTCAGGTTCGCGTTGAGGTCCTGCGGCCACTTCCGCGTGAGCGCCCACCAGGCCACGTCGAGCAGGAAGCTCTTGCCGAGGCCGTTGTCGCCCGTGATGAGGTTCAGCCGGGGCGCGAGTTCCAACTTCATCTCGGGCGAGGGGCCGACGTTCTGGAGTTGGAGGGAATCAAGCATTGGCTTTGCCTTTCAAGCTATGCACCAAGGCTCGACCCAAGTCGAAAAACAACAAAAGTAAGACGTCAACCTACCCCGGCAGCCCCTGCCAGGTTGCCCGCTGCTTAGAAACGCAAAAAGCCCCCGAGTCACTTGGACTCGGAGGCTCTTTCGGAGTGCCCAGGGCGGGATTCGAACCCGCACACCTTTCGGCGCCACCCCCTCAAGATGGTGTGTCTACCAGTTCCACCACCTGGGCAAGCTGCGCGGCTCATGTATCCGAACCGCGCTCTCTCACGCAACGGTTTTTAACCGCTGCGCTCCTACGATTCTTCCTACTGCGCCGGAGCCGGAGCCGGCGGCGTGGGCGCCGCACCCGTCGGAGCCGCCGTGCCAGTGCCCTCGGCAGGAGGGGTGGCAGGCGCCGCAGGGGCCGCCTCGCGCGTCTGCTCCATGGTCGCCGGAGAGGCCGGCGTCCCCGCCGGAGCCGCCGCGCCACCCGCCCCAGGCGCCGCCGGAGCCGGAGCCGCTGCAGGCGCAGGCGCCGCCACCGAGCCACCCGCCACCGACGTCTTCAGGCCCACGAACGACAGGCCCAGCGACGTGAGGAAGAACAGCGCCGCGCACACGCCCGTCAGCTTGCTCAGGAACGTCACCGCGCCACGGCCGCCGAACGCGCTCGTGGCCGCGCCGCCACCCAGGGCCGCGCCCATGCCCGCGTCCTTCCCGGGCTGCAGCAGAATGACGAAGATCATGAACACGCAGAGGATGACGTGCACGATCGTTACGAAGGTCAGCATGGCTTCTCTTTCAAGCGTCCAGTGGAAAGGACGCGCACCCTACACAACCTGACAGCGGGGTGACAACTCCTTCGCGCCACCCCGCGCTTCCCTACCTCAGGCGCTCGCCTTCACAATCGCCGCGAAGTCGCCCGCCTTCAGGCTCGCCCCGCCCACCAGCGCCCCATCCACGTCCGGCTGGCCCAGCAATTCCGCCGCGTTGTCCGGCTTCACGCTGCCCCCGTACTGGATGCGCACCTGCCCGGCCGTTCCCCCGTCGTACAGCCGGGTGAGCTGCGAGCGGATGGCCGCGTGCACCTCCTGCGCCTGGGCGCTCGTCGCCGTGCGTCCCGTGCCAATCGCCCATACCGGCTCATACGCCAGCACGAACTTCGCCACGTCCCCTGCCCCAAAGCCCGCCAGCGCCCCCTTCACCTGGCGCTCCACCACCTCCAGCGTGCGCCCCGCCTCCCGCTCAGCCAGCGTCTCGCCCACGCAGATGATCGGCACCAGGCCCGCCTTCAGTACCGCCTGCGAGCGCTTGTTCACAGTCTCGTCCGTCTCCGCAAAGAACTGACGGCGCTCGGAGTGCCCCACAATCACGTACGAGCATCCCAGCTCCTTCAGCATCGGCGCGGCCACCTCGCCCGTGAATGCCCCCGAGACCTCCCAGTGGCAGTTCTGCGCCGCCAGCTTGAGGTTCGAGTCCTCGATGGCCTTGGCCACCGGGTGCAGCGCCACGAACGGCGGAGCTACGACGATCTCCACCTTGTCGCGCAGCATCGACACCATGCCCCGCAGCTCGCGCACCAGCGCCAGCGCGTCCGGGACCGTCTTATTCATCTTCCAGTTGCCGGCGATGATCTTCCGGCGCGCCTCGGCGGCCATGCTCTCTCCCAGCCCGTAAACGGGACTACTTCGTCGTCTCCAGCGCCTTGATGCCCGGCAGGGTGATGCCCTCGAGGAACTCGAGCGACGCGCCGCCACCGGTGGACACGTGGGTCAGCTTGTCCCCAAAGCCCATCTGCTGCACCGCCGCCGCGCTGTCTCCGCCGCCCACCACCGTCACCGCCTCGCGGTTCATCGCCATCGCCGCGGCCACCGAGCGCGTGCCCTCGGCGAACTTGTTCACCTCGAACAGGCCCATGGGCCCGTTCCACACCACCGTCTTCGCTCCGCGGATGTGCTGGGTGTACTGCGCCCGCGTCTTCGGCCCGATGTCCAGGCCCATCCGGTCCGCCGCAATCGCCCGGTCCGGCGTCTCCGTGGCCTCGCTCTTGTCCGACGGCTCGGTGCCGACAATGTGGTCCACCGGCAGCACGATGGACGTCTTCAGCCGCGCCGCCGCGTCCAGCAGCTTGGTGGCCAGCGACAGCTTGTCCTCCTCCACCCGGCTCTTGCCCACCTCGATGCCCTGCGCCTTGAGGAAGGTGTACGCCATGGCGCCGCCAATCAGCAGCGCGTCCACCTTGGGCAGCAGGTTCTCGATCACCTTGATCTTGTCGCTCACCTTGGCGCCACCCAGGATCGCCACGAAGGGCTTGTCCGGGCTCTTCACCACCCGGCCCAGGTACTCGATCTCCTTCTTCATCAGGAAGCCGGCCGCCTTCTCCTTCACGAACGGCACCATGCCCGCCGTCGAGGCGTGCGCCCGGTGCGCCGTGCCGAACGCGTCGTTGACGTACACGTCCGCCAGCGCCGCCAGCTCGCGCGCGAACGCCTCGTCGTTGGCCTCCTCCTCCTTGTGGAAGCGCAGGTTCTCGAGCATGAGCACCTGGCCGTCCTTGAGGTCCTTCACCAGCTTGCGCACGCCGTCACCCACGCAGTCGTCGGCGAGGATGACCTCGTGCTTGGGGCCGAGCAGCTCGGTGAGGCGGCTCGCGGCCGGCTCCAGCGAGAGCTTCGGGTCCGGCCCCTTGGGGCGCCCGAGGTGGGAGGCCAGAATGACCTTTCCGCCCATCTCCAACGC
>DASVVJ010000912.1:0-7353 GCA_036389955.1 Myxococcaceae bacterium
GTCGGGTTGCACTCATGGCACTTCTCCTCTTCTGGGCTGTCCTGGCTTTGTCGCTGAACTTCGCCTGCTCCGTGCTGGAGGCAGTGCTGCTCAGTGTCACGCCCTCGTACATCGCCGCCTTCGAGGCCAGTGACAAGGCGCGCAAGCAGCGGATTGGCCGCCTGCTCCGTGAGCTGAAGGAGCATGTGGACCGGCCTCTCGCGGCCGTGCTCGCCGTGGGCAACTTCGCGCAGATTGGTGGCGCGGCGGGCGTGGGTGCCCAGGCGCAGGCGCTGTGGGGCAATGCCGGCATCACCATCGCCTCGGCGGTGCTCACGCTGGCGATGATGATCATCTCGGAGCTCATCCCCAAGACGCTCGCGGCGGTGTACTGGCGCGGCCTGGCTCCCATGTCCGCGGGCATCCTGCGGCTGCTCATCTGGCTCACCTATCCGCTCGTGCTCCTGTCGCAGGGCATCACCCGGCTGCTATCGCGTGACAAGGACGCCAACGAGGTGAGCCGCGAGGAGCTGGGCGCGCTGGCGGAGCTGGGCGCCGAGGAGGGAGTGCTCAACAAGGAGGAGAGCCACCGGGTGCAGAACCTGCTGCGCCTGCGCTCGCTCACCGCCGATGACGTGATGACACCGCGCACGGTGGCGCTCATGCTCCCCGAGTCGATGACGGTGCGCCAGGCGCTGGAGCAGGTGGGTGACGGGCGCTTCAGCCGCATCCCCCTCTACCGCCGGGATGTGGATGACATCACCGGCTACTTCCTCAAGACCGACCTGCTGCTGGCCGCCGCGAGGGATCAGTTCGAGCTGAAGCTGATCGACTTGCGCCGGGTGCTGCTGCAGGTGCCGGAGAAGATGCCGCTGCCCGAGATTCTGGACAAGATGATGGGACACCACGAGCACCTGGCGCTGGTGGTGGACGACTTCGGCGGCACCGCGGGCCTCATCACCATGGAGGACGTGGTGGAGACACTGCTGGGCGCCGAGATTCTCGATGAGACGGATGCGGTGCAGGACCTGCGCAAGCATGCCCGAGAGCGCTGGAAGCGGCGCGTTGCGATGCGCAGGGCCCTGGTCAAGGACGACGCCGTGGAGGCTGTCCCCCCGGAGCCCCAGGCCGAGGGCACGGTGCACTGAGACCCGTGTACATTGAGCGCGGCTTCCTTCTCCAGGCTCGGGAGTCCGCATGCCGCACATCCGGATTCATGGCGCGCAGCTCTATTACGAAGAGCACGGCGCGGGTGACGACACCCTCTTCTTCTCCCACGGGCTGCTGTGGTCCGGAGAGATGTTCCGCGAGCAGGTCGCCGCGCTGAAGGGCCGCTACCGCGTCATCACCTTCGACCACCGCGGCCAGGGGCGCTCCGAGCGGACCCGGGAGCGGCTCGACATGGACTCGCTGGCCGAGGACGCGGCGGAGCTCATCCGGCAGCTCTCGCCCCAGAAGCCGGTGCACTTCGCCGGCCTGTCCATGGGCGGCTTCGTGGCGATGCGCCTGGCCGCGCGGCAACCCCAGTTGTTGAAGTCCTGCATCCTGCTGGAGACCAGCGCCGACCCCGAGCCCGAGGAGAAGAAGGCGAAGTACCGCCAGCTCACCTGGGTCGTCCGCCTGCTGGGGGCAAAGCTCGTGGCATCCAAGGTGATGCAGATCATGTTCGGCCAGAGCTTCTTGAAGGATCCGGCCAAGGCCGCGCTGCGGCGTGAATGGCAAGGGCGTCTCGAGGCGCTGGACCGGGACATTCACCGGGCGGTGACGGCGGTGACGAGCCGCTCGGGCATCTACGAGGAGCTGAAGACCATCCGGTGCCCGACGCTCGTCATCGTGGGAGACGAGGACGTGGCCACCGTGCCGGCCAAGGCGGAGCGCATTCACCAGGCCATCGCAGGCTCGGAGTTGGTGCGCATTCCCCGCGCGGGTCACACCAGCACGGTCGAGAACCCGGAGGAGGTGACCCGCGCCCTCCTCGACTTCCTCACGCGCAGGTTCGCTTGAGGCTCGCGCCGCTTGGCGGAACTGGCCCTATGTCAGCGTTGCTACCCAGAGACCATTGGTCTGCTGGACGTTCCCGCATGACACGCATCGGTACAGCTGGCTCTCCTCCTCGGCTCGGAGCGTCCCCTGTTGATGGCAGCTGAGGCAGTACCCCTGGAGCGGGCCTCGGTCGGGCCACTCCCAGAGGAGCTTGCCGCTCTCCTGCTCGAACCGGATGCCCCCCAGAGGCAACAGCGAATCCAGGGGGAGACAGGTCAGCAGAGAGGCCAGGTGTGGGCAGGTACTGGCAGGCCGAGTCATGAGCTGCTCGTGGATGGCGGAGGACACGGACACTTCGGCCTCTCGCCATGCCGTACCGTGAATAGACTGAAGCCGCACAAGGCTTGATTCGTCCAGCAGGTAGCGGTTCGAGCCGCCCTCAGGCTCGATGAGCACGCGCAAGGGTGGCTGGGACTCCCACTCAGACAAGGGCTGTGAAGGGCTGCGCAGAAGCTTCAAGGCACTCTCACGCAGAGTCCGCAGTTCCTGGAGTGCTTGAGGCTCATGCCGTAACTGCATGCCCAGACGCACAGCGATTTCGCGCAGGTGAACGACCGAGGCCAGGCGCGAGGCAGCCCACGTCTGTTCGTACTCGTCGAGCGCCGCTTCGATGTCCTCCACCCGGGCCGTATCGGAGCAAACAATGTCCAGGTAGCTGTGGACGTCATTCCCGCCGGGTGGAACCTCGATTTGACGCGACACCAGGGTCCCTGGGAATTCTTCGGCGATTTTCACCAGGTCGGGCGCAGTCCAGTCCACTCCAGGCACTGGCTGAGTGTGTTGGTACCGGAAGCAGTTAACCCCTGTGTGCTTGTCCCCGGGTGCGGAGACACGGTGCGCTGTCAGGTACATCAGGCGACCCTTGACGGCTTGGACGGCAGCAAGCCGCGGTCGCGCCACGAGCCACGCCTGCCTGCCAATTTCTCTATTTCGACCCGGGGCCGCGCGGGGTGCGCGGAGTCAACCATGCGCTGAGGCTCCGCGATGCGAACCCAGGCATAGAGCCGCTCTGTCTCCACAGGGGTATGGAAGATGAAGATGAGGGACTGATGGAACTGCTTCCAGACAAGGCGGTTCAGTCTCCAGAGGCGTGCATGCACCTCGCGCTGCTCCTCGCTCGGTACGTCGAAGATATCGATCGCCCAATCGCGCCCATCGAAGTCACCTAGCGAGGTTCTTTCGTCAGACCAGCGCACAGGCCTACCGGCAGCGATGGCGGAAACACGCTCAAGAATGAAGTCACGCTCGCTCGTCACGGTTGTTCCTCCAGCAGGCGGCTGACAAGGGCTTCGGACACCTTCAAGGCCTCCTGTGCCTCTTCGAGGGTGACATCGTCTTCATGGTAATCGGCCTTGATGCGCTGGTTGTACAGGTAGTGGAGGTTGCCTGATTCCTGGTCGTCAATCACTCCGGCATCGCATGCTTCCTGGTAGAGCGTGTTGTGTCGGAAGTAGCGGACACCTCGCTCCATCGGCACAGGGTGGTCAGCTGCCACCATCGCGACCCAGCATGCATGGTAGGCCGCGTAATAAGCGCGGGACATGGAGGAATTCGTACAGGGGTCGTCACCTTCCAAAAGGAGACGTGCCGCCTCCAGGTTCTCGCGCGCCTTTCGTTCCATACCCCCCCTCCCATCACCAACGTACGTCGAGTGGTCGGCGCAGAGCAGCTCAGCGCGAGTCCGAAGGGCTCGAGGTGGGCTTGCGGCGCTTCTTCAGCGAGAAGGAGGGCGCGTAGCACTTGCTCTGTTGGACCACGTACCCGTTCTTCTCGCACTCAGCGGCGGACATCTTCTGCTCCACCCAGCAGCCCCCGTTGATGGCGACCTGCCCGGGGACAGGACACTGACCTTTTTCATCCGGAGTGGCCTGCCTGGGGAACAACTCCGGGGGCTCGTCGTCGGCCACCGCCTCCTGGCCCGTGGGCGGCTGTTCGGAATCCGGTGGGGCCTTCATCGAGCGCTCCCCGACGCCGGTGGTGCCCGCATCGGGCGTGTTCGTGCCCGGCGCGACCGGTGCCCTCGCGAACACCCGCTCGGCCCGCATGTGTACCGGCGGCCAGGCCCAGAGGAGCAGGGCCAGTCCCACGGCGACCGCAGCGAGCCAGGGCAGCCAGTGCACCGCACGCTCCCGAGTCCTGACGCTCTCGCTGGAGTCCTTCACGGGAGCGGGAGCATCGGTCTTCGTTGGTGTGGGCTGTGGTCTGCTCTCGAAGAGAGGTTGATCCGCCTCGGGGCTGGCGCTTTCCGCCGCGAGTTCCAGCGCCTGGGCCAGCGTCGCCGCGGTGCCGCGAGCTTCGGGAGCCGCCGAGAGCATCTGGAGGATCAGCTCACTGAGCCGCGACGCCACCTGGGGGTTGAGCGTATGAGGGGGCTTGGGCCCTGGGCCGTCCGGGGCCCAGGCGCGAGCCTCTTCCAGGCCGGGCTCTGGGGAAGGTGGGTACTCGCCCGTGACGAGGCGGTAGGCGGTGACGCCCAGCGCGAAGAGATCATCAGCCGGAGTGGCCACATAGTGGGCATCTGAAGCGAGGCCGAAACGCAGCAGGAACTGCCAGGCCTCGGGCGAGCGGTAGGCGGGTGTTCCGGGAGGCTGGGTCTGCCACGTCAGGCGGGCTGCGCCCCGGTAGTTCGCGGAACCGAAGTCGGTGAGCACGGCGCGACGGTCCGTGCTCCTGACCAGGACATTGTCGCCCTTCACATCCCGGTGCACGGCGCCGGCCGCATGAACGGCCTGGAGCGCCTGTGTCAGCTGAGCCAGGAGCCGAAGCACCTGCCGGGAAGTGGGGTTGTGCTCCCCGGCCCAGGCATAGAGGGGCAGTCCGTCCACCCACTCCATCACGAGATAGGGGTAAGCCGCGCCCGCCGGGTGTTTCCAGGAGCGGTGGTCCAGGATGCGGGGGATGCTGGGGTGGTCGAGACGAGACAGCAGCTTCACCTCGCGAGCGAAGCGCGGGTCCCCCAGGTTCAGGGCCAGCTTGAGCGCTACGGGAACGGGCTCGTCCTGGCCCACGCTGCTGGCGCGGTAGACGGCACCGTAAGTGCCCTGGCCGTGCAGGCTCATGACGCGCCAGGAGCCCACTTTCGTTCCTGGGGGAAGCTGGGCCGGGTGCCAGGCAGGGGCATGAGGGTTCTGCATGGGAGGGCCTCGCTGGGTGACGTGGGCATGCCGCCACACGGCAGGGATCCTACTTCACACGTAGGAAGGCGCCAGCACTCCCTTTACCTTCGGGAGAGGGAGCTTTCGTCACCCTGCGGGGGCCGCGGGCAACGTGGCCAGCGGCTGGGGCGTGAGCACCCACGGCTCGGCCACCAGCTCCAACGGCACGCGGCTGCCCAGCGGATCCACGAAGTCCTTCGACAGCTTCACCTGGTAGTGCAGGTGCGGCCCCGTCACCCGCCCCGTGTCTCCCGAGAGTGCCAGCCGCTCACCCGCCTTCACCCGCTGCCCGCGCTTCACCTCCACGGCCGACAGGTGGCAGTACTGCGTGCGCACCCCATCCCCGTGGTCCACCTCGAACCAGTGCCCGTTGATGGGGCCCTGCAGCACCTTGGTGACCACACCGCCCGCGGGCGCTCGCACCTCGGTGCCCACCGGCAGGGCGATGTCCACTCCGCGGTGCTGCGACAGGCCCCCCACCACCGGATGGATGCGCGGCCCGAACCGGGACGAGATGCGCCAGGTGCGCTCCACCGGCCACCCCAGCGCCGCCAGCGTCGCCCACCGCTCCGCCTCGCGCACGTGGGTGAGCTGCGGCCGCTCCCTCCGGCGCAGCACCCGCGAGAGCCGGTCCACGGTGATGCCCTCGGGCGCCCCCTTCAGCCGCTTGCGCGCGCGCTCCACCGGCCCCGGGCCCACGAAGAAAGCCGACAGCGTCAGCACCCGGTTCCCATGCTGGGTGTGCAGCGCCCGCATCACCGAGAGCAGCTCCACCTCGCGGCGAGGCACCACCGGCATCGCGGCGAACTCCACGCCCGCCGGAGGCACGGTGTCGGGCACGGCGGTGGACGGCAGCCACGTCTCCAGGATGCGCCGCTGCTCGGGCTCCGGAAGCGACTGCAGCACCGTGCGCGCCGCCCACGTCAGCGCCTGGGCCTCATCGAGGTCCGGCGCCACCGCGGGCCGGGAGACCCAGAGCGGACGCGAGGGCGACTCGGCGCGCGTGTCCAGCACCGCCCGCCCGCGAAACTCGGGCGGCGGCTGACAGGCCCCCACCGCCAGCGCGAGCACGCAGACGGCCAGTGAGGGGAAGCAAGAGAGCGCAGGACGGGCCAACAAGGCGAGCGCGAACCCGGGCCCAGGCCACGCCATTCCAAAGCTTTCCTTCCCCCTGCCCCGGTGGCAGCCCGCCCGGATGCAGCACGAGCGGAAAGGCGTGGCCGCGCGTATGCCCTGAGTGAAACCCGGTGAGCGCCGCCGCACCCGGGGTGGCGGTCCCAGGCCAGGCTGATCACGTTCCACACCCAGTGAAGTGCTAGGCTTCGCGCCGTTCGCGGTGAGAATCTGCTTGTCTGGCATTGGCCCTGTTGGCATGGCCCCCCTTTGATGGATCGATGAGTCTTTCGCTTGGCACGCTCGTAGCGGGACGCTTCGCCGTGCGGCGCATGGCGGGGCGCGGGGGCATGGGGCTGGTCTACGAAGCCCAGGACACCCAGAGCGGGCGCACCGTCGCGCTCAAGTTGATGAATGGCGCGGGGGACTCCGAGGCGGTGCGCCGCTTCACCCGGGAGGCCCGCGTCCTGGCGGAGCTGGACCACCCCGGCATCGTCGCGTACGTGGCCCACGGGGAGACCGAGGACGGTCAGCCGTTTCTCGTCATGGAATGGCTGGAGGGAGAGGACCTCTCGCAGCGGCTGGCACGCCAGCCCCTGTCCTTCTCCGAGGTGCTGCTCGTGCAACGCCTGGTGGCCGAGGTGCTCGCCGCGGCGCACTCCAAGGGCATCATCCACCGCGACATCAAGCCCTCCAACCTGTTCCTCTGCGGCGGGAAGGTGGAGAGCCTGAAGCTGCTGGACTTCGGCCTGGCCCGCGTGGAGGCCAGCTCCCAGCCCATCACCGGCAGCAAGATGATGCTGGGCACGCCCGGGTACATGGCCCCCGAGCAAGTCTCCAACCAGGAGGACATCACCCCCGCCGCGGACATCTTCTCGCTCGGGTGCGTGCTGTACGAGTGTCTCTCGGGCCAGCCGCCCTTCCGGGCCCCGCACATGGCGGCGGTGCTGGCGAAGATTCTCTACACGGATCCAGTGCCGCTGCGGGCCCTGCGCCCCGAGCTGCCCATCGCGCTCCAGGAGCTGGTGAACCGGATGCTGGCCAAGGATCCGGCGCGCCGGCA
>DASVVJ010000913.1:0-4429 GCA_036389955.1 Myxococcaceae bacterium
CCGCGCTGGGAGACAAGGCCCGCGGGGCCTTTCTGCTGGTGGAGACGGCTCAGTTGGCGGACATCGACGGGCTGTTCCGTGAGTACGCGGAGGCGGTGGACATCGAGCAGCGGGCGTTCGCGTCCGGCGCGGCGGGTGTCGTCTACATGGGCTCACGGCCCGGCAATCAGCTCTACCGGCACAACGTCTCGGTGGGCGCGCGCAACACCCGGCCCATGCTCATCATGGAGCGCGATGGAGCCCTGCGCGCCCAGCGGCTGCTGCGCTCCGGCCAGGCGCTGACGCTCACCGCCGAGCTCGACATCCAGTCAGGCCCCGCCTACGAGAGCTACAACGTCATCGGCGAGCTTCGCGGCACCACGCGGCCAGAGGAAGTGGTGGTGGTGGGCGCGCACCTGGACTCGTGGGACCTGGGCACGGGCGCGTTGGACAACGGGGCCAACGTGGCGATGCTCATTGACGTGGCCCGGCAGATGCGCCGGCTGGGGCTCAAGCCGGCACGCACCATCCGCTTCGCCCTGTGGAACGGTGAGGAGCAGGGCCTGTACGGCTCGTGGGGTTACACCCGGAAGCACGAGGCGCAGCTCGAGCACCATGTGATGGCGGCCTCGTTCGACATCGGCTGCGGCCGCATCAACGGCTTCTTCACCGGCGGCCGGCCCGAGCTGCCTTCGCTGGTGGACCGCGCGCTGGAGCCCGTGCGAGGGCTGGGCCCCTTCACGCAGGTGGATGTGCCCATCGTCGGCACGGACAACTTCGACTTCATGATGCACGGGGTGCCCAACCTGGTGGCCAATCAAGAGCCCGCGCTCTACGGCCCCAACTACCACGCGCGCTCGGATGAGCTGGACAAGTGCGATGGGCACCAACTCCGGCTCAACACCGCCATCGTCGCGGCGCTCACCTATGGCTTCGCCCAGATGGACGCCCGGTTGCCACGCCAGACCCGCGCACAGCTCGAAGCGCTGATCCGCTCCACGGACCTCGAAAAGCAGATGAAGGGCTTCAACGTCCACGAAGACTGGGCCGCCGGCAAACGCGGCCGCCAGTAGCCACTGCTCTCTATGCGCCCTACACGCTTCGCCACGCTGCTTCTGTGTGTCCTGCTGCCGCTGTCAGCTCTGGCGCAGAGCACTCCACCGCCCCTCATCCAGGCGCCGGAGGAGCCCGGGCCCGAAGTGTCACCAGAACCCGAAACGCCTCAGGGCGAGCTCATTCCCCGGGAGACCCTGCCGGGTACCGAGGCCTCAGGCTCTGGCAGAGTCCCGCTGCAGATCCTGGGAGGCACCGCGGCCTCCGCGGCAACGCTGCTGCTGGTGTACGGCCTCTACTCGCTCGACTCGCAGGACTGTGACGGATTCTTCTGCACCCCTCCCATCTTCTTCTTCGGCCTGGGCTTTGGCGCCCTGGGCCTCGCGGTAGGCCCACCGGTCGCCATCTGGCTCATCGGCGAGCGCTTCGACCATCGGGGGCGGCTCTGGCCCACCCTCGCGGGCGGCGTGCTCGGCACGCTTGTGTCCCTCGCATCTCTGATCGTGCTGACCGACCGGGTACTCTCCGTGGAGGCCAGCGTCGTCATGGCCGGCGTCTGGCCCGTCGTCACCACGATGATCATTCATGAGCTCACCCGGGCGCCTGCCTGGTCCCCCCCCTCGGCCTCGGGCCCGAGGGTCCTCCCCATGGTGAGCCTGAGCCGGCATGGGAGTATCGTGGGAGGGCTGGTGGGATCCTTCTAAAGCCCAGGAGTCGCCCGTGAAGCCCTCTGCCCTGCCGTCCCTTCCGAAGCTCAGCCCCGAGGAGCGCCGCTACTGCGACAGGGTTCAGGCCCGCGTCGACTCTCAGCTCGAGCGCCTGCGCACCGTCAACCCGGTGCTGTTGGACCTCTCCATCCGTGAGCCCTCGGTGGGCACGGCGCTGGGCCACACGGTGGACAACAAGCTGGAGCTGCTGGCCCTGGCTCGGCGCATGGGCTTCCGCGACATCCTGCTGGCCACCTTCGATGTCTCCCTGCCGGACGAGCCTCAGGTGGATGACGATTTCATGCAGTTGCTCGTCGAGCGCGGCGAGGACCTGACCGGCGGCTTCGCCTTCACCTCGATTGCCCTGGGCAAGGGCACCTTCAAGCCCAACCTCAGCATGCTCAAGACCGCTGAGTACGGCATTCCCAACACCATCGTCGACCTGGACATCTCCCGCGAGTCCCTGCCGCGCAACGAGAAGACGCGGCGGCGCTTCCTGGCCTGGCTCGCCGAGGGCATTCAGTGGTTCCACGACAACCTGACGGGAGATCGCGGCGGGCCTCCGCGCATCTACATCAACTACCAGGACATGACGGACGCCTACACCCTGGACCGGGAGTGGGTGCTGCAGCTGACGCGGTTCCTCGCCTCGCAGCCCATCGCCGCGGTGACGTTCGAGGATGGGCGCGGCACGCTCTTTCCGTTCCAGATTGGCGCCGCCGCCGCGGAGCTGCGCCACCTGCTGCCGCCCGACAAGCGCGTGCTCGTCCACATCCACTCGGGCAATGGCATGGAGAACGCCGGACTGCTCGAGGCTCTGCTGCAGGGCGCCGACGGTGTCTGGGCCGGCTTCTCCAAGGAGGCGGCCACCATTGGCCATGCCTCGGGCGCGGAGCTGCTCGCCAACCTGGCGCGCATCAACAACCCGCATGTGCAGCGCAAGTACCGGCTCGATGAGCTGCTGCTCATCGCCAACCGGATGACGGAGATCAACACCCGCCGGCCGCCTCCGGACGACTTCCCCATCATCGGCGCCAACGCCTACCGGATGATGCTCAGCGCCTTCGCCCAGAAGCCAGGCAAGCCCATGGACCTGCCACCGGAGCGCATCGGCGGCGCTTATGGCTACCGCATCACCGCCGTGGCCAGCGACATCCGGGTGATTGCCCGCCGCCTGCGCGAGGTGCTCGGCCCGATCGAGCCGAAGCCCTCCACCGCGCTGCTCGACACGATGCGCCGGCTGATGCGCCGGGACCTGCGGGCGGGCATCCGGCTCGCGTACGACGAGCCGGCTCAGCTCCGCGACCTGTATGAGCGGGCCCGGGCGCTGGTGAAGGAGCAGCCGCCCAAGGCCGCCTCGCGCCGCGGGAAGGCCGCCTGAGGCAAGGAAGCCCAGCGACACGCAGCAGTCCCTCCCTCTCCCGCCGGGAGAGGGCCGGGGTGAGGGTTCCTGTTCACCTCCGGCTCACAGCGAGCGGACGGCGATCTCGGTGAGCTCCTCGTCCGTGAGCGGCAGGGGGTTGGCCTTCATGCTGCTGGCCACCCGGGCCTTGCCCACCAGCCGCGGCACCTCGGCCTCCGTCAGCCCGTAACGGCTCAGGCCCGGCACCCGCAGCGCCTGGCACAGGTCCTTCACCCAGCGGATCGCGTCCTCTGCCCGTGCGTCCGGCTTTCCGGTGAGCAGCGAGGCAACCTCCGTGAAGCGCGGGAGCGCCGGGTGCTCGGGCGCGCGGGCCTGGAGCGCCCGCAGGTTCACCTCCAGCGTGGCGGCCAGCAGCGCGGCGCACACCGCGCCATGGGGCGCCTCGTACATGCCGCCCACGGGCGCGGCGAAGCCGTGCACCGCCCCGAGCCCCGAGTTGGCCAGGCACAGCCCACCGAAGAGGCTGGCCAGCGCCAGGTCCTCCCGCGCGGAGGCGTCGAAGTCCTCGAGCACCGCGCGGCGCAGCGAGCGGGCCGAGCGGCGCATGCCCTCGCGGGCCAGCGTGTCGGTAAGCGGGTTGGCCCGCACCGAGAGTAAGGGCTCGATGAGCTGCGAGAGCGCATCCAGCCCGCTGGAGGCAATCACCGGCCCCGGCGTGCCCACCAGCAGCTCCGGATCCACCAGCGCCACGCGCGGCAGCATGAGCGGGCTGCGAAGGCTCGCCTTCACCTTCTCCTCCTTGGAGCCCAGCACCGCGTTGCGTGTCACCTCCGAGCCCGTGCCCGCCGTGGTGGGAATGGCCACCAGCGGCACCGAGGGATGCGTCAGCGGACGCCCCTTGCCAATCACCTCCAGGTAGTCGAGCGGGTCGCCTCCGTTGGCCGCCAGCGCCGCGATGGCCTTGCCCGTGTCCAGCACGCTGCCACCGCCCAGCGCCACCACCACGTCACAGCCCACGGCAATCGCGGTGGCCGTGCCCTCGCGCGCCACCTCCAGCGTGGGCTCGCCCTCCACCCGGAAGACGACGGTGGCCAGGCCCAGCCGGTCCAGCATCTCGCGCAGCGGCTGCGCGCGTGCGGGCGACTTGCCGGTGACGATCAGCACCCGGCGGCCGCCCAGCGAGCGCACCACCTCGGGTGCCTCGGCGAGCCGGCCGGCCCCGAAGAGGATGCGCGTGGCGGTGGCGAACTCGAAACCCAGGGCGGTCATCTCACCACCCCGCGTCGTCAGGGAAGCGGTTGACGTACTTCCGGCTCGAGCGGGGCTC
>DASVVJ010000914.1:0-12395 GCA_036389955.1 Myxococcaceae bacterium
GAATCAGCACGCCCTTGATGAGGCCCGCGACACCGGCGCTCGCTTCGAGGTGGCCGATGTTGGTCTTCACGGAGCCAACCAGAAGGGGACGCTCCGCGCTGCGGCCATCCCCCAGGGCCGCCGCGAGCGCCTGCATCTCGATGGGGTCGCCCAGCGGCGTGCCGGCAGCGTGCGCTTCCACGTACACCACCCGCGCGGGCTCCACGCCGGCGTTCGCGTACGCCTGACGGATGACTGCCTCCTGTGCGGGCCCGTTGGGGACGGACAGCGCGCTCGTGCGGCCGTCATGGTTGACCGCGGAGCCGCGGATGACGCCACGGATGCGGTCCCCGTCCCGGAGTGCGTCCGAGAGGCGCTTGAGGACGACGATGCCGCAGCCCTCGCCGCGCGCGTACCCATCCCCGGCGGCGTCGAACGTCTTGCAGCGTCCGTCCGAGGCAAGCGCCCCCGCCTGGGAGAAGTAGATGAACGGCTCGGGGGCGAGCATCATGTTGACGCCGCCCACGAGCGCGACGTCCGCCTCCCCGTTGCGCAGCGCCTGGCAGCCCAGGTGCGCCGCGACGAGCGACGAAGAGCACGCGGTGTCGACGGAGAGACTCGGGCCCTGCAACCCGAGCGTGTACGAGAGCCGTCCCGCCGCGCAGCTGTGCGCGTTCCCGGTAACCATGTACGGCTCGAGCCGCGTCAGGGGGCCCTGGTTCTGGAGGCCGAGGTAGTCGGAGCTGGCGATGCCGACCATCACCGCGGTGCGCGTCGCGGCGAGCTGCTCGGGGACGCAGCCGGCGTTCTCCAGCGCTTCCCACGCAACCTCGAGCAGCAGCCGCTGCTGCGGATCCATCGCAGCGGCCTCGCGAGGCGCCGTGCCGAAGAACTCCGCGTCGAAGCCGTCGAACGGGACGCCACTCAGGAAGCCGCCACGGCGCGTGGACATCTTCCCTGGGGTGCCTCGCTCAGGGCTGTAGAGCGCATCCGCATCCCAGCGCTCCGCCGGCATCTCGCTTGTGCCGTCCACGCCGTCACGGAGCAGGGACCAATAGCCCTCGACGTCGTTGGCTCCGCCTGGAAAGCGGCAGGCCATGCCGACAATGGCAACGGGCTCGCGTGCGTGCTGCTCGGACGCAGCGGGGACAGCGGTGCTGGAGCGTGTCTCCTCTTGCGCGTCCTTCAGGTACGGCAGCTCTCGCAGGAGGAACGCCACCATGGCCTCGACCGTCGGATGGTCGAAGGCCACCGTGGCGGAGAGTGGGTGTCCGAGCGCATCCGCCAGGCGCCTGCGCAGTTCGGCGGACATGAGCGAGTCGACGCCCAGCGTGACGAAGCCCCTCCGCGAATCGATGGGCTCTGCGGGGCTAAGCGCCAACACCGCGCGAAGTGCAGCCTCGACGTGCGCGGCGAGCAGCTCGCGGCGCTTCCTGGGCGGGGCTGACTGGAGCGCTCGAATGTGCGGCGCGTCGAGCTGCGGCGGGCCACCCGCATGCGCCTCCGAGGGTACGTCCGCTGCACGGTCGCTCCGCTCGGGCTGAGCGGAAGCCACCCAGTAGCGCTGCCGCTGGAACGGATAGGTGGGAAGCGTGGTGAGCCGGTGTCCGCGGCCAAGATGAACAGCCGACCAGTCGATGGCGACGCCTCGCGCGTACAACTCGGCGAGCGTCGTGAGCAACTGCTCCTCGTCACGCCCCTCACCCGTCAGAGAGCCGAGCCATCCAGGAGACGATGCTGCCCCCAACTCGAGCACCGGGCCTGCGCCGAGCTCCTCGAGCGCCTTGCGCGTCGATTCGAGCCGGGCCGGCTCCCGGGCCTCGGTACACCACGCATGCGCGTCCGTCCTCCGCTGCGTATCCACGGAGTGGCCGGTGACGTGCGACACCACCCTGAGCGAGCCAGGTGAACTCGCGGCGGCGCGAGCAGCCTGCTCGTACCGCGTCCACTCAGGCGACCCAGGCGCCGCAGAGGAACACCGCGCCCGCGCGAGCACCAACCCGAGCGCGGACTCGAGGCTCAGCGCACCCGCGGCGCACGCGGAGGCCAGCACGCCCACGCCGTGGCCCATCACCGCGTACGGAGTGACGCCCCACGAGCGCCACAGCGTCCACAACCCGTACTCCACCGCGAACAGCGCCGTCTGCGCGCACAGCGGTTCCTCGCTTCTGGCGTCCGGCGCACCCTCCCCGGGGAAGAGCACCGAGAGCAACGGCATGGGCAGCTCGGCCCGCAGCACCGCGTCGCAGCGTGCGAGCGCGTCGCGGAACACGGGCTCACATTCAAGCAGGCCGCGGCCCACCCGAACGGGGCCGCTCCCCTCCCCCGGGAACACGACTGCGAGCTTCGGTGGCTCGGCACGCGTGGGGCTCGCGGACAGTGCCCCCGACTGCTGCAGGGCCCGAAGCTTCTCACGGAGTTCGGAGGCCGACGTACCGAGCACCGCGGCCCGGTGCTCGAAGTGGCTGCGGCCGGAGTTCGCCGTGAAGCAGAAGTCGCCCTCGCTCCCGGACGCCAATGCGGCCCCGTACTGCCCCGCGAGCACTTCGAGCGCCACGCCGCTCTTCGCCGACAACGTCAAGAGGTGCAGCGGGCGCTCCCGGTGCGCGGCCGGCTGCGGCGCAGGTGGCTCGAACGCCGCCACGAGCATGTGCGCGTTCGTCCCGCTCATGCCGAACGAGCTGACCCCCGCGATGCGGCGCACACCGTCGCGCCAGCGCGTGGACGCCCCCGCCACACGCACCGGGAGCCGGTCCCACGCAATATGCGGGTTGGGCTCGCGCAGGTGCAGGTGCGGGAACAGCTCCCCGCCCTGCACCGCGAGCACGGCCTTGAGCAGCCCGGCCATACCCGCCGCGGACTCCAGATGCCCCAGGTTCGTCTTCGCCGAGCCAACCCACAGGGGAGACGACGCGCTGCGGCCTTCGCCGTACGCTGCCGCCAGCGCGTCAATTTCGATGGGATCTCCGAGCGACGTGCCGGTCCCGTGCGCCTCGACGTAGCCCACCTCCTCCGGCTTCACGCGCGCGGCCCCGAGCGCCTCACGGATGACGGCCTGCTGGGCGCTCCCGTTGGGCACGGTGAAGCCGCTGGACGCGCCGTCGTGGCTCACCGCACCGCCGAGCAGCGTCGCGAGGACGCGGTCGCCGTCGCGCTGCGCGTCCGAGAGCCGCTTGAGCACCACCACGCCACACCCCTCGCCGCGCGCGATGCCGTTGGCCTGCGCGTCGAACGTCTTGCAACGCGCATCCGGGGACAGGGCGCGCAGCCGCGAGAGCATCACGAATGAGAGCGGCGACAGCAGAAGCATCACGCCACCGGCGATGGCCGTGCTGCACTCGCCCGCGCGCAAGCTCTGGCAGGCGAGCTGGACCGCGACCAGCGACGACGCGCAGGCAGTGTCCAGGGCCATGCTCGGCCCCTGGAGCCCCAGCGTGTAGGAAATCCGGCCCGCCGAGAACGCGAAGCCCCAACCGGTGGCGGTGTATGGATCGATTCCCGAGGGGTTGGTGCCGCTCAGGAACGAATAGTCACTGACACTGATGCCTACGAAGACGCCGGTGCGCGAACCCGCGAGCCGCTGCGGCGGCAACCCCGCGTTCTCCAGCGCCTCCCAGCTCACCTCGAGCAGCAGCCGCTGCTGGGGGTCCATCTGGTTCGCTTCGCGCCGCGAGATGCCAAAAAACCCCGCGTCGAACTCGGCCACTCCCGGGCCCTGCAGAAAGCCGCCCGAGCGCGTGTACATCTTCCCGGCCACATCCGGATCCGGGTGGTACCAGCGGTCGACGTCCCAGCGGTCCTTGGGAACCTCGATGATGGCGTCGCGCCCCTCGCGCAGCAGCTGGCGGTACGAGTCGAGATCGCTCACCCCTCCGGGGAAGCGGCACCCCGCGCCAACGATGGCGATGGGCTCGCGCTGCGCGTGCTCGAGCGCGTCCACCTTGCCCTGGAGCTTCTTGAGTGCCAGCAACGTGCGCTTCTGCAGCGCGATGTCGGGTGTGTCGCTCATTCGCCGAGCTCTTCCTCAGACAGCACGCTGCGCGTCAGCTCGAGCAGCTCAGCCGAGACTTCATCCGCGGACAGCCCCTCGACCTCGACCGCCACCGCGTCCGTTCGCGGCTGCGGCGCCACGGGTGCGGATGCGGAGACGGACGAGGGCACATCCGGGAACAGTCGCCCTTTGAGGTAGCGGGAGAAGCGCTCCACGGTCGGGTGATCGAACAGGGCCGAGGTTGCCAGCGGCACATCGAACACGGCCTCCAGGCGGCGCCGGAAGTGGACTGCGGAGAGCGAGTCCATCCCCAGCTCGTAGAACCCGCGCCAGGGCTCCGGCGGCCGCGAAGGCGGGTGCCCGAGCAGCTCACCGAGTTCACCGCGCACGTGGGCCACGAGCAGCTCGTCCACCTCGTGCGGCGCTGCGGCCTTGAGGCGCTCCACGATCCGGGCGGCCGCGGGGGACTTCCCAGCGGCCCCTGCCCGCCCGGCTGCGAGTTCCGCGAACAACGCGGGCGGCCGCCGCGCGTCCGAGAACACGCCGTCCCAGTCCACCTGAGCGACGGCGACCTGCGGCCGGCCGCTCCCGAGCACGGCTCCGAGCGCGCTGAGCGCGGCTTCAGGGGACATGGGACGAAGCCGGTGCGCGGCCCACCGTGCGGCGTCGAGTTTGGAGGACATTCCCGCGCCCGCCCAGGGCCCGAAGTCCACGGCGGTCGCCGGGAGCCCGAGCTTGTGCCGGTGGTGCGCAAGTGCGCCGAGGAACGCGTTGGCAGCGCCGTAGTTCGCCTGGCCGGGCGCACCGAAGAGAGCGCCCACCGAGGAGAAGAGGACAAAGAACTCCAGGGGCTGTCCCGCGGTCAGCTCGTGCAGACTCCAGGCACCGTCGACCTTCGGAGCCATCACGATGCGGAGCTGCTCGGGCGTGAGCTGAGGCAGCATCGCCTCGTCCAGGACGCCGGCCGCGTGCACCACCCCGCGCAGCGGAGGCATGGACTTCGCCACGTGCGCCAGCGCTTGGGACAGCGCCTCGCGGCCGGCGACGTCGACGCTCGCCACATGAACGTTGGCGCCCCTCGAGCGGAGCCTCTCCAGGGCGCCCACGTGCGCTTGCGACGCAGGGCGGCGCGCGAACAGCGCGAGGTGCCTGGCCCCTCGCTCCACCATCCACTCAGCAATCTGGAGCCCGAGCGCGCCGAGGCCGCCAGTAACCAGATAGGTGCTGTCCGACCGCAGCGACGGGGCGTGGCCTCCAGCGATCTGAACGCGCTCCAGGCGTGCCACATACCGCCGCTCGCCACGCCAGGCGGCTTGAGGTTCCCCGTCCGCGCTGAGTTCCACGAGCAGCTGCGCGGCAAGCGCGGTGCAGTCCCCCGCGCCGAGATCCACGGCCCTGCACGAGAGTTCCGGCAGCTCCTGCTGCACCGAGCGCGCGAAGCCCCAGAGCGGAGCCTGCGAGACGTTCACCGCCCCCCCTTCCACTGCCTGGCTCTCCCGCGTGACGAACCAGAGCCGCGTGAGCGGCGTCACCCCGGCCGCATGCAGCGCCTGGCCGAGGCGCAGCGCACTCCCGGTACTCCGCGCCTCGGCCGCGCGGAGCGCTTCGAGCCCCGTGGCTTCTGCGTCCAGGCCGCAGGCGTGCACGACGCCCAGTGTGCCAGCCCAGCTGCGCGCCTGTGCAATCTGTCCCTGGAACGGGGCAGCCGCGTTGAGTTCGCGCGTCACTTCGGCCGCTGTGAGTGACAGACACCGCTCGCCGCGTGCCTCGAGCGCCTGGACGAGCGAGGCGCCGACACCACTTGCGTCGCAGAGCACGAGCCAGCCAGCCACGCCGCTGCTCCCGGCAACCGGCGCGGGCGCACTCCGCCAGGAGAGGGCGTACGTGACGCCCGGTGCCTCGTCGCTCCGGGCTGCCGGCGCCTCGGGACCGCTGCGGCCCGGGAGCGGGTCATCCACCCAGTAGCGCTCGCGCTGCCACGCATAGCCGGGCAGTTCCACGCACCGGCGCGCAGGGCCGTGCAGCGCCCGCCAGTCCAGCGCGGCGCCCTGGACGTACAACTGGCCTGCGCTCTGCATCAACGTCTGCCACGCGTCACGCCCGCTTCGCAGGCTCGCGAGGCAGACAGCCTCGGGAGGCAGGACGCTGGCCGCGAGGCCGGAAAGCACCGGCTGGGGCCCCACCTCGAGGAACAGGCGGCGTCCACCCGCCGCGAGTGTCTGCACGCCCTGCGCGAATCGCACGGGCTGGCGCAGCTGTTGCTCCCAGTACTGCGCGGAGATGGACGACGCCTGCTCGCCCGTGAGGTTGGTGACCCACGCCACTTTCGGTGGGCGATAGCTGACGGACGCCGCCGCACGCCCGAACGCCGGGAGCGCTGGCTCCATCAGTGCGGAGTGGAACGCATGGGACACCGTGAGCGCACGGCTCTTGGCTCCACGCGATGCGAGCGCGTGGACGACCGTGTCGACGTCCGCTGCCGGACCCGACAGCACCACGCTGCTGGGGCCGTTGAAGGCCGCGAGCGACACCGCCGGGTGCGCGGCCAGGAGCGGGCGGACCTCCGCCTCCCCTGCCTGGACCGCCACCATCACGCCGCCCGCCGGCAGCTGCTGCATGAGGCGCGCGCGCTCGGCGACGAGCCGGATGCCCTCCTCCAGCTCGAATACCCCGGCGACGCACGCGGCCGGGAACTCGCCCACGCTGTGGCCGAGCACCGCATCCGGCACCACGCCCCACTCCCGCCACACCTCGCACAGCGCGTACTCGAGCGCGAACAGCGCCGGCTGCGTGTACTGCGTCTGGTCCAGCGGCGTGCCCTCGCCGAAGAGCACTTCCGTGAGTGGCAGCGGAAGCACCCCTGCGAGCGCCCGCGCGCAGCGGTCGATGGCCTTGCGGAACGTGGGGTGCGACTCGTAAAGCCCACGGCCCATCCCCGCGTACTGCGAGCCCTGTCCGGTGAAGAGGAACGTCAGCTGCGGCCGCTGCTCCGCCTGGGGCGTCCTGCCTGCGACGATGTGTCCGTGCGGAGTGCCCCCGGCGTACGCCTCCAGCGCCTCGGCGAGCTCTTCGTGGCTCCTGCACACCGCAGCAAGCCGGAAGGCGTGGTGCGCTCGGCGGGCGCCAGCGGTGAAGCATATGTCCGCAAGCGCCTCGCGCCGGCCCGCCTCCGAGCGCAGGAAGGCGGCGTGCGAGCGGGCCTGCGCGCGCAGCGCGGGCTCACTGCGCGCGGACAGGGTGAACAGGCTCCAGGGCCTCGCCGCCACCGCGGAGCGCACAGCCGGGACCGGCGCCTCCTCGAGCACCACGTGCGCGTTGGTGCCTCCAATCCCGAACGAGCTGACGCCCGCTCGGCGCGGATGGGCGCCCTTCGGGAACGGCTGCGCCCGCGGTGGCACGAAGAACGGCGTAGAGGGGAAGTCGCAGCCGGGGTTGGGCTCCTGGAAGTGGGCGAGCGGAGGCAGCTCCCCGCGCTCGAGCACGAGGACCGCCTTGATGAGGCCGGCGATGCCAGCGGCCGACTCCAGATGCCCGAGATTCGCCTTCACGGAGCCCACGGCACAGGAGCCCCGCGGCACGCCCGAGAACACCTCCGCGAGCGCTTGCAGTTCCAGCGGGTCTCCCACCCGCGTCGCGGTGCCGTGGCACTCGAGGTACCCCACCGTCGAGGGCTCCACCCCCGCAAGGCTCAAGGCCTCGGAGATGACGCGCGCCTGCCCCTCGTGGCTCGGCGCCATGTAGCCCACCTTCGAGGCGCCGTCGTTGTTGATGGCGGATCCCTTGATGACGGCGCGGATCGGATCGCCGTCCTTCAGCGCATCCTCCAGGCGCTTGATGACGATGACCCCCAGACCGCTGCCCTGGATGGTCCCGGCGCCGCGCGCGTCGAAGCTGCGGCAACGCCCGTCGGGCGAGAGGATGCCGCCCTCCTGGTACACGTAGCCCACGCGCTGCGGGACGCGCAGGCACACGCCGCCCGCGAGCGCCATGTCCGACTCGCCGTCCAGCACGCTTTGACACGCCAGATGCACCGCGACGAGCGACGTGGAGCACGACGTCTGCACACAGAGGCTCGGGCCGCGCAGGTTCAGCTTGTAGGAGACGCGGCTGGCCAGGTAGTCCTTGTCGTTGGCCACCTGGAGCTGAAGGTGCTCGATGACCGGCATCGAGCCGGCCTCGCGCAGGAACTTGCGCAGCAGGTACGTGGAATAGCTGGTGCCCGCGAAGACGCCGATGGCGCCCGGGTAGCGGCCCGGGTCCACGCCGCCGTTCTCCAGCGCCTCCCACGCGCACTCCAGGAACAGCCGGTGCTGCGGGTCGATGAGTTCCACTTCCTTCGGGCTGAACCCGAAGAACTCCGCGTCGAACGTCTCGATGTCGTCCAGGACGGACGCGCGGCGCACGTACTTCGGGTTGCGGAGGGACGCCTCGCTGACGCCCGCCGCACGAAGCTCTGCGTCCGTAAGGTCGCTCACGCAATCGGTGCCGCTGCGGATGTTCTCCCAGAAGCGCTCGAGCGTGTTCGCACCCGGGAACCGTCCCGCCATCCCGATGATTGCCAGATCCGCGCCGCTCATCCTTCCACTCCCTTGCGGCGCCCACGCGCCTCACGCCGCGCCGCCGCGCGGTCCGCACCGGCCTGCACCGCCGCCGCGGGCCCGCTCCCCTTCTGCGCCAGGAAGGCCGCGAGCGAGCGCACCGTCGGGAAGCGGAACGGGTCCGTGGCGCGCACGTCGAGCTTCAACGTCTCGCGCAGCGCGGCGGTGATGCGCACGATGGCCGTGGAGTCCGCGCCCAGGTCGAAGAACTGGCCGTCCACGCTGAGTTCGGTGAGCTGGAGCTCCTCCTGGACAAGCCGGCTGATCTGAAGCTCGAGTTCGCTGCCCGGCGCGACGAACGCAGCCTTCGGCTGCGCTTGCTGGAGCGCGAGTTCGGCCAGCGCCTTGCGGTCCACCTTGCCGTTTGCGCTGAGCGGCAGCGAATCCCCCAGCACGAGCGTGGGGAGCATGTGCGAGGGCAGCCGCTCGCGCAGGAACTCGAGAAGCGTCTCCTCGGACGCCTCCTGCTTGATGGACACGAACGCAACGAGCCGTTTCTTACCGCCGGCTGGTGCGACCACCGTCACCGCCGCCACCCGGACCGCCGGGTGCTGCGACAGAGCCGCTTCGATCTCCCCAAGCTCGATGCGGTGGCCCTGAATCTTCACCTGCAGGTCCTCACGCCCGAGGAACTCGATGTTCCCGTCCGGGAGCAGGCGGCCGAGGTCACCGCTGCGGTACAGCCGCTCTCCGGTACGCGGATGCGTGATGAACTTCTGCCGCGTCTTCTCCGGGTCTCCCCAGTAGCCGAGCCCCACGCCGACGCCCGCGATGTACAGCTCGCCGGGGACCCACGTCGGCCGCGGCTCGAGTTGCTCGTCGAGCACGTGGTAGCGCGCGTTGGTCATGGGCCGTCCGTAGGGGATGCTCGGCCACGAAGGGTCCACCGTCCCCACCGGGTAGCAGATGTCCCAGACGCATGTCTCCGTGGGCCCGCCCGCGGAGATGACCTGCACCCCCGGCGCCAGCGCGCGGATGCGGTTAGGCAGCGTGACCGGCACCCAGTCTCCCGAGAGCACCACCTTGCGCAGAGTGGTAGGACGCGGTTGGGACGGGTCACGCTCGAGCGTCTCGACCAGCATCTCCATGAAGGCGGGCACGCTGTTCCAGAACGTCACCCGCTCGCGCGTCAGGAGTTCCACCCAGTGGAGCGGGTCCTTCAACGACGCCGCATCCGGAATCACCACGCAGCCGCCCGCCGCGAGCATCCCGAAGACGTCGTAGACGGACAGGTCGTGGTTGAGCGCGGTCAGCGCGATGTTCCGGTCCCCGGGGCCGACGCCGAAGCGCGCGTTGACGTCGAGCATGCGGTTGACCGCATTGCGGTGGCTGAGCATCGCCCCCTTGGGCACCCCGGTAGAGCCGGACGTGTAGATGACGTACGCGAGATCCTCCGGCGCGGGAGGCGCCACCGGGCGCAGGGACTCGGAGCCCTGCGGCTCGGCGTCCTCCACCAGGACGCGCTCGACACCCGGAGGCCAGGAGACCCTCGCGTCGACTTCTTGCCGCGTGAGCACCACGCGGACCTGGCCCTGCTCCAAGAGGAGCTTCAGCCGTTCGGGAGGCAGCTCGGGATCCACCGGCAGGTACGCCGCGCCGCACCCATGGGCCGCAAGCACGGCGACGAGCTGCTCCCATCCCTTTTCCAGAACTACGCCAACGAGGCTGCCCTTCGCGCAGCCGAGCGCCCCGAGCCGATGGCTGAGCGCGTTGGCGCGCCCGTGCAGCTGCCCGTAGGTCAGCGTGCGGCGCGGGCTGATGATGGCCTTATCGTCTGGGCGCGCTTGGGCCTGCTTCTGGAAGAGCGAGTACAGGGTCTCGGTGGAGACCGGTGCGTCCGTGGCATTGAGCTCCGCGAGCAGCCGCGCCGTCTCGGCCGGCAGCGCCACGCGCCGCGGACGGACCTCCGTCCAGGCCGCCTCATCCGTTGCGAGCTGCTCGAGCAGGGTCCGGTAGCTCTCGAACATCTGGTCCAGCATGCCGGCGGGAAACAGCTCCTCCACCGAGTCCCAGGACGCGGCGAGCCCCCCGTCCTCCTGCTGAACCTGGTTGTCGATCCACAGCTGCGGCGTCTGGGTCAGCGTGAAGACCGGCTCGGAGATCTGCTTCCACGCGGACGCCCAGTCAGCGTAGCCCTCGGAGCGCAAGCTGAGCAGGCTCGCGAAGACGATGGGCAGCGACGCATTGGACGTCTTCTGGACGCGCGCGAGCTCCCGCAGCGCCTGCACCCCGCTGATGTGCTGCGTGTGCTCGATGTCCTGCCACAGCTGAGCCTGGGCCCGCTGGACGCGCGACTCGAAGCTCTCCGGGACGGAGAGGTCCAGCCCGAGGAGGATCATCGAGGTGAAGTCACCCAGCAGCTCATTGACCTGAGGGTGCATGGGCATGCGGCTGAAGAGCGGGATATTGAGCGTGAAGCGCGGGCTCTTGCTCCAGGCCGCGAGCACCTCGGCGTAAACCGAGATGAGGACCGACGAGAGCGTCACTCCGCGTGCCTTCGCCCTCGCCTGAAGCTGCGCCCAGCGCGTCGCATCCAGCCGCGCCACCCGGCGCTTGAACCGGCTCGTCTTGAGCGACGAAGGTGCGCGGGCCAGCGGGAGTTCCGGAGCGGGCGGCAGCTCGCGAACGCGCGAGCGCCAGTACGCAAGGGACTGCTGCGCCGTCTGGCTGTCGTGCAGCTTGCGCTCCGCGAGCACGTAGTCCCGGTACGAGATGTCCAGAGCTGGCAGCTCCGCGTCCGGGTGCTGATACGCGCGGGCGACATCGTACGCGAGCAGCGCGAGGCTGCCGCCGTCGAGTTGGACCAGATCGACGCTCTGGTGGAGCCGGGTGACGCCGCCGGGCAGGAGCGTCGCGCGGACCTCGACCTGCGGCGCCCGGTCGAGCGGTAGGACCTGGTGCGAGAGCGCGTCGCGCACCTGCGCGAGCCCGGCCTCGACCTCCGCGGGCGAGGCGTGACTCAGGTCGAGCACGCCGATGCGCAGCGGCGGGACTTCGCGAAGAATCTGCTGACGCCCATCCGGGAGGATGACCGCCCGGAGCATGTCGTGCCGGGCGATGACCTTCTGCCAGGCGCGCTCCATCCGGGGCACGTCCAGGGGGTGGAAGTCGTGCTCCCAGTACACGTGGATGGACACGTCGCCCATCTCCACGGCACCGCCCCGCCCCAGCCAGTACGCCTGCTGGATGTCGGTGAGCGGGAACGGCTCGTAACGGTTCGCGGGATCGGCGACGAGCGCAGGGACTTCGAGTTCGACCGGCTGCGCCTTGCGGGCCCGGAGCAACGCGAGGAGCTGCGGCTTGTGCTCGGTGAGCCGCTGGCGAAGCTCCGCGGTGAGCGCCCCCTTCGGAGCGTTCACCGAGAGCTGATCGCCCTCGCCGAGTGAGATGTGAATTCCCTGCTGCGCGAGTCCGGAGAGAAGCTCGGTGATGCTCATAGCTGGATGACCTCGCGCTCTTCGGTGTCGGAACCGTGAGCGGGGGGCGGCGGCCCGTCGGCCAGGGCACTGGACGCTGCCAGGTGGTGCTCGATGTCCTGCGCGAGCTCCGCGATGCCCGCGCCCGCGAGCAGGCGCGCCACCGCGAGATTGAACCCGAACTCGGACTTCAGCTTGCGTCGCAGCTCCACCGTCATCAGCGAGTCGAGCCCCAGGAGGATGAGCGGCTTGTGCGCGCTGAGGTCGCCAGCGGCAACACGCAGCGCCTTCGCGAGGTGGGCCGTCAGGTGTGCCTGCAAGAGCGAGCGGCGCTCCGGAGCCGGCGCTGCACGGACACGCGCCGCCGTGTCATCGGCGCGCGTGGGCTCGACGGGCTCCGAGCCGTCCGTC
>DASVVJ010000915.1:0-4564 GCA_036389955.1 Myxococcaceae bacterium
GCGTTGGGCGCGTACTACCGCCGCAGGTTCGGGGTGGTCCGGGCGAGCGCCTCCACGCGCAAGCGCATGGCGTGGGCCGTGGGCCTGGGCACGGTGTTCGGGCTGCTGGCGGGAGGTGGCACCGCGCTGGTGGAGAAGCTCGCTGGGGCTCCCCGGGTGCCCGTGCTCGTGGGGCTGCTGCTGCTGGGGCTGTCGATTGTCTTCAGTTGGTATTGGAGCGGACGGGTGGCGCACCACTACCTGGCCGTGGCGGCGGCGGTGGTGGTGCTGGGGCTGTTGGACGCGCTGGGCGCCAGCCCGGTGTGCGCGCTGCTCGAGCGGCTGCCTTTCGCCGCGGCCAACCGCTGCGTGGGCGTCACCCTCAGTGGAGTGACGGGCGCGGCCATCATCGCGATGGGGCTGCTGGATCACCGGCTGCTGGTGCGCATGCTGGGCGGGGCGCCGGAGTCCGAGGAGGGCTCGGAGTGAAGGCACCTTTCGAGGAGCTGGCGGGGCTCGATCGGCTCATCCACGAGCCGGCCCGGTTGGCGGTGCTCACCGCGCTGGGCTCGTGCGAGAGCGCGGACTTTCTCTACCTGCAGCGGCTCACCGGCCTGTCCAAGGGCAACCTGTCCAGCCACCTGTCCAAGCTGGAGGAGGCGGGGCTGGTGACGGTGGAGAAGCAGTTCAAGGGCAAGACGCCGCTGACGCGGATTGCCGCGACGGACAAGGGACGCGAGGCGGTGGAGCAGCACTGGCGGCAGCTCGAGCAGCTTCGCACGCAGGCCCGGAGCTGGGCGCCAGAGGGCAAAGACGAGCCGGAGGGGACGTCATGATCGAAGCGCGCGGGTTGACGAAGCATTACGGAGCCCACACCGCCGTGAAGGGGGTGAGCTTCACGGTGGCCCCGGGCGAGGTGGTGGGGCTGCTGGGGCCCAACGGGGCAGGGAAGACGACACTGCTGCGCATGCTGGCCGGGGTGCTCACTCCGTCCGAGGGCGAGGGAGTGGTGGCCGGAGCCAGCACGGCGACGGCGCCCTTCCAGCTCAAGCAGCGGTTGGGCTTTCTCTCGGGAGACACCGCGTTGTCCCAGCGGCTGACGCCGCGCGAGGTGCTCACCTTCTATGGACAGCTGTACGAGCTGCGGCCCGCTGACCTGCGGCGGCGGGTGGAAGAACTCGTCACCCAATTCGAGATGGGCCCCTTCGCGGACAAGCCGTGCGGCACCCTGTCCGCGGGGCAGAAGCAGCGGGCGAACGTGGCGCGTGCGTTCCTGCACGAGCCGCCCGCGCTGATCCTGGACGAGCCCACCACCGCGCTGGACGTGCTCAGCGGGCGCTTCCTGTTGGATGCCATCCGCACCGCGCGGGATGCGGGCAAGGCCATCCTCTTCTCCACGCACATCATGGGCGAGGTGGACTACCTGTGTGATCGTGTGGTGCTGCTGCACCAGGGCCAGGCGCTGGACCAGGGCCCCATCTCCGAGGTGTGCGCCCGCGCGGGCGTGCGCACGCTCACCGAAGCCTTCCTCCACTATCTGCCCTCGCGGTCCGCCTGAGAGAGGTCCCTATGCGCTGGTCCATTGTGTTGGCGCTGTTCCGCCGGGATCTGATCGAGGCCCTGCGTGATCGCCGTACCCTGGTGTTGCTCGTCTTGGTGCCGATGCTGCTCTACCCCATGGTGCTGGCGGCGGGAGGGCTGATCTCCGGAGCGCTGGGAAAGAAGCTCGAGGACAACCCCCTGAAGCTGGCGGTGTGGGGCCCCGCGCCGGGCTCCCTGCTGGCCCAGGTGGAGAAGGCCGAGCGGGTGGAGTGGGTGGAGCAGCGCTCGGAGGTGCCGGAGTCGCCCGAGCGCGCAGCCCGGGCGCTGCTCGAGGAGCGCAAGGCGCACGTGGTGCTGGCACTGACGCCGAGGCCCACGCCTGGAGCCGGGGAGAACCTGGGCCTGGAGCTCTACTTCGACACGCTGCGGACGGAGTCCTCGGCGGCCCACCGCCGGCTGGACAAGGTGCTGGCTCAGCTGCGCGTGCAGACGGTGCGTGGGCACTTCGAGCGGGCGGCGCTGTCGCCGGAGTTGGCCGAGCCGCTCCAGGTGAAGGAGACGGACTTCCGCTCGCTGGGGATGATGGCCGGGCGGGTGCTGCCGTACCTGCTGCTGCTGGTGCTGGTGATGGCGGGCTTCTACCCGGCCATCGACGTGACCGCCGGAGAGAAGGAGCGCGGCACGCTGCAGACGCTGCTGTGCGCGCCGGTGCGGCCGCTGGAGGTGGTGGTGGGCAAGTACGGCGTGGTGCTCGTGTTCGCGCTGGGCGGTGCGGTGATGAACCTGGTGGGCATGGGGCTGGCATTCCTGGCGCTGGGCGGCCTGGAGGCGTTCCAGGGGGTGCAGGTGAGCGCCGGGACATTGGGGCTGGCCTTCGGCGCGCTGCTGCCGCTGGCGCTGCTGGTGAGCGCGCTGCTGCTGTCGGTGGGGGTGCTGGCGCGCACCTTCAAGGAGGCGCAGAACTACCTCACCCCAGTGCTGCTGCTGGTGTTCGTGCTGGCCCACGGGGTGATGCTGCCGGGAGTGGAGCTGACGGCGGGGCTGGCGCTGGTGCCGGTGCTCAACGTGGCGCTGCTGCTGCGCGAGCTGCTCACCACGACGGTGTCGCCGAGCCTCTTCTCGCTGGTGTTCATCAGCACCCTGGCCTGGGCGGCGGCGGGCATCTTCTTCGCGGCGCGCGTCTTCGAGAGCGAGCAGGTGCTGCTGTCCGGAGAGAAGCCCTGGCGGGACATCTTCGGGCGGAGGGTAGGGCGAGCGGACGGTCTGTCTCCAGGCAGCGTGGTGCTCTTCTTCGCGGTGATCCTGTGCGCCTCGCTCTACGTGGGGATGCTGGTGGTGAAGTGGTTGCCCCTATGGGGAGTCGTGGCCGCGATTCAGGTGGGGACGTTCCTGGTGCCAGCGGTGCTGTGGACCCGGAACTCGGGGGCGAGCCTGCGCGAGGTCTTCCTGCTGCGCCTGCCCACGCCGCGGGGGGCGCTGGCGGTGCTGCTGCTGGTTCCGGCGGTGTTCGGGATGAGGAGCCTGGTGGTGAAGGTGCTGGAGATCTTCCCGCCTCCCGGCATGGATGAGTTCGTGCGTGTCATGGAGCGGCTGATGCAGAGCAGCACCCAGTGGCCGCTGGCGTTGGCGCTGGCGGTGGTGGCGCTGGCACCGGCGGTGTGTGAGGAGGCCGCGTTCCGGGGAGTCGTCCTGGCGGGGTTGTCGCGCACGGGCTCGCGGGGGGTGGCGGTGGTGGGCAGCGCGGTGACCTTCGGGCTCATCCACGTGTACCCGACGCACGTGGTGATCGCCTCGGCGCTGGGCCTGGTGCTGAGCTATGCCACGCTGAAGACGCGGTCGATCCTGGCGGGCGTGGTGCTGCACTTCATCAACAACGCCAGCGTCGTGCTCGCGGTCCGGACAGCAGGGGAGGCGCCAGAGCAGCCAGTCTCCTGGCTGTTCAGCCTGGCGCTGTGTGTGGTGCCAGGAGCGGTGGCGCTGTGGCTGCTGCGCGGAGCCTCACCCGAGGAGCAGGGGACGCCAGAGCCGACTGTGCTCGCCACCCCTCCCTCTCCCTTCGGGAGAGGGGCGGGGTCAGGGTTCCCTCACAGCCAGGAGTAAGCCTCACGGAAGGCCCGGGCCCCGTCCTGCTCGACGACGTGGCCATGGGCCATGATGACCCGCTGGAAGTCCCACTTGAGGAGCGTGTCCACGCTGGCGCGAGCGGCGGAGCGGTCACGATTGAGGAAGCGATCAATCAGCGAGGTGGTCGCCTTTCCATACCCGCCCAGCGCCTTGAAGACGAAGCGGGTGTACGGGGGAGAGTCCGCGCCGATGTTGTGCAGGGTGTCGGTGGCCACCAGGGTGCGGCTGGCGCGGTGGAAGAAGACGACCTCGTTCAGCAGGGGAGCGCCGCGCCAGGGCAGCAAATCGATCTGCCCGCCCCACTCGGCGGGGGCCTGCTCGGAGAGTACGGCGTGGAAGCGCAGATCGCCGCGCTTCTCGGGCAGGCCCGGGGCGGCGTAGGCCTGGGCATGGGGGTAGGCGGCCATCCAGTCGCCGATGAACAGGTGGTGGTACTTGTTGGGCGCCACCAGGAAGCGCACGGGCCCGAGCGCATCGACGGCCTGGCGCCGCTCGGGGGTGAGCCGCAGCGGAGAGTGCACCCACAGCGCCCCATCGGCCAGCCGGATGACCGTCATGCGGGCACCCACGGCCAGGCCCATGAACTTCAACGGCTGCTCGGCTACCCACAGGTTCTCGTCCAGCTTGCGCAGCATGGTTCCCCTCCAGGCCTGGCCACAGGCGGGCCAGGGTTTTAAATGACCGTGGGTCAATGTTCAAGCCGTGAAACGCCCGCTACAGTCCGTTACCCGTTGGGCTGATGACTGTGTGGGGTGCACGGGTGACGAACAAGAAGCGCAGCCGCCTGCGTCGCGTGTTGCTGTGGACGGGGGCACTGTTGGTCCTCGCGCTGGTGGGGACCGCCATCGACGCATGGACGGCTCTGGGAGCCCGGGCGGAAGGCGCGCGCCGCGAGCGGATGGAGCGCTCGCCGCAGTGG
>DASVVJ010000916.1:0-8820 GCA_036389955.1 Myxococcaceae bacterium
GCTGCGCAACACCGGCCCCACCTCCTGCTTCCTGGCGGGCATGAAGCTGGTGGATGGCTCGGATGCGGCCTTCACCGCCACGCCGGTGGAGAACACCGTGCTGGCGCCGGGCCAGCGCACCACGCTGCTCATCCAGTTCAAGCCCGAGGAAGAGGGCACCTACGGCGGCCTGGCCGAGGCCTGGGTGAATCACCCGTCCAACGGCCACCCCACGGTGAATGTGCAGGGCACCGGCGTGCGCGGCTGCTTCTTCCTGCAGCCCACCCACCTCGAGTTCGGCCTCACCAAGCTGAGTTGCAACCCGCGCACCCGGGAACTCATCGGCTACAACAAGTGCACCGGGCCCGTCACCGTGCAGGGCCTGACGGTGGAGCAGCAGACGCAGGAGTTCACCGTGGCGGGCGCCTCGTTCCCGAAGACGCTCCTGGCCGGCGAGCACTTCAAGCTCAGCGCCACCTATACGCCCACGGATGATGGGGATGACGCGGGGGCGCTGCGCTTCGCGCTGGACACCGGCGACGTGTACACCGCGAGCATGGTGGGCCGGGGCGCCGCGCAGGCCCACCAGGTCGATGACTTCGTCCAGGAGCCCGAGGCCAAGGTGGACGTGCTCTTCGTGGTGGATAACTCGGGCTCGATGATGGAGGAGCAGCAGAGCCTGGGTGCCAACTTCGCCGCTTTCCTCTCGGCGGCCACCGCCACGGGCGTGGATTACCACATCGGTGTCACCACCACGGGCCTGGATGCCTCTCCGGGAGGCTGGTCCGTGTGCCCCGGTGGCGCTGACGGCGGCGAGAACGGCCGGCTCTTCCCCGTGACGGGCAACACCCCGCGCGTGATTACGCGCAGCACGCCGAACGCGGCCTCTGTGTTCGCCCTCAACACCCAGGTGGGCGTGTGCCACTGGAACGAGCAGGGCCTGGAGGGCGCCTACCGCGCGCTGTCCTCTCCGCTGCTGCACGCGGTGGACGATCCGCGCACCCCGCAGGCCAATGACGGCAACGGCGAGTTCCTGCGCCCGGATGCGCGCCTGGCCATCATTTTCGTCACCGACGAGGAGGACTTCTCCAACCAGCCGGTGTCCTTCTACGAGACGTACTTCCGGGCGCTGAAGGACAACGATCCGTCCAAGCTGAGCGTCTCCGCCATCGCCGGGCCGCAAGACCTGTCCACCTGCTCCACCGCCAGCAGCTCGGGCAACCGCTACATCCAGTTGGCCCAGGCCACCGGCGGCATCGTGGAGAGCATCTGTACGCCCAACTGGGCCGAGTCGCTCGAGAAGCTCTCGTCCACCGCCTTCGGCCCCAAGCGCATCTTCCCCCTGTCCGACCTGCCCGCCGACCCGGCGCAGATCGTCGTGAAGGTGGACGGCCAGCCGGTGACGACGGGCTGGACGTATGACGCCGCCACCAACTCCATCGTCTTCGAAGAGGGCATGGCGCCGTCGCCGGGGGCCTACATCGAGGTGATTTATCCGCTGGGCTGCTGAGAGCCTTTTCACCGGTTCTGTACGGTTGACGGAATTCCCACTCGACATGGGTGTTGGGTCGCGGCACTTTGAGGTCTGACGATGCCGCCCGAACCCCTGCTTGTCGCTGGCGTGGGAGACATCCATGGGCGCTTCCACCGAGTGGAGGCGTGGATGGATGCTCTGGAAGCGGCGCGCGGTCGTCCCGTGGATCTGGTGCTGGCGGTGGGGGATGTGGAGGCGTTCCGGCACGCGGATGACCACCGCCGCAAGACGGCCAAGCGGGGCATGCCGGCCGAGTTCGCCGAGTACGCGGACGGCCTGCGGCGGATGAAGCGGCCGCTGTACTTCATCGGCGGCAACAACGAGGACTTCGAGGCGCTCCACGACTCGCCGCAGGGCTTCGAGCTGGCGCCCAATGTGCACTACCTGGGGCGCGCGGGGCAGCACACGGTGAAGGGGCTGCGCATCGCGTACCTGTCCGGCATCCACGCGCCGCGCTTCTTCGAGCAGCCGCTGAAGCGGCCCACCTCGCTCGATACGGCGAAGCAGGCGGGCTACTTCCGGGCACCCGAGGTGGAGCGCCTCATGGGCCTGCGGGACGTGGACATGCTGCTGGTGCACGAGTGGCCCCGGGGCATCGTCCAGCGCGCCCGGGACGAGGGGCTGTCCAACGGGCGGCCGCTGCCCTCGTACTGGATCGGCAACCCCGTCACCCGGAAGCTGGTGGACACCGTGCGGCCCCGGTGGGTGCTCTGCGGGCACTCGCACAAGGCCTTCGCGGTGTCGCTGGGCGGCGAGGCGGGGCGGCCGGTCTCCCGCATCGCCTGTCTGGACCAGTCGGCCCGCCCGGACGAGGCCGTTTTCTGGCTGGAGTACGAGGGCCGTGAAGCCGTGCGCGCGGGCTGGGGCGTCTCCGGCGAGGTTGCGTGGAAGGCCGGGGAGAAGTGGAACCTCATGCGCCTGCCTCCGGTGTCCGCCTCCTCGGCGACGGAAGAGGATGAGGGCATGGGCATGGAGCGCGGCTGAGCGTCCGGGCGAGCCTCAGGCTTCGGCAGGAGGCAGGACCACCTCGAAGGTGGTGCCCCGGCCCAGTTCGCTGCGGACCCGCAGCTCTCCCTTCATTGCCTGGACATAGGAGTGGCAGATGGACAGGCCCAGGCCCGTGCCTCCACCCACGTCCCGGGTGGTGAAGAAGGGCTCGAAGATGCGCGGCAGCACCTCGGAGGGAATGCCCCGTCCGGTGTCGCTCACCTCCACCACGGCGTAGCCCCGCTCATCCGTGCGGGTGGTGAGGCGGATCTCGTTCTGGGGGGCGTGGCCCTCGGGAATGGCCTGGGCCGCGTTCATCAGCAGGTTGAGGAACACCTGCGCCAGCCGCGTCTCGTCTCCCTGCACCGCGGGCGGCGTGCCGTAGTGCTTCACCACCTGAGCACTGCGGCTCAGCTCGCCGCTGGCAATGGTCAGCACCAGGTCCAGCACCGCGTGCAGCTCCACCCGCTGGCGCAGCTGGGGCTTCATGCGTGAGAACGCCCTCAGGTCCTGGATGATGCCGCGCATGCGCTCGGTGCCCTGCAGCGCCTCGGCGATGGCCTGGGAGACCTCCTCCCAGCGCTCGCGCTCCTGGCTCTGGCCCGCGGCCTCGCGCACCTCCGAGGCCACGAAGTGCAGGTTGGAGATGACGTAGGCCAGGGGGTTGTTGAGCTCGTGGCCCACGCCCGCCGCCAGCGTGCCCACCGCCGCCATCTTCTCGGCGTGGATGAGCCGCTCCCGCGTGGCCTGCAGCTCCTGGACACGGGCCTGCAGGTGCTCGTTGACGGTGGCCAGCTCGGCGGTGCGCTCATCGACGCGGGCCTGCAGCTCACGCTGGTGCTGACGCAGGCTGTGCAGGCGCAGCCTCACGCCGCCCGCCACCAGCAGCACGGCGGCCAGCACGCACGCCAGCCGGAACAGCCACGTCTGGTGCCAGCGGGGGCGCAGGTAGAAGTCCAGCACGGCCTCGGGCGCGGCGCCTCCTCCGTCCACGTACTCCGCCGCCACGCGGAAGCGGTAACCCCCGGGCGGAAGCTGTGAGTAATAGGCCACGCGGCGCGGACCGGCCTGCACCCATTGCCGGTCGAAGCCCTCGAGCCGGTAGCGGAAGCGCAGCCGGTGGGGCGCACGCAGGCCCGGTGAGGTGTAGTGCAGCTCAAGCTGGTCCTCGCCCGCGGCGATGCCCTGGCGCTCGGCGGGAGGCACGGCGCGCCCATCCACGTAGAGCGCTTCGATGAGCACCGGGGGCGGGGGCGTCTGTTTCTCCTCGTACCCCGGGGTGTAGGCGACGGCGCCGCGGATGGTGGGGAACCACAGCCGGCCGCTCCGGTCCTTCCACGCCGCGGGCGAGCCCAGGCTGTTGCACTCCTCCGAGCGCATGCCGTCCTCCGCTCCGTAGGCGCGCGAGGTGGCGCGCTCGAGCTTGCCCTCGGCGACGGCCTCCAACTCCGCCTGGGACACGCGGAAGATGCCCTTGTTGCAGCTCATCCACAGGTGGCCATGCTCGTCGGCCAGGATCGCGAAGATGCGGTCATCGAAGAGCCCGTCCGCCACGCTGAAGCGCCGCACCTGGCCCTGCTTCCAGCGATAGAGCCCATCGTTCGTCCCCAGCCAGAGTGCGCCCGTGCTGTCCTCGTGGAGCGCCAGGGGCTCGGTCTTGAGGGGGCTGCCCTCGGCCATCACCCGGCGCAGCTGCCCGTCCTGCAAGTGCGCCAGGCCCCCGCCCATGGTGCCCACCCAGAGGCCTCCGGCGGCGCTCACCTGCAGCAGGGTGATGGCCGGGCCGGGCAGCCCTGCCTTGGGCACGAAGGGCTCGAAGCGCGTGCCATTCCAGCGCGACAGCCCCGTCGGAGTGCCCACCCACAGCGTTCCGGCCTTGTCCACGGCCAGCAGGTACGCGCGCGGATCCTCCAGCCCCTGCGCGGTGCCGAACGAGGTGACGGTGCCGGCCTGCCAGCGGCTGATCCCACTGCGGGTACCGAACCAGACGCTGCCATCGTGGCCCTCGGCGAGAGCACGCACCCGGTCCAGGACGAGCCCGTCCCGGGTGCTCAGCGACGTCATCCGGCCGCCCTGCATGCGCGTGACGCCGCCGCCCACGGTGCCGAACCAGAGGCTGCCGTCACGCGTCTCGAGCATGGTCAGCACCATCTCGTGGGACATGCCCTCCAGCGTGCCGTAGGGAACGAAGGGCGCGTCCTTGAGGCGGTGCAGCCCCCGGGCCTCGGTGCCGAGCCAGATGTTGCCCTCGGTGTCCTCGAGCACGACATTCACCAGGCTGCCCGCCAGCATGTGCCCACTGGGCATCTCCGAGCGCTGGCCGTTCATCAGCCGCAGCACGCCCTGGCCCAGGCTGCCCACCCAGAGCGCACCTGCCCGGTCCATGAAGAGGGCGGTAATGGGAGCGCCGGGCTGGCTCGCCTCGGGCACCCGCCGGGGACGCCCCTCCTGGACCTGGTAGACGTCTCCATCATCGAGCCCCACCCAGAAGGTGCCGTCCTGGCCGAACAGCAGGGAACTCACACTGACGCTCTTCCGGCCCTCGAAGGCCACCGGCGCCGTCCACTCGCTGCCGGTCCAGCGCTGAAGTCCCCCGGCTCCTCCCGCCCAGATCGTCCCCGCCGCGTCCTCGGCGATCGACAGCATCTCGTTGCTGGCCAGCCCCTCGGCGGTGGTCCACGTCTGAAAGCGGCCCTCGAACAGCCGGGTGATGCCCCGGTCCTCGGCGGCGATCCACACGCTCCCATCCCGGGTGGCCAGCACATCGTTGATGTTGCGCAACGGCTCGTGCTCGGGAGGCTCGAGGCGGGAGAAGCGCCCCTCGCGCAGGAGGGCCAGGCCCTTGGTGGTGCCAATCCACAGCGTTCCATCCCGGTCCAGCGCCAGGTTGCGGATGGAGCGGCCGGGCAGGGCGGGGGTGTTGGTCTCGTCGAAGACGGTGAAGCGCACCCCGTCGAAGCGCACCAGTCCTTCCCAGGTTCCTCCCCAGAGGTAGCCGTCCGGCGTCTGCTGCATCGTCAGCACGCTGTTCTGGGGCAGCCCATCCGCCGTCTGCCAGGCGCGGTGGGGCAGTTGGGCCAGCGAGCGGTCCGGCTCCAGGGCCCAGGCGCCGCGCGGGCCTGTGAGCACTCCCACCACCAGCAGGAGCACCCAGGCGCACGCGTAGGAACCAGGAAGGCTCCGCACGTGGCGAGAGGAGGGCTCGCGGAGGGAAACCGGCGCCATCCCCGCAGCGGGACACCGAGGGCTGGGCGAAGTCAATGCCCAAATCCGGTTTTCTCTGCTTTCTCCCTCAGGCGCCGGGCTGCGCGGCCTGCCGCTGGAAGACCTCTTCCGCCAGCGCATAGGTGTCGCGCTGGCGGGGATGGAAGCGGGGCCGGAAGTACTCGCCGAAGAGGCGCACCGAGCGCACCGCCAACCGGGCCGGCCCGAACAACAGCCCCTTGAGCTGCGTCCAGGTCTGCTTGCGCCACAGCAGGCGCTCCTGGCGCAGCAGCATCACCATGCCCGCGCCGATGAAGCCCGCCACCACCAGCGCGCCCAGCAGCGCGCCCACCATGCGCAGCAGGTAGGAGCCGCTCGTCACCTTCAGCAGCTCGAAGGCCAGCTCCTTGTGTTCGATCTCCTCGGCCGCGTGCCACTCCCACATCTCCGCCATGGCCGGCTCCGCCTCACGCACCATGCGGCCCGTGAGGACGATCTCCGCCAGCACCGCCGTGAGGTGCTCGAAGCCGGCGATCGTCGCCACGCTCACGCGCGGCCCCAGCTTCTGCTCGAACCAATGGGTGAAGACGTGCTCGGCGGTGCTCAGGTAGCCGTCGATCTGGAAGCCCTGATCCCTCAGGTTCTGCAGGTACTTGGTGTGCACGAAGGAGTGCGTGGACTCCTGGCCCATGAAGCCGCGGATCTGCCGCGCGAACTCCGCGTTCTCCAGATGCGGCAGGCGCCCGCGCATCACCCGCGCCATGAAGTCCTCGAACGACACCACGAACAGGTTGATGGCGTTGAAGAAGTGGGTGGCCACCGCGTTGCCCGCCATCCAATGCCGCGGAATCGAGTTGGGGAACGAGAACGCCGTGCGCCGCGGCCGGATGTTCGACGGATCCACCGGGCGCGGCTCGAACCGGGCCATGGGCTGGATGAAGATCGCCGGTGACCCTCGGGAGAGCCCTGGCGCGCGGGCGGCGGAGCTGAGTGAAGTCATTTCGTCTCCAGGGCGCGGCTGAATGAAGGGTAGACGAAGGTAGGAGTGAGTCAGTGCCGACTTGTGACGCCGCTCGCTTCGCCAGAATCTGGCTTAGCTGTATTTATATGCGCAGACTGGAATCGAGTCCAGACCCTTAATCCCAGCGGACGTCGAGTTCGAAGTTCTCGGGGCCCTGCTTCTCAACGGTGATGCGCCCGGTCTTGATGCCCAACACGTCGAAGGCAGACAGGCACAGGCCGCAATAGAACTCGGGAGCGATGGGGACGCCGCGGAAGCGGATGCGGTAGTGGCGTGGGCCTACCTGCTCGGAGGTGCGCTGGCCGAAGTTGCTGTTGCGGCCGATGAACTCGCCCGCCTTGCGCATCAGCCGGTCAGGGCCGACGACGTTGAGCGCGGCGAGCTGGATTTTGCCCAGCAGCGTCTCGCGGTAGCCGTGGAACATGCGGCGGCCCACGGCCTCGAGGCCGTCGCGCAGCGGCTTCTTCGGGAAGTAGCGGGTGGCCAGCCACTCGAGCAGGGTGATGTAGCGCTCCACCGGGACCTCGGTGGGCATGTCCCGGTTGCCGCCGCACAGCTGGATGACCTCGGCCATCTCCACCGAGCCCGGCGCGACGCCCATGCCCCGGAGCAGCCCCTCGACGGCGCTGTGCTTGAAGAACCGGGTGTCCTGGGGAGCTGCCGGCTGGTTCATGGGTGGCTTTCGCGCCCGGGTTAGAAGCGCCCGCTGATCACTGCGCTACGGGGCCCGCCCGTTAACTGGAGGGCCATGGGGTCCGGGCGCTCTTTCACCCGCCCATGGAGCAACAGCGGCACCGCCACTCCGAAGGCAGACCCCACGAGGGCGCCCACGGCCACGTCGGTGAGGTAATGCTTGTCGGCCGCCATGCGCAGCAGCCCCACCGAGGTGGCCAGGGGCAGGCCGACCGCCCAGATCCAGCCGCGGTGCTTGTAGCCGCGCAACTCGGCTACCGTGCCCGAGGACACCACCAGCGAGAAGGCCAGGCTGGTGTGGCCGCTGAAGAAGGAGAGGTTGTTGTCGGTGGGGTGGGGCGTCAGGAGCTTCTGGTCCTCGGGCAGCACGTGCACGAAGGGCCGCTCCCGGCCGGCGGTGAACTTCACCGCCTGGTTGAGCACCAGCGTCAGCGTGGAGGACTGGAGGATGATGACCGAGTCCTCGAAGAACATGCTCCGCGGCGCGCCGCTCCCCTGAGACAGGGCGTACTGCGCTCCCAGCACTCCGAGTGGCAACATCCCGAAGTCCAGCACGTTGCTCCAGGTGTTGGCGCGCTTCCGGGACGCCTCGGTCGAGCCGGCAAGGCCTCGCCCCCACCGGTCCAGGCGGTTGAGCCGGTCCGTCCCATCCGGAGCCCGGTCGCACCAGCGGCATGTGGCCGGAGCCAGGTCGTCCTTGAAAAGCGCCTCGCTGCCGAGGAGCAGCACCGCACCTACACCGGTGATAAGGCCGTCGCGCCCGGGGCTGAAGCGCAGCTCATGAGGACCTGCTGCCTCCTGGGCCAGGGGGCGGACGTCCGAGGGCACCGGGGAGGCAGCGAGCAGGGCAGCGACTGCCAGGACACAGTGAGAGGTCAGCACGGAAGGGAGCATAAACAACCGCACCTCGGACGTTCTACACTGCACCCACGGAATGTCGCGTCCCGCCCGCACCCTCCAGGTCTTCCCCGACGCAGGCCGGCGCCAGCAAGTGCTGCGCGCCGCACGGGAAAAGCGCGGCCTGGTGCTGGGAACGGGTTGTCTCACGTGGGACGAATTCGTGAACGCGCTGGGTGGAGCAGCCGAGCTGAACCGCCGCCCGTGTTCGGCCGCGACCTCGCACGTCGTGGTGGCCTCGCTGGCGCAGGGGCTCGGTGAGACGCCCTTCGGCGACTTCGTGAATGAGCCGGCCTTCGCGCGCGCCGCGCTGGAGCTGGTGCTCGACATGAAGGCGGGCCGGCTGACGCCACGGGATTTTCAGGACGTCATCGCCTCGCTACCAGCAGAGAGGCAGCCGCGCGCTCGGGTGCTTGCTCGCCTGTACCACGGGTATGAGCGGCGCATGGCGGAGCTGGGGCTCGCGGACCGTGAAGACGTGCTGCGGGGCTCTCGCGAGGCGCTG
>DASVVJ010000917.1:0-8409 GCA_036389955.1 Myxococcaceae bacterium
GGCTGGGAGGAACGTCCTCGTCGTCAAGGCGGACTTCGGGATGGGCAAGTCCCTCACGGCCCGGACGCTGGCGCAACGCTGGGCTTACCGCTTCCCGAGCGCTTCCCAGCCGTCGCCCGAGCTCATCGAGCCTGTCTTCATCCGCTGCGCCGAGGACCTGACCGGCGAGAGCTTCGAGTTCGAGCAGACCGTGCGCAGAGCCTGGAAGCGGCAGGCCAGCGCGCTGGGACTGGATGTGAAGGCGCGGGATCCGGCCCTGGCTCCTCCTGGCAAGGAGCAGCGGGTCGTCTTCTTGATCGACGGCCTGGACGAAGTGGTCTTCGACGAGAGGCGCCTGAGCGACTTCTTCCAACGCATCCGCGACGAGGCCTCGAGCCATCACCGCTTCATCGTCCTCTCGCGTCCCGGGGCCCTGCCTTCGGAGCAAGATCTGGAGGGAATCCCGGTAATCGAGCTCCGGCCCTGGAAGGGCAAGCAGATCGACACATGGCTCGACCGCTGGCGTCAGCTCAACGCCGGGCAGGGACCATCCTACCCGGAGCTGACGAAGCGCCAGCTCTCTGAACTCGCAAGCACCCCCATTCTGCTGTTCATGATCGCGCTGACCTGGAGCCGCAGCCGCGACATGGGAACGGGTCAGGCCGCGCTCTACGAGGAGTTCTTCTGGCAGATCGCCAAGGGCAAGCACGACAAAGCAGGAGAGCACCACCGGAACATCAGCGAGTCCTCCTCGAAGCTGTGCAAGCAGCTGATCAAGCTGGAGCTACTCGCCGCCTCGGCGGAGCCACCCGATGCGATGCTCTGGCTGATGGGCCGCATCGCGTGGGAGGCGACCAAGCGCGAGCAGCGAAAAAAGTACTTCGGCCACGAAGAAGCCATGGAGCTGACCGGGCGTGAGATCGAGAACCTCATCGCGGAGGAGCTGAAACTGGGAAATGCCCCGGACACCCTGCAGGCCATCCAGGTGGGGCTGCTGCTAACGATGCAGGCTCACCTGAGCTCGGGAAAGGCCAGCCGGCTTCTCTTCGGGCACAAGAGCTTCCGCGAGTACCTGGCGGCCCGCTACTGGGCAGACCGGCTCAAGTCCATCGTGCAAGCCAGGGAGCGGGATTGGAAAGCGTTGGAGGAGCCGCTGCTTGACGGACGGCTGCTCAGCCGCGAGGACAGGACCTTCGAGTTCCTGATGGAGATGCTGAACGGGCAGCCGCTGCAGCAGCACCCGCGCGCTCCCTTCGGTCTGGAGGAGAAGGAGCACAGGGTCTTACTGGAGTGGGCCCAAGACTGCTTCGAGCTGGAGGAGCAGCGATTCCCGCCGGGCCGTCCCGAGGCACTGCGAGAAGACCGCATGCCGTGGCTCCGCGAGGCAGCCCTCGCGCTTGGCAGTTGCCTGCGCGAGAGCAAAGGCATGCGGATCAAGGGTCCACTGACCGTTCGTTCGCTGCTCGCGTGGTTCTGGTTGATGCGGATTGGCCCGATCATCATCGCGCCCAACGCACAGTGGAAGGGCGCGCTGCTGTCCGAGTTGAGCCTGCGGGGCGCCATCTTCCGCAGTGCGGATCTGACGGGTGTGCACTTCACGGGTTCGGATCTCATGCAACGCCGGGCCAGCATCTACGAGCCGTGCGATTTCACCGAAGCCACGCTCGACGACGCCAACCTGTTAGGAGCGATGTGCAACGCGGCTCAGTTCGCCAAGGCCTCGCTGAAGAGAGCGAACCTCAGTGAGGCGGACTTCGCGTTCGCCAACTTCAAGCGGGCCATACTCCACCGCGCGAGGCTCCACGGTGCCAGACTGGATCGCGCATCTCTCTGTGGCGCGAATCTTCAGGAAGCGGATTTGTTCCTCGCATCGTTGCAAGGAGCTGATCTTCGCGGCGCCGACCTTCGAGGTGCCTCTCTTCATGAAGCCGACCTTGAGGGAGCTCAATACGATCACTCCACTCAATGGCCCCAAGGGTTTGACCCGAAAGCACAGGGAGCGCTCCTGGAAGAATAGGACTCGATGAGTGCCCGCTCAGGCCCCCGCAGGACGCGCGGGTCGGGCTATGACTGGCCCCATAGGCGCAATTTCGTAGCGACCAATCGCCCTAGCGGGGTCCTTCTCCAGCAACCGCTGCACCGCGTCCAGCGACTCCGCCTCGAACAGCGCCATTCCGAAGGGCCCCGCCGGGTCCATCACCGGTCCTGCGGCCACCAGCGTACCGGCCGCAAGCTGGCTCTGGAGGAACCCGGCATGCGCACCCATCGTCGCCCGCTCCTCGGGGGTCATGGTCATCACGAAGTCAGGACGATTCGGCACGAGGCGGGCGAAGAAGAAGCTGGAGGGCATGCAGCGATCCTTGGAAGAGGGCTCGCAGGCTGCCATGCCTCCGAGCCCCTTTCCAAGGGACAACGGCCGAGGGTTCGGGCCAACTTCCGTCCCAAGGGAGCCCCTGGCACCTGCGCGTGGGGCACCCGGCAGACCGTCTCATTGCATGGTAGAGAGCGCCTCGCTGCCCGCTCCGCGTCAAGCTGACCGGTGGAGCGCACTGCCGAGGATCCCTTGCTCCCACTGGCCCCAGGCACTCAAGTCGGAAACTGGCGCGTGGAGGCCCTTCAGGGCCGGGGCGCTTACGGCGCCGTCTACCGCGCCGTGCTCGCGGGCCAGGAGCACAAAGGGCCCGTGGCGCTCAAGCTCTCGCTGTCGCCGTGGAATGCGCGCATGGGCCGCGAGGCCGAGCTGCTCTCGGGCCTGAGCCACCCGAGCTTCCCCCGCCTGCTGGACACGGGAATGGTGCGCCTCATTTCCGGCTTCGAGCACCCCTTCCTCGTCATGCAGTGGGTGGAGGGCACGCCCCTGTACGACTGGGCCGCGCAGCACTCCCCCTCGGGCCACCAGCTGTGCCGGGTGCTTGCGGGGCTGGCCCGGGCCCTGGAGGCCTTGCATGCCCTTGGCGCTGTGCACCGCGACGTCAAGGGCGACAACGTGTTGGTCCGCTTGTCGGACAGCTTGCCGGTGCTCGTCGACCTGGGCTCCTGCCACTTCCAGGGAGCGTCTCGGCTCACTCACCAGTCCCTGGCCCCGCACACTCCGGCCTATCTGTCCCCTCAGGCCTGCCTGTTCTACATCCGCCTGGCTCGCCACCGCGACAGCTACTACCCTCCCTCTGCGGCCGATGACCTCTATGCCCTGGGGGTCACCGCCTACCACCTCCTCATGGGCCAGTACCCTCCGGACATGCAGGTGCGGCAAGGGGAGGACAACACCTGGCAGGTGTCGCCCCCCGACATTCGGCCACTGCTGGAGCGCACTCCCCAGGTTGCCCCCGGCCTGCGGGAGGTGCTTCTCCAGCTGTTCTCGGAGGCTCCGGAGGCACGCGGCACGGCGGCTCAGGTGGCACAGACATTGGAGACCCTGGCGAACGCGCCCCTGGCGGCGCAGCGCCCCGCCGAGCTCAAACCAGTCGCCAAGGCACCGCCGCCGGACGTCCCGGCGCCTGAGAGGGGAAACGAAAGCCCACCGCGCGTCCGGCCACCGGCTCGGGAGTGGGCCTGGGAGCCCTGGTTGGCGCTGGCGTTCGTGGGCGTCCTCGCACTGCTACTGTGGGCCGTGCCGTCAGCACCCCGGCCTCCCGCGCACGTGTCCTCGGGCCCGCAGCCGTCTTCAGCCTTCCATGCGCCAGACGCGGGCACGGCGGCCATGGGCGAAGCCGCTCCCATCGAGCCTCAGCCGTCCCCCCCGCCCTCAGCCGAGAAGAAGCCCGTTACCCAGGAACCCCTTCCCAAGCCTCGTACAGGCCCGCAAGCCCAGCCTGACAAGAGAGGCGGGTGCCCGGGCCCCAAGCAGGTGGCCATCAATGGAGGCTGCTGGTTACCCAACTCCTCACTGACAGCCGAGGAGTGCGTGGAGAACGGTGGCGTGCTTTTCAGCGGCAAGTGCTACAGCCCTGCTCTTGAGCCTCCCAAGGAGCCTCTGCCCACTTCGAGCCCTGCGAAGGCCCCTTGAATCTGTTCACTCATAGTGAACTCGTCTTTTCGTATACGCCTGAAATCGCTGAGCGTAAGGCCAGACCCATGTCTGACTGGTCAGACATCCCCCTCGCTTTCGAGGGATGTCTGACTGGTCAGACATCCCTTCAGGGCGTGGCGCCACCACCACCCGGCGCATCCTCCTCTCCCACATAGCAGCCCTCTAATCTGAGCCACTCCCCACTGAAGGAATGACTCATGAGGCCGTGGCAACTGCTCTGGCGCGTGGAGGCACTGCTCCTGGCCGTGATGATTGGATGCAGCGGTACACCTCAGGTGGTCCGGGTGGAAACCCGAGCGGACGGCGAAACCCTCCTCTACATCCCCCGCACGGAGACGGTGGAACCGGTGACAGTGCCGGCCCGGGAAGTGACGGAGACCCTTCGGAGAATGGCGCGGGACGTACGGCTGACCGGCACACCGAGAGAGACGGTGGATCGGCTGTTAGGGCTCGATCCGCAATACGGCAACTACCTGTACCTGCTGGGAGAGCGGAAGCTGGTGCCACAAGGGGCCGGCATGCCGCTGGAAGGAGCACTGACGCCGGAGGAGCAGCAGCTCGTCAGCCGGTACAAGGCCTGGTGCCTTCGTACCCATGGGTACGAAGGGGACTGTCTGGGAGGAGCGCTGGTCGAGGGCAAATACCTGGATATGCGGGGCCGGTACCTGTGGGCGATGGCGATGAGCAAGAGCCCGGTGCTGGAGGAGTTCGAGCAAGCCCTGGGCCAGATGGTGAGCCTGCAGGCGGTGATGCAGGCCGCCCTGTGCGCCATCGTCACGCTGCTCGTCCTGCTGGCGATGCCCGAGCCAGTGACCAAGCTCGTGGCGGCGTGGGCCACCGTGGCGCTCATCGTCTGGGTGGGCGCCAGCACGCTCTACAACCTGATCACGGGCTGGTTCGAGCTGATGAAGGAGGTGAAGAAGGCCACCACCTTCGAGCAGCTCCGGGAGGCGGGAGAGCGGTTCGGCAGATTGTTCTCGCGAGAGGCCGCCCAGGCATTTGCCCTGATCGCCATGGCCCTGCTGACACACACGGCGAAGGGGTTCGGGGAACAGATGGCGACACTGCCGGGCTCAGCACAAGTCGATGCAGGCGGCGGGCCGGGAGGGGCTCCTGTTGTCGGAAGTGACGGCGGCCGAGTCGGTGGCGGTGACGTCCGAGGGCTTCCGCGTGGCACTGCCGCCACTCGCGGTGGCGATGGCGGCCCAGGGGCGAGCGAGGGGCAAACAGAACCACCACATCGCGACCATCGCCAACAGGAAGTCCACTATGCGCGGAGGCCCATGGACGCCTCGGTTCGAGCAGCTCTTCGCCAGGGCCGGCATGAGGATGAAGGACACTGAGAACATCGTGCCCATCGAGGGCCACAGGGGACCTCACCCACAGGACTATCATGAGCTGGTCTACGAGAGCTTGAACAGAGCTCTGCGTAACTGCCGCACCATCGCGGACTGCCGGGTGCGGCTGTTGGTTGCACTCGATGACCTGGCCCAAAGCATCGCAACTCCCGGCTCTGACTTGAACCGGCTCGTTACCCAGGGAAAATGACGTTAGAACGCCCGCCATGCCCCAGCGCTTCTTCAAACTCCACGATGACATGGAGATCTCACGCCGATGGCACCTGGGCACTCCCATCGATAGCCAGGGCCGCAAGGTGTTCGACTGGGACTTCACGAAAGGAGCCCCCGTCCAGGTGGCTGGGCGGTTGAGCGTCCCCATCGAGACAGAGGGCAGGCCCCTGGACTTCTCCGAGGCAGGCACCGAGATCCCTGTGGTCCACGTGAAGGTGGCGTCCATGCTGTCGGAAATGGCCCCAGGTGCCGTGCAGCTCATCCCCGCGGATATCGATGGCCAACCCGATCAGTACCTCGTCCTTGTGGTTACCCGCCTCATCCGCTGCATTGACGAAGCAGCGTCCCGGGTCCGCTTTTGGAAGCCAGAGCATGGCGTACCAGACAAGGTCGGGCAGTACATCGGAATGGATCGCTTGCGCCTCGACAAGGCGCAGGTGGGCAATGCCCGGGTGTTCCGCCCCGAGGGGTGGGAGGTCCTCATCGTCTCGGAGGAGATCAAGAACGCCATGGACGCGCTGGGCACCACGGGCACGAGGTTCACCGAAGTGTAAGCACCACTACTCATGACGGCACATCGCCCCTGCCCTACTTGATGGGTTTGATGGGTTGCGTAACCGAGGCTCCCTCAGGTAAAGCGCCACCCGCATCCAAGGAGGCCGGTATGCCGGAGTTGGTGTTCTTTCGCCGTGGCGAGGAAGTGCTCAGGGTGGGGCTCGAGCGTCAGCGCGTGGTGATTGGCCGCGGTGAGAAGTGTGACGTCGTCATCCCGGATCCCGACGTCAGCCGCCAGCACGTCGCGCTCTCCTACGACGGCACACGCTGCACGCTGGAGGATCTCTCCGGCAAGGGCACGCTGGTGGCCGGCACTCCGATGTTTCGCGGAGATCTCGCGGACGGAAGCGACCTCTCCCTGGGCAAGTGGCGCGCGGTGTTCCGGCTGCGCGGCAGCGGCGGCGGCGAGTCCGCGGATGCCACCGGTGTGGGCCGCCACACCAGCGTGCAGCAGCGGCCAGCGCAGGACGACGGCTTCCAACCCGCTCAGGTGCGGGTGAAGCAGGGCCCCAACGAGTTCATTCACGAGATTACCGGCGAGCGCTTCACCATCGGCAAGGACCCGGCCAATGCCCTCGTGGTCCAGGACCGGTTCATCTCCAGCAAGCACCTCCAGGTGACGCGGCGAGAGAACGGCTTCCACGTGCTGGACATGAACTCCACCAACGGCACGTTCCTGGGCGGCGTGCGCATCTTCGAGGTGGAGGTGCCGCTCAACACCGTGCTGCGCGTGGGCGAGACCGAACTCATCCTCGAGCCCCTGTCCCTGGGCCGGCAGACCCAGTCCTTCCACGGCATCATCGGTGACGATCCCTCCGTGCGGAACCTGGTGGAACTCATTGAGCGCGTAGCGCCCTCCAACGCCGCGGTGGCCATCCTCGGCGAGTCCGGCACCGGCAAGGAGCTGGTCGCCCGCGCCCTCCACCTCTGCTCTCCTCGCACCAGCCAGGCCTTCATCCCCATCAACTGCGCGGCCATCTCCAAGGAACTCATCGAGAGCGAGCTGTTCGGCCACGAGAAAGGTGCCTTCACCGGCGCGGACAAGGCTCGCAAGGGCGCCTTCGAGGAGGCCCACGGCGGCACCCTCTTCCTGGACGAGATTGGCGAGCTGCCCCTGGACCTGCAGGCCAAGCTGCTGCGCGTGCTGGAGAGCGGGGAGCTCAAGCGCGTGGGCGCCAGCCGCCCCATTCACGTGGACGTGCGCGTGGTGGCCGCCACCAACAGGGACCTGCTGGCCGAAGCGCGCGAGGGCTCCTTCCGCGAGGACCTGTACTACCGGCTCTGCGTCATCCCGCTGATGCTGCCGCCGCTGCGCAACCGCAAGGGAGACATCGGCGTGCTGGCCGAGCACTTCATCCACACCTATGCCCCCCGTGGGCAGACGGTGAAGTTCACCTCCGATGCGATGGACAAGCTGCAGCAGCACCCCTGGCCGGGCAACATCCGCGAGCTGCGCAACGTGGTGCACCGCGCCCTGCTGCTGCGCCGGGGGCCGAAGATCGACGCCACCGACATCACCTTCGATCAGGAGTACAGCCGCGAGCCCACGGGCGCCGCGGGCATCTCGCTCGAGATGCCGGTGGGGCTCACGCTCGAGATGATGATGCAGCGGCTGGAGCGGCAGATCATCGAGAACACCATGCGCCGCTACCACTACAACAAGGAGCGCGTGGCCAAGGAACTGGGCCTGGCCCGCTCCACCCTTTTCAAGAGACTGAAAGATTGGGGCATCAGCACCCGTTCCGAGGAGGAGTCCGAGTAACACCCGCGCCGACATCACGCACCGCAGCATGAGCCAGAACTTTTTCGAGCCTCCCGCGTTCTAATCATCAGACCCCTTATGCGGGGGTCCGAGGAGGCAAGTCATGGTCGCCGGTGTCGTTGGGTTACCCCCTATCTCCCAGCTCTACCGCCAACATCGCACCCGCGCCCTGGCCATCGCGCGGCGCATCGTCGGAGACGCGGACGATGCGGAGGATGTCGTGCAGGACGTGTTCACGCGGCTGGCGCGCAAGCCCGAAGGGTTCAATGGGCGCGCCGCGTGGACGACGTGGCTGCACCGGGTGATGGTGAACAGCAGCATCAACTGGCTGCGGGCGCGCAAGCGCCGGGACAAGCTGAGCCACGAGCCGCAGGAGCCCACCACCCCCGAGGCCCACGCGGTGGGCGCGGAGATGCAGCGCCACTTCGGCGAGGCGCTCCAGGAAGTGAGCGAGCTGCAGCGCCAGGTGCTGTGGCTGCGCGAGGTGCGCGGCTTCAGCTACCCGGAGATCG
>DASVVJ010000918.1:0-3585 GCA_036389955.1 Myxococcaceae bacterium
GCTCACCTCCGAGCTCGCGGAATTCGCGCGCAGTGCCCGTCGCACGGATACCAAGACGAAGCGTTTCCTCCGCTTGAACGACGTCGAGTTCCATTGCGAGTACCCAGTCCCGAGCGCAACGCACGCGGGCCGTCACCTGCGCAAGGTTGACTTCTATGTGTGTTCAGCGACTGGAGTGGGGGCTCCGGAGCTGGCCATCGAGGCCAAGCCCCTGGTGACACAGGAAGATATCGTCGGGCGCTATCTCGCGGCGGAGGGCCTTGGCAACTTCCTCACGAAGGACCCGCCCTACACACAAGGCCCTCTTGGCGCCATGCTGGCCTACACCATCAGCGACACCGGGCGCTCCTGGCGCGCGGAGATACGCGCGGCGCTCAGCGTGTATCAGCCGACGGTGCTCCAGCTCGATGATGCGCGAGTCGAGGGGGCGCCAGAGCCACTGACTTTCTCTCGGCACGTGCGCAGCGCGCTTGGACTTGATCCCATCGCCATCCTCCACTTAGAGATGATCTTCGCGTCCGACATCCAAGACGTCCCTGAAAGCCCGCCCGGAGCGTCAACGGAGGCATGACACGATGCGGGACTTTCCTCTGGAAAGACTGCGGAACTGGGATCTCTGCGCCAGGAGCGCTCTTGCCTCCCGGACCACGCGCTGCGTCCTTGGCTTACGGCACTCCTGGGACTCTGCCCCCTGGAGCCAGTTGGCGTAACCGCCCACCGTGTCGGTGCTCCCCTTTGAATTCTCCTCGACGGTCGGCTCGTGCTCGAACTTCTCCCGATAGCGGAAGCCTCTCCGCGAGAGCACCTTGGGCTCGCCCTTTCCGGTGACCGGCGGCCGCTTCAGCGGTCCCTGCGGTTGTTGGGCGAGTTTCCCCTGGCACCGTGGCATGCTGCGCGGGCGGGTTCGGTCTTGCCTCGGAGGATGGCGCGTGGACATCAACCGCAGAGATTTCGTCAAGGTCGCCACGGTCGTGGCCACCGCGTCCGGGGTGCCCAAGACGGCGCTGGCCCAGCTCACCCAGCGGACCTATCCCCGCTTGAAGATCGCCCAGGTCTCCGCGCTCAAGCCCGGTGAGCCGGTGTCCTTCGCGTATCCGGACCCGCAGGCGCTCTCGCTGCTGGTCAAGCTGGGCCGCCCCGCGCTCGGCGGCGTCGGCAAGGACCAGGACATCGTGGCCTTCTCCAGCCTGTGCACGCACCGGGGCTGCCCGGTGCTCTTCCAGGAGAACCGCTTCGTCTGCCCCTGCCACTACTCGCAGTTCGATCCGGCGGTGAATGGGCAGTGCTTCCAGGGCCCGGCCACCGAGTATCTGCCGCAGATCAAGCTGCGCATCGACGGCGATGACCTCCTCGCGGAAGGCATCGACGGCCTCATCTGGGGCCGCATCGAGAACGTCCTCTAACCCTGTTTTCCTCTCTTCAGGACAGACACCACCGCCATGGGACTCTACAAGCGGCGTGACGCCCTCCCCATTCCTCCCAAGGGGGCCCGGGTGCAGAACACCGTGTGCCAGTACTGCACGGTGGGGTGCGGCTACACCGTCTACACCTGGCCCGTCGGGAGCATCGGCGGGCCCGAGCCCGAGAAGAATGCCTTCGGGGTCGACCTCACCCAGCCCCAGGTGATGATGGAGGGGCTGACATACAACGAGAGCATGCACTCGATCGTCCGGCAGGCGGATGGCCGCAGCATGCATGTGGTGATCGTCCCCGCGAAGGACTCGCCCATCAACCTGCAGCGCGACCACTCGAGCCGCGGCGGGTCGAACGCGCTCACCACCTACGCGGAGGACCGCCCGACGCGCGAGCGGCTGAAGAGCCCGTTGCTGCGGGTGGGCGAGGCCCTGGTGCCCATCTCGTGGGACGAGGCGATCGCCGTGCTGGCCGGCGTCATCAAGGGCGTGCACGACCAGCACGGCCCGGACGCGCTGTGCGCCAAGGCGACCGACCACGGCGGCGGCGGGGGCGGCTTCGAGAACAACTACGCCATCGGCAAGCTCTTCTTCACGGGCCTGCGGATGAAGAACGTCGCCATCCACAACCGGCCGGCCTACAACTCGGAGGTCTGGGGCAGCCGCGATCGTGGCGTGCACGAGCTGCACTACACCGCCGAGGACGCGCGCCTGTGTGACACGCTGGTGCTCTGGGGCGCCAACTCCTACGAGACGGCCACGGTCTTCTACACCGAGCACATGATGGCCAACTTCCTGGGGAAGACCCGGGAGGAAAAGCAGCAAGCGTTCGGGGACGCAGAGCCGCTTGAGCCGACACGCCTGGTGGTGGTCGATCCGCGCAAGACGTCCTCGGTGACGGTGGCCCAGTCGCTCGGGGCTCAGCGCGTGCTGCACCTGCGGCCTCACCTGGGCACGGACGTGGTGCTGGCCAACGCCGTGGCCCGCGCCATCTGGGAGAAGAAGTTCGCGGACCGCGCCATGCTCGAGCAGCGCACGGACGTGGCCACCTTCGCCGGCTACCAGGCGAAGTCGCTCTCGACGGACACGCCCTACGAGGCGTTCATGGCGGAGGCGGTGAAGATCACCGGCGTCCCGCGCGCCGACATCGAGCAGGCCGCGGAGTGGATCGCCAAGCCCAAGAATGCTCAGCACCGCCGGCGCAGCCTGATCATCTACGAGAAGGGGATGATCTGGAACTACCGCAACTACGACACCATCGCCGCGCTGGTGCAGATGGCGGTGCTGGGCGGCAACATCGGCCGGGCGGGCACCGGCTGCGGGCGGCAGGGCGGGCACCAGGAGGGCTACGTGCGCCCGGCGTACCCTGGGCCGCGTCCGCCTCCCAACGTGGACAAGTTGCTCATGGAGGGCCAGGGGAAGTTCTACTGGGTCGTCGCCAACAACCCGTACCTCACCACGCCCCGCTCCGAGCAGTTCCGCAAGGCCCTGCACCCACGCACCGCCGCGCTCACGCGTGCACTCGCCTCCGTGGGGAAGGCGGCCTCACCTGCCCAGCGCGTGGCGAAGATCCTCTCGGCCCTGGGCTCGAGCTCGGGGCTGTTCATGGTGGTGTCCGAGCTGTACCTCACGGAGACCGCCAAGGACGCGCACCTCGTCCTGCCTGCGGCGGGATGGGGGGAGATGAACCTCACGTCCATCAACTGCAACAGCCGGCTCCTGCGCCTCTATGAGCGCTTCATGGATCCCCCAGGCCTGGCCAAGCCGGACTGGGAGATCTTCGCCCTCACCGCGCGCCGGCTCGAGGCCGCGTACACCCAGGAGGGGAAGGCGGAGCTGGCCAAGGGCTTCTCCGGCTTCGACTGGAAGACGGACGAGGACGTTTTCCAGGCAGGAGCGCGAGAGTTTCCGGACAACACCGTGGACGAGACGGGCGCCGAGTCGCTGCCGTGCGAGACGTACAAAGGGGTGACGTACGCGCTGCTGCGCTCACTCGGGCAGAAGGGCATTCAGACGCCCGTGCGCAAGGATCCCACCACGGGCGAGCTGGTTGGCACCCGGCGGCGATACGGCAAGCGCTTCGCCACGGAGGACGGGAAGTTCAAGTGGTACGGCACGGATCCGTGGACCGGTTTCCCCCCCGAGGTGAACAAGTATCTGCAGGGCGGCAAGG
>DASVVJ010000919.1:0-4729 GCA_036389955.1 Myxococcaceae bacterium
TGCACGCTGGCTCCGGATCTCGTCACCGGAAAGCAATACCGGAACCAGTCCGTGTTGTTGCAGGTCCTGATATAGAACCTTCGCAAGAGAGGACTTTCCCGATCGCTCGGACCCCACCAAGATCATGTAAGAGTTCTTGACGACGTGGCTGCTCAGTTGCTCGCCAGGAATGATTGACCCAAACGATGATTTTGTGGCCTTCTCCTAAGGGCGATCATCTACGTCGGGGTAGATGAATAGGTCCCTAAGGGTGAGGGTGCGCGCTGAGGGGTGAGTGAAAGCGGCCCCCGCGTCAGAGAGATAGTTGAGAAAGTCCTGGTTATTCTCAAAGCTGCGGGTGCGCTCTTCTTGGACCCGGATGATAGGTGCCCAACCGGATTCCTGCTGTTTGAGATAAGACTTCTCATCTTTGGACCAAGAATATTGGGTCCGAAGCTCTTGTTTGTTCTCTAGATCGACCAGCAAAGTGTTGAAGCCGCTAGGCGGGAGTTTGCCGCCTTCTTGCAGCGCCGCGCCTTCCGAATAACGTGGTCTGTCCCCACTGGTGAGCAGTTTTTCATAGACTAAGGGATCGTGCTCGTGCCCAGTCAGAATGATGTCGGAACTGTGCTCTAAATGTTTTTGGAACGCTCGGGCGCTATCGGCGCTGAGCCAATTGTAAGGGTGGTGCAGCAGTGTCAGGGCAAGATCACAGGCTTCATACGGAAGCAGGAAAGCGGTCGGCAGTCTCAGGGTAGCCTGCCGCTCCTTAAGCCGTGACAACCATGCCGTATTGTAGGTGTTGAGGTGGATCGTTTTGCCCTTGATGGTGAGCTTTCGCGAATGTCGAACCCGCTCTTGCGCGACTGTCGGTACAACATTCGTGAGTCTCGCCGCGAACTCGAAATAGTCGTCTTGGATGCTGGTAAGTTGCTTGATGATATCAGGGTCCGTCGCGGAGGTGTCCTGCCCAGAGATAATGCTCTCAAGAATAATCTTGCGAACCTGAGTCTCACGCGAAAAATCGCAGTCGTGGTTGCCGGGTGCCAGTGAGATATAGACTTCGCAGCGAGGGGCTGTTTTTACGGCTGTCCCTCGGAGTTGGTGGACAAAGGACTCGGCGATCTCATACTCCTTCTTGAGCCCAGAGAAAGCGATGTCACCAGAAATGGCGATGATAAGTCCTTCCGAAGCTCGCAAAGCCTCTTGAATGCAGAGGATGATAGATTCTGCCTTGTCGAGGATGGGGTTATCTTGAAGGCGGAAATGGATATCGCTGAGATGCAGAATTGTAATTTTCATCTTAGGATCGTTAGGTGATGCGTCTGAACCAAGGTTGCCCATGATCGGTATGTCAAACCTACCTATCTAAGATTGAAACATACTCAAGGTGGAGTTTTTTGCTCCAACACCATGGGATCCCTGATTTTTTGTTCACAAAACAACAATATAAGGGCTTAAGTTGCCAGCTCCGAAGCAGCGGCAACTTCATCCGTGCCGCATCCAGGGTTAGTGGGGCAGTGCACACGATGCTACACACCCAACTCCATCTTGGTGACGAAGCCCTCTTAAACGAGCACCTCCTGACGCTCCCTCCCCGAGCGTCCCAGCAGAGCTGTTTACCTCTACCCCGCCGAGCAGGGCTGGGAAGCCCGCGTGACGCCGCACCGGGGCCCGCCTTGGACGCGGCTGGCAGCCTCGATTGCCGAGTTAGACGCTGCTGTTCTGGAGGCATTGCGCACGACCGAGGTTCTCCCGGGACCAGATTGACATGAGGACTGAGCCCTTGCTCGAAGATGACTTCGTTTCTCTCGCGTTCGAAGACCTGCACCTGAGTCGGAACAAGTGGCACATCGAGGTGCTGCTTCTTCCTGGCTGGATGGGGCTGAAGGTCAGACGTCTGATGGGGCGAAGTGTGGAAAAAGGTGCCTCGTTCACCGCCAAGACGAGCGCTTCAGAGCGGAAGAAGAAGTTTCTGAAGTTGGTACGAGCTGCGGTGGACGAGTTGTCAGGCGACACGGGGTAGCTACTTCGATGGACTTGAGGTGGGCTCACGTCCGAGTGGAAACGAAGGCCAGTAGCAAGCCCCCTTCCATTCAAACGCGTCTTCTTTGCCTGTTTCCCTGCATGGTGGCTTGGCATCAGCCAGGCGGTGCCAGCATCCGCCACGGAGTTCCACCTCTCCTATTCTCTTACACGGAGGCCTGTTCTGGCCGGGGAGTGGCTGCTCGAGCATGGGCACCGCGATTCCCTGCGGGTTGTCACTAGGAGGGCCGGTGACGACCCCTGCCGGAGTTGCGCCGGAGCTGTCGCCCACAGCCACGTGGCGATCGTCTGGGGCCGTTTCGAATGCGGCCTCCAGCGGGTTCCAGAGCCGCACCGCGACGATAAGCCCGGCCACCAGCAGGCACACGGCCACCGCGGCTCGGCCTACGGGTGTGACGTTCCATCGTCGAGCCCGGGAAGGGTCCACCTGGGCCCGGCTGCGTGCCTGGGCGTGTCGCGGCGCCACGTGCTCTCGGGCCGCTGCGTCCTGCTCTGCGGCAAACCGGGCGGCTCCGGGAGAACGCAACCGGGGGCCGTACTCCTCGCTCCAGCCGAACAGCAGCTCATCTCCCTGGGCCCCCTCCCCTTGCGCTGCATACTCCAGCGCCTCGGCTGCTTGCCGCGCCCGCCCCTGGAATCGCTCGACCGGCGCAACCGCCAGCAGCCTCAGGATGAGGGCATTCAGCTCCGGGCTCACCCGTGGGTTGAGTTCACAGGGAGAACGCAGCCCGAGCCCGCCTGCCGCGCGCCATACCTCCGAGCCGCTCTCCTCGGGCTGAGTGGGCGGCGGGTACTCGTCCGTCACCAGGCGGTAGGCCATCACTCCCAGGGCGAACAGGTCATCACACGCGCTGGCCCGGTAGTGCGCCGTAGGGTGACGCTCAAACGCTTTCAGAAAGGCCCACGCCTCGGGGCTTCGGTAGACCGGGGTGCCCGGAGGCAGGAGTTTCGAGGTGAGCGTCGCCGCGCCCCGGTAGTGCCCCGCTCCGAAGTCCGTGAGGAAGGCCCACCCATCCCCCGGGAGTACCAGCACGTTGTCGCCCTTCACGTCCCGGTGCACACCCTCGGCCGCGTGCGTGGCATCCAGGGCCCGCGCCACCTGGGCCAGCAACCTCAGCACCTGGCGCGAGGTGGGGTTACGCCGGGCTGCCCACTCGTACAGCGGCTCGCCCCCCACCCACTCCATCACCACATACGGGAAGGCTCCGCTCGGGTGCTTCCACACGCCCTGCTCCTGGAAGCGCGGCACATGCGGGCTGACAATGCGCGAGAGCAACTGCGCTTCACGCCCGAAGCGCTCATCCCCTGGGTGCATGGCCAACTTCAGCGCGAACGGGCCCTGTGCCCCGCGTCCTTCACGCTCCACGCAGTACAGCGTGCCGTAGGCGCCTCGGCCTCCCCAGCCTTTCACCCGCCACGGCCCCACCTGGAAACCCACGGGCAGACAGAGCGGATCCACCTCCTGCATGGCTTGCCTCGTGCCCATGGGCGCTCCTCGGCGCGGGGCTACTTCCGCCCGCTTTGCACTACCCTACCCCAGGGATTCCAGGCTGCGACGAGTTCTGCGTCATCTGCCTTCAGGGGCGTCCGTTCCACCCTCTCGCCGAGTTGAAGGTGTCATGGAGTAGCGGAGGATTCCGAGCGCGGAGTACCAGCCGAGCACATGCCCCGCGCCAGCCCCCAGCACCGGGACCGGGAAGTTCCCCAGCTCGGTCACGGCGAGAACGCCCCCGAAGTAGGCCCCGAGTGAGAGGGCCATCGCTGCGGCCTCGCTGCGTGTCGAGCGCCATCCCGCCACACCATGGACCATGGGCAAGAAGAGGCCTCCCAGCGCCACGAGCGCGGCTAGGAGCCAGGGCACTCCCAGGTCGGCCGCAAGGTGAAGGATCCGCTCGACGTGGGGAACTGCGCTGAGCGGATCCGCTCTTCCCCAGGCTAACGCGGCACCGATTACGGCGATGGCACTCCCCGCGACGCTCCATCCCTTGGGAATGGAGCGCGTCGTACTGAGCAGGACCAGCACTCCAGCAGAGAACGCGGTGGCCTGCCCGGCGTCGGGTTGAGCGACGTGGATCACCTGGGTCATGGCGACGAGGCCCAGCGCGAGGCCCAGCCGGGCCTGGCTCAAGAGCATCCGCAGGGCCAGCAGGATCCAGGGCAGGATGACCGCCGAAGCGTGCAGTCGCACAGGCCCCAGGGAGATCCAGCGATGGACTCCCTCGAGCGACGGGAACAGGAGCGTCGCGGCGAGCAGGGCGAGGGCCGTCGCAGCCAACACCGGAGCCAGATGGCCCGGGGGACTCCAGGAGCGGCGCCTGAGGAGCGCCACGAGGACAATCCCGAGCGCAGCAGCCGCGATGTTGGTGCCAAAAGCCTTCGGGGAGACGCCATGCGCCCGTGCGACCCAGGCACCGATGAGGATGGCGAGGGGCGGCAGGACGCCAGCGACCGGGAGGCGCAGGGTGAGAGGCAGGGGGGACATGGCTCCTCCGAACCGATAGGTTCACGCCGCTCCCTGTATCAGGGCGTGCCCCGAGCCTCTACACTCGCACCCTTAATGCCCCCTGTCCTTCGCGTCAGGAACTGACCCCTTGCTCGAAGATGACCTCGTTTCTCTCGCGTTCGAAGACCTGCACCTGAGCCGGAACAAGTGGCACATCGAGGTGCTGCTTCTTCCTGGCTGGATGGGGCTGAAGGTCAGACG
>DASVVJ010000920.1:0-4821 GCA_036389955.1 Myxococcaceae bacterium
GCCTGGCTCTTCACGGTCCTCGCGCTCGTCGCCAGCGGCCACACCTTCTCTCAGGCCCTTCAGCGCCACGGTGCCTCGTTCGCCGGAATGACGCGCCTGGGCTTCCTCGCGCTCCACGCCATCACCTTCGCTCAGTGCGCCCGGGGCTCCGGGCTCTTCTGGCACTGAGCCACTCCCTTCCTCTCGAGGCTTCCCATGTCCACGACCTTGACTGAGTCCGCCGCGCCCTCCGTGGTTCCCGCGCCTGCTCCGGTGCTGCCCGCCTCCTCCAGCATCCTGCGCACCGCCGAGCTGCTGCTGCGTCACCCCTCCGCCGTGCTCGCCGAGGTTCAGGCCGGTGGCCCCGAGCTGCGCGAGCTGCCCCTGCGGCTCGCCGTCTGTGCCCTGGCCGGCTTCGGTGCCTTTGGCTTCCTCCTTGGCTTCACCCGCTCGCCGCTGGCGGGGCTGGCCTCCGCTCCCAAGCTCATGCTCGTGGGGCTTGGCAGCCTCGCCGTGTGTCTGCCCGCGCTCCATGTCTATGGCCGGCTCCTGGGCGCCCGCGTCTCCGCCCTTCAGGCCGTGTGCGAGGCGCTCGTTGCCCTTGCCACCACCGGCCTCACCCTGCTCGGCCTGTGCCCCGTGTGGCTCGCCTTCGCCAACGCCGTCAATCACCCGCCCACCGGCTACTTCCACCTCATGCTCGGCAGTGTCGCCTTCCTGGGCCTTGCTGCCCTTCGCGGCGTCTGGGTGCTTGTCGGGGCCCTGCGTGTGCAGGGCCGCACCGTGCTGCACCTGCTCGCGTGGACGGCGCTCTACGGCATGGTCGGTGTGCAGATGGCCTGGGTCGTCCGCCCCTTCGTGGGCAATCCCGGCAGGCCCACCGCCGTCATCCGCCCCCTCGAGAGCAGCGCCTTCGATGCCGCCGCCACCCTCTGGCGAACCAACATCGACTCGCTCACCGGCGAGTGGCGCCCCCGCTCCTACGACTCCGACTCCGGGGAGAGCTGGTAATGCTCGCGCTCGTCACCGCCATCGCCTACGGCCTCGCGGGCATCGCCGTCGCCGCGGTGCTCGCTCGCAGCGAGGCCCGGGGCACCGGGAGCTTCGCCCGCGCCGGGCTCCATGCTTTTCTCTGGCCGCTCTTTCTGCCGGTGCTCCTGCCCACCACCCCCGCCCCCGTTGGCGCCGAGGGCTCTCGCATCGATGCCGCCGAGGCCAGGCTTCATGACTCGCTCCAGCGGCTGGGACGCGAGCTGGGGGATCCGCTGGCCCTGGAGACCACTCGCGTGCGCGCGCTCGGCACGGCGCTCCGCGCGGCTTCACGCCGGCTGACCGAGCTGGAGTCAGTGCTGTCCTCGCCGGACCATGACGTGCAGGCGCTGGCCCGCGAGCTCTCCTCGCTCGAGGCCCGCGCGGACTCCAAGCCCGTGGCGGACATTCTGCGCGAGCGTCTGGCGCACCTCTCCCGCCTGGAGGGACTGCGCTCCCAGGCCCGCGCGGACCTGGAGCGCGCCCTGGCTCGCGCGGGCGAGCTGGCCACCCGCCTCACGCTGCTGCGCTATGAGGGCTCCCATGCCCAGGCCGCGGGCCGCGCCCGGGAGCTCACCGACACCATCGATGAGCTGTGCCATACGCTCGATGAGGTTCGCGCGGCTTGACGGAACCCTCACCCCGTCCCTCTCCCGAAGGGAGAGGGGTTATTTAGGCCGGCGTGGTGGCCGGGGGCTCCGAGCGCCTCGCCGTCCCCTGCGCCATCTCCCGCCCCAACAGCCCCGGATCGAAGTAGGCGTAGAAGCGGATGATCCGGTCCCCTTCCCACTCGAGGATCGACACGCCCTCGTAGTTCACCGCCGCCCCGTTCTGCGCCGTGCCCTGCGTCTCCCACTCCAGCGCCACCCGGTCTCCCGATTCGATCATGTTGCGGAAGGTCGACTTCACCCGCGCCAACAGCCCCTTGTACTCCGTCCAGAACTGACGAGCCCCGTCCAACCCCGTGAACACCCGCGACGACGCCACGTTGCTCACCTGCGCGTCCTCGGCGAACAGCGCCAGGAGCGACTCCAGCTCCCCGCTCTCTTCCAACCTCGTCAACGCGTCCACGAACCGCTGCGCTCGCTCCATCGCCATAGGCTCCTCACTCGGCTTGAAAGGGCTCTCGCCCGAACGGTGCGCACGCGGCGGCCACCCTGCCCCACATGCCGCCTGCTCCCCTGCCCTGCAAGGCGGCTCCTACCTCGCACCTCCGCCCGGCGGGTAAGCTACGGCCCGCGATGGAACGCCTCCGCACGTCTGGCCCCTCCGAGGGCTCCTCCTTAGAGACCCTGCACCCGCTGCCGGGCGCCCCCAAGCTGCGCGAGCTGCTCGCGACCGTGACCTCGCCTGGCGTGCTTCCAACGGAGGTAGAGGAGCTGATCCGGGCGCTCGCTCTGCCGCTGGCCGGGAATGAGTCCCCCCGGGACCGCGCCGACTTCCTGCTCTCCGTGCTGGAGATCCCCCAGTCCTCCTACCTCAAGGGCCGTGACGGGCGCACCCTGCGCGTTGCCACCGTCGAGGCCCTGTTGGCGCTCGGCTACCCCTATGCGCTCGAGGTCCCTCCCGAGGCCCTGGAAGAGGCCCGGCGCGACCGGGTGGACAACGCCCCGCGCAAGATTCCCGGCATGGGTTTCATCGCTGCCGCCGTCGCGATGATCACCCAGCTCATCCTCTTCATGCCGGCGATCCTTCCCATTCTGAACGGCCGCCGGAACACCAGCCCCTTCCTCATTCTGGTCCTGCTGGGCCTGGCCTGGGGTCCCTCGCTCTCCACGCTGTTCGGCGGCTGGCAGCGCTGGCGCGGCCTGCAGCGGATGGGGCTGATCGCCATGACCCTCGGGGGCACCCTCTGGCTGGCGATTTTCGCCCTGCTCCTGACCCGGTACGAGACGATCTGGGGCGAGACCCTTCTCAGCCTGGCGTCGGGCCTCTCGCTCCTGACGGGCGCCATCCTCCTGCGCAACCCCGAGTGGCTGGCCCAGGAGAAAGCGTCTTCCCCCACCCCCGCACCTCCGTCTCCGGACACGCCCACCTCAGGCGATCCGGCATAAGTGTGTGCCTGTCCCCCAAATGCAACGAGGACCGCGGCCCACGAAGGGCGCACGGTCCTCGTTCCCGGCTTGCCGGATCAGCGCTGGCTTACTGACGGCCGATCTGGTCGAAGCGCTCCAGGCCGTACTGCCGGATCATCGAGATGAGCTTGTCCGAGTACGCCGGGTCGGTGGCGTAGCCGGCCTTGTGAATCTCCCGGGCGAACTGGGCGGCGTTGTCCGTGTGCTTGAAGGCGTTGGCGTAGCGCTTGTTCTCGCGCAGGAACTTGCCGTGGTCCGCGAACGAGCCCTGCGGCGAGTCGTACTTGCGGAACTTCGCGTTCACCGTGACCCACTTGCCGTTGAGGAACTCCTTGGTCGGCATGAGGACGTGGCCCGCGGGGCCCTCGCCCTTGATGCCGAAGAAGTTGTTGCCCTTGGTGGCCAGGCCCGACTTGCCCCAGCCGCTCTCCAGCGCCGCCTGGGCCAGCGTCACCGAGGCGGGCACGCCCGTCTGCCGCTGGCTGCGGATGGCGTCGGCCGCCACGCGGTCCAGGAACGCGTTGCCCGTCTTGGGCAGCTCGCCAATCGGACCCGTGGGGCCCGTGGGCGTCGGCGCCGGAGCCGAGCCGCCGCCGATCTTCGCGCCCAGCTTCTCGAAGGCCGCGCGCGTCTTGGGGCCGTAGCGGCCAATGGCATCCACCCCGTTGTCGGACTGGAACGCCTTGAGCGCCGCGAACGTCTTGTCGCCGAAGATGCCGGGGCCGGTGTTCATCTGGGCCTGCGTCAGGTGGCCCGTCTTCACCAGCGCCTTCTGCAGCTGCTCCACCTCGGGGCCGCGCGCGCCCTTCTCCAGGTCACCCGAGGGCAGCGTCATGCCCTTCAGGCTCGTCCGGGGAGGCGTGTTCTCAGGGGTCGTCGGCGTGGTCGGGCCAGACGGCGTGGGCGCCGTGCCGGGGCGCGGGTTGCCGCCCGAGAGCACCGCCAGCTCGCCCGTCGACTTGTAGTTCGACGGGCCGCCCACCAGGCGGTTGCCGTCCTTCGACAGGGTGATCTGCTTGCCGGTGGCCGGATCATTGGCGAAGTACACCGGCTTGCCGTTCTGCGTCCCGCGGCCCGTCACGGCGATCCAGTGGTCCGTGCCGTTGGAGCCACCGTTGCTGCCGGCCTTGTAGTCCACGCCGATGACCACGGGGCGGCCCGCGTCGATCTGCTTGTTGATGGTGTCGAAGTTGAACGCCGCCTTGCTGGCGCCCAGGCCGCCGGCCGCCGCCGCCTTGCCCCACACCAGCGCGTTGCCCACGTAGCCACCGTGGGTGTCCAGGTACTGGTCCATCTCGCCGGGGTTGACCGCCTTGCCGGTGATCTTGCTCACCGCCATGGCCATCGAGGTCATCGCGCAGCCGGCCGCGGACAGGCTGGAGCTGCTGCCCAGACGGCGGCCGCCCCACTGCGCATCGCCCTGCTTGTACATCGGCGTGCCATCCGCCGACGTGGGGAACTGCCGGCCGTCGTCATCCTTCATCGGCCCGCCCGCGCGCCCGGGAGCCGCGTTGTTGGCCGGCGCGGACGTGGTGCCGCCCGTGCTGCCACCCCCGCCGCTGCTGGGCCGGCTGCCACCCGTGCTGGGGCGATCGAACCCGTCAGGGATGGTCAGCTTCTGACCCGCCATGATCTTGTTCGGGTTGGAGATGTTGTTGGCCTTGGCCAGCGCCGTCACGGTGGTGCCAAAGCGCTTCGCCAGCGCGCCCAGCGTCTCGCCGCTGCGGATGGTATGGGT